>NZ_JBLZIO010000026.1:0-50575 GCF_048553315.1 Legionella sp. ST3F1 | reverse complement strand
CCATGTTGCGGCGCATGGTGGAGAGTACGTTGATTTAAAGGACTATTGCGGATTGCTACCTTATGTAGGTTGGGTCGTGACCCAACCTACTTCTGTTCGGAGTCAGGAGTTAGCTTCCGCAATCGCTGAGAATTCTGAAATGATATTTCAGAGGTTTTTGTTGGGTCGTGACCCAACCTACATCGGTTCGGAGTTTGGAATTAGCTTCCGTAATCGCTGAGAATTCTGAAATGATATTTCAGAAGTTTTTGTTGGGTCGTGACCCAACCTACATCGGTTCGGAGTTTGGAATTAGCTTCCGCAATCGCTGAGAATTCTGAAATGATATTTCAGAGGTTTTTGTTGGGTCGTGACCCAACCTACCCTTACATACTCGGTGCTTGTGTTTGTGTTTCAGTGGGATCGACTAATTTATTCATACCAGTCAGTGATTTCAAAAAATCCACGACTTTTGCAAGGATTCCTCGGGTATCAAATATTTTTGTTGTCGTATCGTTGTGGTGATTTAATACCAGGTCGACGCATTCTACCGCAGGTTCTTTAGCGGTTAGATCAATAGAATAAACGGCTGTCCCACTGAGTAAATGCTCCCCTTCTGCTGCCAATAATGGCTTTACGCCGTGCTTGGAATTTGAATTCAAAAGCATTTTATCCAAATGCATGTCTTCTTTGATAATCAGCTTATTGTCTACTACAGTAAAAACTCATCGTGCCATTAACACCACTTGCCCCGACCATATGTCCTTTGGCTGAAGCGACGTCCGTAAGCCGGCTTCGCAATGCACAAGGCACACCGCCCTGATGAAATAGTTGTTCCATGAATGCAAGCATTTTATCTTGCTCGGCCTTTGGCAGCTCGGCAAGCAGCGTTTCTCGCCAAACTGTTCTTAACTGTTCGCCGGTTAGGGTTTCGGCTGACAGTCCACGCGATGCAAGTAGTTTGTCAAACCTGATTCCGTTGACGGTAATATTTTCTTCCTCACCTCTGGTCCAGTCTTTCACACACTGTTCAATATCACTTTTCTTTATCTTATCGTGCTTAAATAAAGAGGCATGGCGGTACTGCCAGAATGGAGTAATAATAGGCACGGTGACCCCTATTAATAATAGGTCTCATAGTTCTATTTTAGATCTTTTTTATTACATAAAGATTAACAGAAGATCACTTGGCTCTTTATTAATGGCTACAGGGTGGCTTGAATGCACCTCGATGTATAGAGATATTCCTAATAAACAAATCGAAAATGACCTTGCGTCTGGGAGGGAAATTATTGTAACCTTTTCTACCCTTCGAAGTATTAAATGGATTTAATTTTGTTAAGGATTAACCCGGGTCCGTGGACCCTGTCTTTGCTGTTGACCTTATTTAGTTGTTGCGCTATTAGTACTGCTTGGTCATCACAGGTTATTTATGGAACACAAAATGCGGTGCGTTTTGTGGGAAACCCCCATAAGAAAATTTATTTCTTGCAATTAGGCGCGTTTTCTAACAAAAGTAACGCTCAAACTATAGCCAGGAAAATTAAAAGCAAAACCCAATTTCCTGTCACCATTACCCCTGTATCGACTATGTTTGCTGTTCGTATAGGACCGCTCAATGCGCAGGAACTCCATCAACTTGGGGCACAATTTTCAGGGAATTTAAAGCAATGCTGCACACGGAAACAGAAAGTCCCTCATCAGCAAACTAATCCAGTTCAGGTTAATCCACCTGTATTAACGCCAGTCAAGGCAGCAAATAACACGAAAGCCACAACCTGGTTCGCCTCTTCTCCGGAAGCAAATAATAGCTGGTATTTGACAGCAAAAATTGGCGCTCAAAGAACCCATGTCGATGATCAATTAACAGTGGATAACGGCAGTGGTTTTTCTAGCCCTAGTGATAAAGATACCTATACGATGGACTCAGAATCCTCTGCGGTGCTAGGGGTTGGTGGCGGTTATCGCTTTACTCATTTCATTGTTCCGGCGGTCTCGGTTGGAATCAATTATTCTCATTTCTTTAACAGAACAATTAACGGGCAAATTAGGCAGTACAGCTTGCCCGAGTTCACCAATTATAATTATCAATGGAAGCTGTCATCCGATTTAATTTTAGCGTCATCAAAAATTAATCTCCTGGAAATCCATCATGTCGCGCCATTTGTTCAGGGTGGTATTGGCGTCAGTATTAATCATGCGAGCGACTACAGTGAAACGGTACTGCCTAATGTAACACCACGTGTGAGCCCCGGGTTTTCTAATCACAACCAAACGTCGTTTGCTTACCAGTTAGGTGCTGGCTTGGATTGGGCGGTCAAACCACAATGGTTGGTTTCTTTAGGATACGAATACACGGATTTAGGTAAATTCCGTTCAGGACCAGGTCTTCAAGAATGGAGTAACGCAACCTTATCGTCTCGAAACTTGACTAGCAACGCTGCGGTATTCGGAATGACCTATCTGTTTCATGGCTAGAACCAATTCCTGTGCACAGGCGGGGATCCGCAAACAGGCCAGGGATGAGAACGAAATACCACTGATTTTCAATGAGTGTAATTTTTAAGCGAGATGGCGTTTAAACGCCATCAGAATAATGAGAAAGGACCATCATGAACCGCTCTGCCCGTATCATCACAAGTTTTTTTCTATTCTTCGTTGCTTTTTTTGCTTATGCAGGGAAAGATCCTATCGCCTGGCGGGTTTCAAATACCTTTCCTGCACAAACCTCAGTTGGTCAAACGTATACCATTGTCTATACATTCACTAACCAGCTACCTTTTTCTTTAGTCAGGCCATTAGTGATCGAGCATCTGACAAGTTCTTCGGTGGAATTTATTTTTAATGACCAATGCACCGGTCGTCTATTAGCTTCAGGCGCATCCTGTACAGTCACTATCGCCTTAAACCCACTGGTGATTGGCCAAAAATCCTTGAAATTGACTATCGCAGGCTATAGCAGGGATAGAGTTCCTTTACCAGAAATAACGACAATCGCAACGGGCCAATCGTTAAGTGCGGTCACAGTGGTTGTGACTGACTCCTTGCCATTCCAGGTAACGAATGGTTCCTCTTCCAGCTATAAATTTACCTTCACCAACAACAGTGCAATCGATGCAACGAGTCTATCAGTGGATGTCACGCAAACACTGGGGATACCAAATCACACCTCCACTTGTATCGGTACGCTTCCGGCAAACGGGGGAACTTGCTATGTAGAAGGGACTTATACGGTGACCTCGACTACTCCTTCGATTCAGGAAGTCACTGCACGCCTTTCTTATAGTGGCCCGCCCGATAGCCCGGTTCAAATGAGTACGTTAACCCAGGTAGTGAATCCGGCAGCGCCTCTGGTCGGTACGGTCGTGACGGAGTTCGCTTTACCGCCGTTGATTGTGCAAAACAGTGTCCATCAAGTTCAGTTTCTATTTACAGCAACCGGTTCCGTCGATATTCCCGGGGGGGCAACGATTAGTTGTGATCAGGGAGGAAATGATTGTTCAGCAACGCTATCAGCAGTCGCTGGCAGTTGTCTGATCCCGCAAACCCTCACCAACGCTGCTTGCCTGTTAACCGTAACTTTCACAGCACCTGTAGCCAATAACCCACCCGATACCTATGTGTTAACAGCGCAGGTTCCTTATTCGGTTAGTGGTGCTCCTCAACCCGCTGCTACGGCGATTACTTCGGGCTCTGTCGTCACGGCATTGCCAACAAGCAGAACTGTTACCTTGGTCAATGACTGTGATTTCGATGTGTGGTTTTCACTCAACGGCAGCAGCTTGACCAGTACACCGAATTGCCCAACCCAAGCTTGTCCTGCCGGTACCAGCTGTAATACTTCTACTCACAAATGCTATTGGAATAATCCCCCACCCAATATTGTTGTTGCTCCCCAGGCTTATTTATTAACTGCCAGTGGCGGCACCAATAATGTGACTATCGATGTGAATCCAGGGACCGATCCCAGTATTCAATGGAGCGGCAATATCTCTGCAAGTACACTATGTAACGGAACATCTTCCTGCCAGCAAGCCTCTTGCGGTAATAGCGGTGGTAGTACAGCCTGTGCACCGGGAGTAGGGTTCACCCAACCAGCAACCCAGGCTGAAATCACTATGAATCTTACCAGTGCAGATAGCTATGATGTGGAAGTGATCAATGGTTTCCACATCCCGATTTCCATGCAACCGGTTTATTATCAATCCGGGGCAACTTCTATTCCGGCCACTCCCAATAATTACAATTGCGGAACACCGGGTAATAACGTGGCAACCAATGGATTTGGTGCCTGCAATTGGAATAACGCGGTAGTGCCGGTTATTAATCAAGTGCCAGGTAATGGATTTTATTGGGTTACGAACGGCGGAACATCTTGCTCTATTACTGCAGGCAATCAGGGTTGCCCAGCGAATACATTCTGTGGGCTCGATAGCAGTTTTAACCAGGTCTGTGGAAATTTCCTGGGATACTGGTCTGCTGATCAAGTCTGTGGCGCTAATCCTCCTGCCGCAGTGCAAAGCTACTTTAAATGTAATCAAGCACTCCCCACGGCGACTACACCGTTTTATCCATCTGGAGCAGTGTTATCTAATTTGATGCTATGCGCTGTTCCTACTGGTTATACCGGTCCAAGATATAATACTTGTTATAATGCCTATCCAGGATACTCAGCGACCGACATCGCGCAATGTTGCGGCTGTGCGGATTGGTGGAATCCGGCGCAAACAAATAATGTGGCTATTGCTGCCAATTCCAATACCCAAAGTTGTACGCAAGTGGGCGCTTCGCAACCACAAACCAATGCTCAGTGGAATTCCCTTGTTCAACCGATGATTCAATGGATGAAGCAGGCGTGCCCCTCAGCCTATGTTTATCCTTTTGATGACAAAACCAGTGGTTTTGGTTGTACCAATAATATCAATGTGGCCGGGGAACCTAATTCTACCAGTTATATCATCACCTTCTGTCCTGGTGGTATTACGGGGCTTCCCGCTGGAATTAATGAGGGACGGGGATAATCTTCCGGGTTAAAGCCTGCAGGCTTTAACCCGAATTGCTAAATGGTGCCTTATTTACGCTACTCCTGACTCACTCATTACCCGGGTTAAAAAGTCCAGTGGTTCTGCAATAATTTTTTGCTTATCACGGTGAGACAGCTTTTTAATGTAGCGTTCTATTCTCAATGCCTGAGCCTTGGAGCCATTAATTTTCCAGGACTGGGCGATACAAACCGGTTTAAAACTGCGTGTATATTTACATCGTCCCGTACCATTAACATGGGATTGATAGCGTTTATCAAGATCCGTGGTATAGCCGGTGTAATAGGTATTGTTGCTGCACAGTAAAATGTAAACCCAGTAACATTGATTATCTGCTGCCATTGCCTCTTCACCTAAATCATTCCAGTGATTCATTATATTCTTTCCAACAGGCCCGGCATAGGTAACCTGTCATAAAACAATAAGAAGGACTGACGATTTCAATTTGATAACCAATTGAATTATTTGATTTTTTTATGAATAAGCTACTGGTCGGCGATCGGTGGACTATAATGGATAGTAAAGAAGCGTTTTCTAATATTTTACATTAAAAATGGTCAAAACATGATCACATAAATTGTATAATAGGTCTAACAGGCTGATTGATAGCGAGAAGAATGATGGCTGATCAAAAAGACAAAGAGTTGGAGCAGGAAAGAAAAGAGCTTCAAAGCGAACTGAATCATGAATTGGATAAATCAAAAGACATCGATGAGAAGAAACCTTTTGATTGGCTTATTCATATGATGAAAAGTTTTTTGCTAACGTTTCAGTTAATGTTTTTACCCCAAAGTGATAAGGATAAGAAAGAAGAAGATAAACAGGAAAGCTTTGAAAAAGAAGATCCCACGGTAGAAGAAGATACAAATACAGAGCTTTCTGACTCCAAAATGCTAAAGGGGCTTGGCGCTCAACCCAAACCAAGTCCTCCAAAGCCAGTTCCCGTGATACCAATAAACCCATTAGAGGATCCTGAGGAGGACAAAGATGAGGAGGAAGAGGAAATGGATCAAAATGATAAGTTTGACACTCCTTTTGCTATGAATCCTCTTTCAACCAAATTGCAGCGGAAAAAATAGCTGTTGAGTGATCAGCACTCATTTATTTTCAACCCCTACCTGGTAGGGGTGTTTTTTATATACCAATAAATTTATTGATTTCAGGAACGATCATCTTGCGAAATTTACTGCCATTAAATAATCCATAATGGCCGACCCCTTCCGCCAGATAATATTTTTTCATCTTATCAGGAAGATTTTTGCATAAATCAATGACTGATTTGGTTTGTCCAAGGCCGGTAATGTCATCCCGCTCACCTTCAATGATTAACAGCGAAGTATTTCTTATATCGTGTAATCGAATGTCTTTTCCTTTTGATTTATAGCGTCCTTTTACCAGTAATTGCTCTTGAAAGACGGTATGAATCGTTTGCATATAAAATTCAGCGGTTAAATCCATTGTAGAAAAATATTCAAGGTAAAACTGGATAATTTTCAATGCCTTATCGCGGTGGTTTACGGCATAGCTATTAATAGCATTTTTAAGTGACTCCATGTGCCGTGGTAAATTCATACTCATAAAACCGGACAACTGCATAAATCCCGGATAAACAAGCCTCATTGCCCCAGGAAAACGACTTGGAACCATTGAAATAACATTCTGATGAAACCAATCATCATCCCTGGAAGCAACGAGTTCGTTAACTGCAGTGGGTGATTGAGACGTATCAATGGGCCCTCCTAACAAGATAGCCGAGCGCGGTAATTTGGGATCATTGTCGGTTGACATTAATGCGAGCGCTGCCAATACGGGAACTGTAGGTTGGCAAACAGCCAAAACATTCAGATCAGGCCCTAAGAGTTTGAAATAGGAAATGATATAAGCAATAAACTCATCTAAATCAAACCCCCCTTCTTTTAGCGGGACATCACGGGCATTTTTCCAATCGGTGATGTAAACATCATAGAAAGGTAATAGTCCTCTCACCGTATCTCTGAGCAAGGTTGCATAGTGGCCTGACATAGGTGCAACAACCAGCAATTTAGGGAAGGGTTTTTCCCGCAAGATCTCTCTTTTTTTAAAGCGAATTAAATTGCAAAAACTTTTTTGATCGATGGTTTCTTCATAAATATCACAATAGTCATCGCCTAATTTAACTTCCTTGATATCAAATGCCGGTTTTTCATAAATATTGGTGATCATATGGTATACATACAGGTAGCCAGCAACTTCCCTGTAATTTTGTATTCCTGCTTGGGCGATATTTTTTAATAGTTCATTTTGTAATTCAGAAAGAAAGGGAATAGTCATTGGTAGGCTCAAGGTATCTGCCAGCCGTTGAAAGCGTTTTGATAGGGTGTGGCAATAATCCGAATAAGGCTGAATAGCCCTCATAGTAAAATCGTACCAATTATAAAGGGAGCGATTATCGAGCGGGTTCTGTAACATAGAAGTTCCTTGTCTATTTTGTCACGGTTTTACACCCCAATTACTCTGCTTAGTATAGGATCAGTTCTGAAATAAGAGTAGACGTGGAGAAGTCGGAGTCAAACGATTTAACCTGAGCAAGGGATTCCTCCCCTTTGTCAGTTTTTCCACAAGCGGCCTTTTGGGTGCTTAATAACCTTTTCACTCTTAAAATAAAACAAAAAGAGTATACTTTACAGTTTCTTACTTAACCTCAATAGTTTCAATTAAAATCACCTTTAAAAACCGAGCTATTCTTAATGTGATAGGCTTTATCAATGAGCAATACCTTATAACCACGGTCAGTTAAAACGTGTAAAAAACGACGATTGAAGAGGAAAAAGGGAATGGAGGGAAACTATGAAACTAAGTAAAATGGGTGCGCGTAACGAACCAAAAGATTTGCTCTATTTTCAAAACCTGGTCCCTGGCACATCGGATTCACCCTTTATTGATCGGTATAAAAAAGAATGTTTGGACGATAATGATCCCGATAATGAACGAAGAAAATCGTTGTTAGACGAATTTCCACCCATCCTTTCCTTTTCTGCGCAGCAGAAGAAAAAGTTTTATGAAGATGAAGCCAGGATGTGTTCATTTTGCTGCGGCGGTGTGCTCACTAGCGATAATGGCCTCAAGAATATAGACAACTACATGTATTCAAATAATTCTGGCAAGCTCTATGAAGGCAGTGCGGCGAATATAAAAAGCCAGCTGCAAGAGGAGGCACGCCAGGAAAAATTTGGCAGTGCCGAGCAAAGTCAACGAATTACTGAGATAAGCCAGTTTAGTGCAGTCGTGGATCAACGAGAGAAAAACAGTGCTCCCTCAATGACCAACGCCGCAATACAAAAACAATCAAGCACCCTCAATCCTTTAAAAACTGATCTTAAACCACCTGATGCTGATTAGGGTTATCCAATGGGGGCAATCTACCTGGCCAATCACACGGTTGCCCTCATTTCTCTGGCGGCCTCAATGGATTCTGGCGGTAAAATCTCCTCAGTAACTCATAAACCTCAGGATAATACCGTTTAATAACCATCGGCCTCTCGAAAAAAATCTCGCTAAAAACAGCAAAAAACTCGGCCGGGGAGGTCAATGCATAGGGATTAATGGGAATCGTTTTGTGCTGTTGTAACTGGATTTCCAAGTCGGCATAGGCGCGATTGAAAACCGTTGCCCACTGTCGTACCGACATCCATTGATGGAGCGGTGGCAAACCATTGGCTTTTCCGTTGAGCATATCTAATTTATGTGCAAATTCATGAATCACTACATTAGAACCATCATTTTCACTGTGATTTAAGGTATCCCCCCAGGACAAAATGACCGGACCGTGTTGCCAGGATTCACCACTCAGATTCGCCACGCCCTGGTGGACTATGCCACATTCATCCACTTCAACATTCTCCCTGCGGTAAGCGCCAGGATAGATAATGACGGAAACCCATCCTTCATACCAGTCTAATCCAAGATTTAAGATTGGCAGACAAGCCTGCAGCGCGATGGCTATGCGTACAGAGGAGGTTATTTCAAAACCTCCCGCACCTTCCAGGGACTTATAGTGAAGAAATAAAATGGCTAATTTTTTTAACTTTATCTTCTCGTCCTCACTTAAACGATGGAGCAACGATAAATTTCTAAAAGCAGTTTGCCATTCCATATCGGTGATTGCTGAGTGCCTGATAAGATACCCATGCCACCAATTTTTTATCCATTGAAACATTCCCATTCCCTTATAACGTATTACTCTTTTCGAAACTCGTGCAGAACCTCAGTGTACACGTCAGTCCATGAAGATTCGAGCACCGTATCGACGAAGCAATTCAACGATTCGAACTCGAGATATATCTAATCACTAACCCCGTATCTTTTTCCCCTCTTTCAACCAGTAATTGATAAAAGGTTATTATGATTTCTGCTGCCGTCTTTTTATCTAAAGCGGGATCATCAGGATGTTGAAAAGTCATTTCTACCTTTTTCTCACCATACTGTGTTGATAGTGTTTCAATGATTTTGTTGAGTATCATTTGAGCCTTGATCCTATCCGCTTTAGACAACGGAGGCTGAGGCGTTTCCAACGCACTTTTTATGATGTTCTGATTGGCTGTTGGTATAGGGTTTTCAGGACCTTCGGAGACTGATTCTATTTCCTTCTCACTCAATTTATCGGCAAAAATATTGGGGTATTCCAGGAATAAGACTAATACAGGATTAATTGCGTCAAGTTTATTGTAATAATCAATAGTGGCTTTGACCTGGTTATAAATGGCTTCATTGGTTGCCTGTGCACCATATTTTGTCATTTGCGAGCTAACCAACTCACTGGTGTAGGCAATAACATTTTGTGAATCATTATGAATGATGTCTTTTTTTGTTTTATCGATATATTCTTTAAACGCCTGCGGTGATTTTTGGGCAAGTAAATCGAAGAAAGTAGACTCTTTCCTTAAATCACTCTCAAAGCTCCAGGCCTGGTAGTAAGGTACGCCATACCATTTCACTATCAGCAGAACAACAACGACTGCAAAAGCAGTTATCCCGAATGTCGTTTGGGGTTTATTGCGGAAATAATATTGCAATCCACCGACGAGTAAAGCAGTTAGTGCACCAACAACCAGATATAGCCAAATCATAATAGATGGTCACCTTAATTGAATTGGTTTTGTCCATGCTCTTCTATTAGGATAGTTGCTATTTATAAAACTGGATCAGATGGCAGTAAAAAACTAACTCGCAGAAACAACAGGATTGATGGTTTTATATTAGAAAAACAACAGTTATGATGTTTTATTGCCACAGGACTTAAAAAGGAATTGGTATGACGCCGAAGATAAGGGACATTCTAATTAAAATTAGGGAGCAACGACCTTTCATACTCAATATGACGGACTATTTCCCGGTCGACCTGGTAGCGAATGGAGTGCGGAGTATCGGTGCATTACCTATTATGAATAATGCCAGGCAAGAAGTTGAGGAGTTACTGAACCTATCCAAGGCGGTTGTGATTAATCTGGGAAAACTGGACAATGATTTTATCAAACTGTGTAATCACATCTGTAAAACAGCGAATCAATTCAAAATCCCTATTATTTTAGATCCGGTAGGCGCGGGGGCCAGTCACTATAGAACGGATACCGCCATCGAAATTATCAATAATCATGCTATTTCCGTTATTCGCGCTTATCCCAGTGAAATTGACGGTTTATTGACTGGGCAAATCGGGCTCCAAAATCATAGTGTCACCAATCTTACGGTCATGACTGAAAAAGCTCAACTATTAGCAGGGAAATACAAGTTAACGGTTGTTGTCAGTGGAAAAAGACATATTGTGGCTGATAAGGATAAAGTGGACTCTTTTAATTTTGACTCCAATCTGCTGCAACGAGTAGCTGGTATAGGCAGTTTGCTTTCTGCCATTATTGGCGTTTTTCACTCAGTGGAGGAAGACCGGTACATCGCTGCTAGAAATGCAGTGGAGTTTTATGCCCATTGCGTTGGCCCCACTTCCTGCGATGCCCCTGGCCCAGCTTCTCTAATTACAAGGATTATTGACAAGTTATATATCAATTCATCTGAAGCGTTAATTCAGTCATTGTAATCCAACCTCCTGGACTTCTTCCAGAAGGCAGAAAATTGGCGGGGCTAGGGTGTGGTGAGCGTTTTAAAAGCCCAGTCCATGCGATCCTGAATTTATTTCATCATTTGAATGATCGGTAGTCCCTTTATCTTTAGGGGGCAGTGGTGGATTGTTTGAGAATAGCGGAAGCTTTGAGTTTAGATAACTATACGCATAGGAACCCAGGGAGTAGGTCACATGAGTAACAGTCGCTGCAGCTAAAATACTTCCAGTGCCTTTGGCAGTCTGCCAAGCTGCATTTTGAAAAAAGCGTAACATAATTCTATCCCTAATAAATTTAGTTGGCTTGAAAATGTCCATTATACAGCAAATCAGGCAGGAAAACCATTTTTATAACACAAAGATGGTTTTCCTGCCCGGGCACCCTAACTGGTTAGGGCCCTTTGGGAGTTTCTTGAGGTGGGACTTGAGTATTCCCTACAGAAGAGCCCTCTTCAGTAACAGGGGGTTTAGCAAAAAATCCCTGTGAATTATTTCCGGGCTGGAACCGCTCAGGAACAACCGCTTTCAATGGCTCAGTTCCCAATGTTTCACCAACCCCTGATACGATAGAATAAATGATTGCAGTGAGCCCCATTCTTATAGGCAGCTGTTTGGCAGCATTTCCAAAAAATGTATGGATGGCTTGTTTTGGATTATCTCTAACTGTTTTAGCAATCTCTTGGGCTATGCTCAGAGTACTTCTACTGGATAAGATACCTTGATTGGTAACAGACGTTCGAACTACCATATAATCGCAAGTAGCAGCGAAAGGATAGGCGAAGAAGGCAGCTAATGACCCGCTGACAGCACCCGCAAGAAAGTGCTGGGCCTTTCTATCCTCGATACGTAGATTCCTCGCCATATATCCCGCAATGTAGGGCTCCATAACAAGAAGACTGGTGTAATTAGTCAATCCAGCCAGATAAGCCGGTATAAATCCTGCTTTCATGGCCTGCAAAATGTTAGCAGGCTTGGTAAATCTAAAATTATCAGGTAACAGTCCGGGTATTTTTCGCAACGTCGTGTATGTGCCGGGAACCTGGGTTACGAACATATCACCTAAAGTCGCGGATGCAACAAATCCCATCTTTTGCTTCGAGAGTTGCTTGGCTCTCCCTTCTTGAATCAGTTCTTCTTCTCTAATTAGAGAAGCAGCTTCTTCACTTAAACCCTCAACAGGTTTATTCCCTTTAACGCCAGTCACATAAGCGGTTCTTACTGCTGAACCTTTTAAAGACATCGTGGTCCCAGCATACAAAGTCCTCATAATTGCTAAGAAACCAATGTTGGGGGTGGTGCCGGGAGGCATAAACGTTCCATTCATGCTCAGGTGCGCAAGCGCAGTTCTTGCCGGGCTCTGTACCAGTGAGATACTACCGCTGGTTATGGCAGCCACAGTAGTGAAATTTAAAGCACTCCAAGTCATTTGATGCCATTCTTGTCGCGTTAAACCGAACATCCCAGCCCATCTTGCGCGTAATGTATTTTGCGCCTCCATTGTAGGCGCTTCTCTTTTTTCTCTACTCATTTTTAACCTCTTTATGTCTAGCTTCTTCTATTTTTGCGCTAACTATAAAGAGCAATTATTAACAAAATATTAACAGATTAGATTTTATAAATTCATCATGAATAAAAAAATGACACTAATTGTTTTGAGATAAGTTAACATGATACTAAAATGGGCATTTAGTACAAATTAGCAGTAATTTAAGTTCTTTTTTTTTGGAGTTCCCAAAAGAGAAAAATGACCGCTTTTCCAGTCAATGATCGCTTAAATGGATAATTTCTTTTAAGTCTGTCTTCTCGGGAGTCAATCTTTAAAGAGATAAAGATATTCTCCATAACCGGCCTGTTCCATTTTCTCCTTCGGAATAAATTTCAGGGCGGCAGAGTTCATACAATAGCGTAACCCGGTTGGTTTGGGGCCATCTTGAAAGACATGGCCTAAGTGGGAGTTTGCGTATTTAGAACGAACTTCTGTTCGTACAATGAAGAAATAACTTCTATCAGTATGCAAAACCAGATAGGACGCATCGATTGGTTTTGTAAAACTGGGCCATCCAGTTCCTGAATCATACTTATCTTTGGAACTAAACAAGGGTTCCCCTGAAATAATATCAACATAAATACCTTCTGCTTTATTATCCCAATAAGGATTATCAAAGGCTTTTTCTGTTCCTTGATTTTGAGTAACGTCATACTGCAAGGGATTAAGCTTTTTAACCTGCTCTGCCTTATTAAATTGAGGCGTATAAGCCAGCCCATTAGTCAGTATAAACATAAACAATAGCGTGCAAGTCAGTCTTATCATGCCTCCACCTCCGCCAGCGTATCTTGGTGATGTGGCAGGATAATTCAAGCCTGCCTGGGGTTTTCCCCTGCAATGAACTTTTATTGTTTTAATGAGGCCATATCAATAACAAAACGATATTTCACATCACTCTTTAACATACGTTCGTAGGCTTCATTAACTTTCTGAATCGGGATCATTTCGACATCAGGTAATACGTTATGTTTAGCACAAAAATCCAGCATTTCCTGTGTCTCTTTAATTCCACCAATCAGCGACCCTGCAACACTCTTGCGCCCGAAAACTAAAGGACGCGTATCTAATGGCGATTGAAGTATCTCCACTGCGCCAACAATAACCATCGTGCCATCGCGCTTTAGTAAATTCAGGTAAGGATTAAGATCATGAGTCCTGGGAATGGTATTGATCATAAAATCAAAATAGTTTGCAAATTGAGCCATCATTTCTGCATGAGTAGAAATTAAAACCTTGGATGCACCCAGGCGCCTGGCATCTTTTTCCTTATCTGGCGAGGTTGTTACCATAGTGACTTCAGCACCCAGTGCATGGGCAATTTTAATAGCCATGTGTCCCAAGCCACCTAAGCCAATCACACCTACTTTATCTCCCTTTTTAACGTTCCAGTGACGCATTGGTGAATACGTGGTAATCCCGGCACAAAGTAAGGGAGCAACGGCTTTAACATCCAGGGAAGACGGTACTTTTAAAACAAAATCCTGATTGACGACAATGCTGTCGGAATAACCGCCATAGGTCATCGCACCCGTTTCTTTCTCCGGGCTATTGTAAGTGAATACTTGCCCAGTCTCGCAATATTGCTCCAGTCCATCCTGACAGCTGGCGCATTTCTGGCAGGAGCCGACAAGACACCCAACCGCAACGGTTTCCCCTTCTTTAAATCGGCTTACCTTGTCCCCAACCTTGATCACTTTGCCAACAATTTCATGACCCGGTACAACCGGATAAACCGTCCCTTGCCATTCATTGCGCGCTGTATGCAGATCAGAATGGCAGATACCGCAATACAGAATGGCAATGTGTACATCTTCACTGCCAGGGGTTCGGCGCTCAAAAGCAAACGGCTCAAGCAAACTCGTAGGGGATTTTGCAGCATATCCTTTGGCTTTAATCATGGTACTCTCCCTGTGCCTTACTTTATGTCATATTAGTAGGCATTTGGAGGGACTTCAAATCGCAGCCCTATTATCTGACTTTCTTCAGCACTCATGAGCATTCATCAAGCTCGGTGTGTCTACCACTCTTCCGCAGCTTGCTTCGCCATATCCCGGTTTCTGTCATTAAGCCAGCTTTCCCCTGAGCGCCTGGCCCAATAGACTCATTCCTTACATTGTTTTAAATTGTGCTGAATTGCCAATACCGTGGGATGTCTGGCACCCAAGCTTTGGGTACTGATTAGCAACGCTTTTTCAAAGAGCGGTTTCGCCTTGGCGTACTGTTTTTCAGCCAGGTATAATTCGGCAAGATTATTCATATAGGTAGCCAGATCAGGGTGTTCGGGTCCCAACGTTTTTTCAACAATGCCTATGGCTTGCAAGTAAAGGGGCTCTGCTTTGGCGTATAAAGCCTGATTGGAATAGGCCTGTGCCAAATTATTCAAACTGCTAGCCACCTCAGGATGATTAACGCCTAAAGCCTTTTGTCTCAAGTTAACTACCCGTTGAGAAAGTGTTACCGCTTCGCTGTACTTACCTTCACGAAGATAAAGCTCTGCCAGATTATGCAATGCATCAGCTGCATTCGGGCTTTCCGGGGGTAAGCTTTTTTCGTTGATAGCAATGGCACGCAGATAAAGTTGTTCCGCTTTTTGGTGTTGATTTTTTTCAGCATAAACAGTCGCAAGATTATTCAAAGAAGTGGCAAACTCAGGATGTTCAGTCCCATAGGCTTTTTCTAAAATTAATACCGCTTGCTGGTATAAATCCTCAGCTTTCGCCGCCTGCCCTTGAGCGTCATAAATCCTCGCAAGATTATTCAAATCACGCCCAATGGAAGCATGATTTGCTGGTAAGAATTTTTTATCCATTTTTAGAGCTTCCAAAGCAAATTCTTCAGCCTGATGATACTGCCCGAGAATTCGATAGACTCTGGCAAGATTACTTAAAGAAGTTGCAACATCGGGTCCCTCCCTCTCTATTTTTTTATCAATTGTTAAAGAGCGCTGATACATTAATATGGCTTTCTGATAATTCCCTTGCTCCGTGTATAAGAGACCTAAATCATTGAGTGTGACCGCTGTCATAATATGTTTTGAGCCATAATATTTTTTTTCAAGGAATAAAGCACGATTCAAAAGTGGCTCTGCTTTACTATAAAGCCCTAGAGTAATATAGAGGGAGCCTAGATTATTGAAATTTGTAGCTAACGTTGGATGGTCTTGCCCTTGAGCTCGTTCGACCATTTGTATGACTTGATGGTGAAGTTGCTCGGCCATTTCATATTTCCCTTGTGTTTCATAAAGAGAAGCGAGATTGTTTAATAAAGTAGCAAGTTGACGTACGTTTTGCACAGGCTTTTTCTCCAAGAGTGCTTGTGCTTTCTTATAGAGCGCCTCAGCTTTTAAATAATTGCCTTGTTCATCTTGAATCCAACCTAAATTAGCGAGCTGTGAAGCCCACATGCGGCCATTTTTACCGTATTTTTTACCTAAGATTCTCATCGCTTTGCGAGCAAACTGCTCTGCCTCTTTATATTTTCCTTGGGCAGAATAATTTTTAGAAAGACTATCCATTGCTCCAGCAACTGCAAGGCTATCGGAGCCATAAATCTTTGTCCACAGGGACAAAGCATAGTTATACATCATTTCAGCATGCTTATAGTTACCCTGATCATGATAGGCTGCGCCTAAATAAAGACAACTCATGGGGAATTGTTTCAGCTCGCTATGCCTAGCTACCGCAAAAGCCTGGCGCGCAAACGTAAGGGCTTCCTGGAAGTGCCCTTGTTTCTTTGCGACTAAATATTGTTTCTCGAGCTTTTCCCATGGAGTTAATTGGGCAAAGCTGGCGTGACTTAACCCTAGTAAAAGGAAAAGTAGCAACACTAGCTTTGTTTTTTTCAAGTTCACCATGAACGTTTTTCCTGTTGTGAGTAACTTTCCTTTACAACATTTTCTTTTTTCTGGTCTCCAGATTTACCGGGTGTTTGGGAAAAGAAACTATTGCGATTGGGTGCGGGGGTAGGTATTTGGGGAGCCTCAGGGATTTCCCGCTTTCCTGCTACTTTATCCCAAACGTAACTAAAAGGCTTTGCGAAATAAGATGGCCATGTCAACAGATAGTGAGCGGCCTGGGCCTGACTGGCCAATTTTAGTTGTGCGGAAGCAGTAATCTGCGCGCCAAGACCTTCTGATAGCGCACCCTGGTCAAGCAATTTTTGGCCTTCACGCATCGTGCTGAGGCTATCCTTGAATAATTGATCGACGGATTTTTCATCATATAAAAATGAATCAGCAATCCCTAAACCAACAAAGGTCCAATTAATGGGGCCGGCTAAAGAGCCGGCGGTATAACTTAATAAAATACCAAAACTAATATCTCCTGCCGTATCAGTAATTGCTTCTTTAAGTAGATCTTTATCACCATCTACGGATTTCAAACCAAGATTGAAGGCAAACGTAATGAATACACCTTTAGTACCCAAATAAGTTTTGATCCCTAGTTTAGAGGCCGCATCGGGAGACGAAAGAATCTTGCCAAGTTTTTCGCTAGTCCCGGGGCCCAATTGCTTACTGAGCCGACCCCAGCTATCTTCTGAAGCAGCTTTAAATACTTGCAGAATGGCAGACTTGATTTGTTGTTGAAGAACCATCTGGGACTTTGGATCAACTTTCCCAGTTTGTTTCCGCTTATTTTCAAGCTCAGAAACAAGTATTTTAATTTGCTCTTGCTCCTCACTCGGTATGAGTGAAAAAGCAGCCTCTAGAAGCGCTTTTTCTTCCTCAGGAGAGAATACAATCTTTTCTTCAGCACTCTTTTCTCGCTCAGAAGCGGATTCTTTTCTTTCACTAGTCTTGTCTTTTTCAAGACTATTGTCTATTTCTTCTTCCTCCTCTTCTTCCTCATCATCATCCTTTCTTCTTGAAGGCAGTGTTTTTTCATCCAGCAAAGGTATCTCAACTTCAGGTACCTCATTTATCCCTAAAGCTATGGAAATTTTATCTAAACCGGCTTGAATGTTGGCACGGGATTTCTCAAGATAATCACTATTAGTAACAGGAATATCTAAAGTTAAATGCAATTCATCCTGTTTAATAACCTTGGTTCCATCAACAGATTCAGTATGCAGTTCGCCAACCAATTCTTTAATCTGTGCCTGTGTCCCTTGGGTTCCGTGAATCACCGCCGTTTTTTCTGCCTTATAATCAATGCGGTCAAAACTCATCTCAGCAACAGCAATGGCCTGTTCACCTGTTTCATTTGTTGCTTTTTGACCTGTTAAACGTTGCAAGTCATTCACATTAAGGCTAATGCCAATCCCGCTGTAAGATTGGTGATCGACGACTTGCTCAGTAACTAGTCGGTCAATTTGAATAGTATTGACACCCTCCGTAAGAATTTCTCCGCCATGCATGGAGGCTTCATCAACATGAAAGGAATGTCCGTTGTTATTAATCCCCTCAATAACATGGATAGCGCTATGCTCAGTAGTAATGGCTGACGTCCCTTTACCTTTATAGGCAGATACCTGACCTGACAGGCTGACACTGGCAAATTCAGTTTGAGTCACTGTCAGGTCTTGCTTGTCAATCACATCTAATTTTTCAATTTTGGCATCCAGCGTACGTGCCTCAATTCGACCGCCATCGAGCCTGACATGATGCATGGCCTCCCCTTGGTAATTTAAATCCATATTGCCGTTAGCAGATAACTCGGCATTTACATAATGGGTTGCCTGTGTCTTTTGGTGAGAATATCCGACAGACGCATCCTGCAATTCCCCAGTCAGAGAGAGCCCGAGGCTTTGGGCTGTCGTTTTTTGATCAACACAGGAATGTAACTCCGCTGCTTTAGCGATCAACTCAGGTGCATTAACTTCCATATCGCCGCCTGCATGAACCCGAACTCCATTTTCCAGGTCAATCCCTTCGCTGGCTTCGAGGTAAACATCGCCACCTCGATTAACACCACCTACCCCTTGCGTTTGGTATTGGGCTGTTGTTCTGCTTTCAGTCATAGAGAGAGTAATGGTTGGAGAAAATCCATTGGCTCCTCCAAGTCCATAGCGTGCTAATAATTCACTAGTCAGGTTATCGTTTCCAAGACCGCGCATTATGCCATTTGTGGTGTTATACAAATTAATACCCAAGTTGGCTGAGTTAGCTAATAATTCGCTCGTATTGTTACTGGATAGCATGGAATTTAGCTTGGCTAAGGTTGCATCTTCAGCAGTGAGTGTATCCATCAAGTTACCAGTGCTCTTCCAAGCTTGCCAGGCTCCCATACCAGGTACCGAGATGCCTAAACGTCGTGTTTTTTCCACAACGTCATGGTCAAGAATATCCACGCCAAACTTAATGCGACCATGGGCTCTTAAGTCTAAATCGCCAGCACCTGTAAAATAAGCACCACGTGCGTCAATAGAGCCTTCTGAAGAATGGATACGTGTTACCCCATTGTCAATAAATAAGGTCGGGGTGGACTCCTGATCAATTTGTAATCGGGAGTGTTTTGATAATCCCCACAAACTGCGCGTGGATTGATAATCGCGCGATTCGGTCCTTAGACTATATAAATCAACATTATCACGGGCATAAATTTGCGTTCCTCCAGGCGATGAGAAACGGGTTGCTACTGATTTAACTCCTCCATGCTTAGTGACTAAAATATTCTGTCCAATTGCAGAATGAACCACAGAGTTGGTAACAGTAGTCGTCATGGTTACATGACGGGTAGTTTTTCCGTACCAATTTTTAGTGGTTGTAATATTTGAAATATGGGTTTCTTGCCGGGCAGCAAATTCAAGGCCTTTGTCCCCTTCGATATAATTGACGCCATTACTGACGAAATTGGAGGCATCTGAATAAACTTGGCCGTCAGCTTTAATATAAAGGCCAATACCATTGGTGCCCACGCCGCTACCACCGGCAATCAGGCCGCCATTATAGGTAGTAATCAAATCATAAGCACCTTGGTAAGAACCTATATTGCACTGATTAAGGACACTTCCCCGGGCAATTAACTGCGTGTAATTTCCTGAACGAATAATCCCGCCATAGTTTTCAATATTAGCTGCGGTTGCCTCTAGATAGGCATCTGTGCGGCCATTAATAATGCCAGCGTTCCCCATCGGTACCCCCCAAGCCACCGACGCGGCATGAGAGCCTGCAGAGACGTTCTTAATGGTGCTGGCTTTAATAGCGACCGTGTTAGCGTTAACTGTTCCGCCTAAATTATAAAAACCACCTGAAGCCTCAAAATTTGCTAGCCCATTACTGTAGAGAGTATGGTTAGTTCGAATACTTCCAGCAGATTTAACATACAAATTATTATTAATAATAGTGCTTAATAAGGAGACATCACCCACAGTGGAAATCAGGCTGAGATCTTTTGCCCTGTTGTAATCTGCCGTCATCGTTATGCCGCTGGCTTTTACAGTCAAATTGCAATCACGATAAAAGGGCGAATTAAGAGTCATATAATCCAGCGTATCCAATTCAAGATTGCTGGTCACACCATAGTTTCCGTATCGTCCCAGACCGGAAGTAAATTGCGTAGCATGGGCAAAATGCTCAATATCAAAAACCGCATTATCGATAGCTGAAGCCCCATGTAAATCTGCTGTTTTGGATTTTACATAAAACAGGTTGCCATTATTGCTTCCCCCATGAGGTGCGCTAAGAAAAGTTACTTTTCCACCATGTTCATAACTTTCAGTAAAGAGGGCTGCTTGACCTTGATAGAGTAATTGACTGTTATCGATTAACTTCCCGGTAGTGATGGTGGAATCTTTAATGGTTTCGCGTCCACGAGTACTTAAATTCATTTCGTCCAATGCAACCACAGAATTATCCAGGCTTAATGTACCGTCCACATTTGTCAATGCGGTACCTTTGAGCGCGGATTTTTCAAGTGACAATTGCCCATCCTGGTCTACTCGTGTTTTATCAAGCGTTACATCAAAATTTTTTAAATGAGCTAGCCCTGAAATATCACCACTCTTAGCGGCAATAGAACCATAGGTCAGATCGATATCTGCGGATTCGCCTACCTCCAGGGTCTCACATTTTTCAACAACAGCGTCTACACCTTCTGCTTTTTCAATCTGTACACCTTTGATTGACGTATAATCGCCTCCTTTAATTGCCCCATCCAACTTTACTTTTTCGGCTTCTATGGCAAACGTATTTTGCGGTTTAAATTCTTTTTCAAGGGCTGGAGTATTACCAGATTGTGTTGCTGTTTCCTCCTTGGCCACGAATAATTCATCTTCTGCGGTCTGTTTGCCGTTTATTACAGAACCGGCTTTTAAATGAGCCCTTTCCGCAGAGACTGATAAAGCATTTTGATAGTCAACTTTGCCTCCAACCTCGAAATGACCGGTAGCCACATGCACATTATCTGTCTTAAATTGGCTCGTTTCCCCGGTGACAAACTCATCGGTATAATTAAAACGGGTGCTTTGAGCTGTAAGCCCTCCTACGGAAACAAAACTTGTACCCTTTAGTGATGAATAGCCTTCTATAGCAGTAGTCGCAGTAACAGAATCAGTGACTTCACTAATCTCCCCAACACAATCATCAAGCCTCATTACAGCGTTCTGTTCCAGCTCATGCATATTTAGAGAGAATTTGGAAAGCTCCAACTGGCCTGAATTTTCTGTGGCTATGCCTTCGATAGAGCCATTGGTCAGTTTAATGTCGGCATGTTCTTCTACAGTCATTTTTTCAAACTTGGCAACCGTAGTTTCTTTATTTTCACCGGTTTGGGTCGACGCAGTCGATTGAGCTGTCTTTCCTTGGATTTGCGTGTAATCACCGCCGCTCATTTTGCCATCAAATACCACTTCACGTGCATGAATTTGCAAAATATGTTGGGGTTTAAACTCTTTTTCTACATCTACTGTAGCTGCATCGTTACCTGACATGGGTTGTTCACCTGTTGATGCAGTTTGTTCCTTGGGAATTTCGGCTTTAGGTACAAATAACTCGTCTTTACTGGTTTGTTTGCCAGTTACAATTGAATCTTCTGCTAAAACCGCTTTATCTGCTTCAATAACAAGCCCATCCTGATGTGCTAACTGCCCGCCAAGCGAGAACTCCTGCGCACCAATAAAAACCTGGGAGGTGTTGGCTGTAGAATTTTCATAGGTTCTGAATTTATCGATATAAATGAATCGGGCTCTTTGAGCAGCAAAATGGCCTTCTGACCCATAACTGGTGCCAGTAACCCACATATCAGAATATTCAGTTACGGCGTCTCTGTTATCATTAAATTCCTCTATTCTTGCTTGACCGTTACTTAAGTCAAACTGTCCTTCTTGGGTGAGGCGATCAATAGCCACATAGGCATTATTACCCCGAATGTCTCCTTTGTTTACTGTTTTACCCGCATTAAAGAGAAACCGATTAACGCCTTGTATACCACCTGTGTTATAGGCATAACGAGTTGAGAAACATGCCTCGCTACCGCCAGACCAGCCACTATTAAAAAACGCCAGGTTCTCGACATTGTGTGATAGAAGAGAACACTCCGCCCCAGTATTAATACTAAACAGACTTCTTTTCTTGGTAGTTGGGGCCACGCTTAGTCCCAAGTTGATATTAACTAAAGAGTCATCGAAGTAATTACCTAGAACAATACTTGCGGAACGTCTGCCAAAATTTTGGTAATCAAACTGAGATGCGGCTGATTTGAGATGGGAATAGGAGTAACTCTCGAGATCAAAAACCCTTTTCATAGCAGGATAATCTTTACTCAAACTGGATAATTCACCAGGAATTGAGTAAGCCATATTAAAAGCACTATATGCAGTTGAAGCAAGACCTTTAAGCTGGCAAAGCTCTGCCATCAACTCATGTCGACGCATGCTCCTATACCGCTTCCAATTAAAATCTTTAGTCATGCTATCCAAATTAAAATCTTTAGCTCTGTTATAAAGAGACGGCTCGTTGTACCAAAGCCCTAAGCCCATAAATCCCAGGTTAACCGCATTACTGTATCCGGGAAACAGGGTGGTCAAGGCTATTTTGCCTACTGCTGCAAAATTACCCCATGTAAAAAGATGCTGAGGATCTGCGGAGAAGTTAGGAAGTACTAATCCACCATTAACTGACAATAATGTAGAGTTTGAATAATTATTAGCTGCAATTAGACCAGAATTAACGCCATAAAAACCCGCTACGGATAATGATTTTCTGGCATAAACCTGCCCCATTAAATTAAGAAAATTGCTGTGAGTCGTCATATTTTCGGCAGAGAAAGAGCCAAAATTGCGTACTTGATCATCCAATCCCAGATAAAGGCTACGTGCTTCCCAGGAACCATGATTAGTGAGCATTCCTCCGGTTACGCTCAGTTTCCCAGTAAAATTTGTAGTGCCTGAATGCACATATTTTTCAGCTTCAATCAATAAATCAGAGGTCCCTTTTATCGTAGCAGCCTCAGCAGCATGTAATTCTTTATTCACCTTAATTAAAGAAATGGTTTTTTCTTGCTGTTTCCCACTATCTACTTCGGGTTTATCCTGAACATCCAAAGTACCCCTGACGAGCATGTTTTCAGCTTCTACCTTTGACCGCCCCTCCAAGGTTAACGTCGCAGAGGAAAAAACCTGTACGTCCTCTTTAGTTACCAAGGCAGAATTACTTACATCCATCCTGCCAAAGGTTGTAAGAGTATCTGCAGCTACTGCTGAATTTTCCAGCCGGGCATGACCTTCTAAAGCAATAACAATCAAGCCATCTACAGTAACCTCTGACATAGAGTTAGCTGCAAAGCCGTCATAAATAAGCAGCTCATCAGCAACTAATAAGCTGGAGCATAACTCCGTACGTCCATATGCTTTAAATTTTTTGGCAAAAACTCTTGAGTCTGTGCTGGTAATTGTGGAATCTGAACTATTAACCAACCCAGATTGGGAAATGAGCGTACTTCCTTCGTTCAAGTTAAGTGCAGAAGCCTCCCTCAATTGAGTGGATGCTGCCAATATGACAGAGCCTTTATTTAACACGAGTTTACTGGCTTTTGTTCGAAGTTCATCCCTGATCTTAATGGCGCTTGACTCAAGCTCAAGAGCCGCATTCTCCTGCCATAAAATTTCGCAAAATAACTGCGAATCCTTAGCCTTCATAGCCCCTTGCGAATGCAACAGCCGCACCTTCATAATACTGTTGTTCTCTAACTCAATCTCACCATTCATATAATTTCTTATATGATCTTCCGTAATAAATTTTGCATTATTGAGTTTTAAATGGGCTCGCAAATCATGAATGATTTTTTTCTCAGAAACACCATAAAAAGTAGACGAGTCAAAAGTGATGTGATCCAGGCAAGAAAGTAATTGAGTGGTTAACCCACATCCTTTAAAAACAACTTGTTCTGCATTCTCGCTGCCCTGCAATTGAAGGTACCCTGAATGAGAAAATAATAAGTTAATGGTTGCTTTTTGAGATATTATTTTTAACGAATCCGCATTCAATTGGGCTTTATTAATTGACAACTCACCATCCAGAGTCATTGTCTTTCCTACAATATGTGACTCCGCTAATTCGGTAACACCTCTTAATTGCACGAGGGCATCAGCATTTATAGTTGACTTCTTACTGGTAAACTTCCCATTTATAGTTTTTAAGTAGGTTGTTTCTACATCAGTGCTTTCAAAAGACAGTTCTCCTGATGCTTCGATAGAATGATGCGCTTTAACATTACAATCATGAACTATTGAACGAGCCTCCCTGGCTAAAAATAGTTTTTCAATTTCAATCTCGGATCGATTTTGAAGTGCCAAAAAACCAGCATATACCTTGCAAAATTGACCTTTGTACGCAGTGTCGCTTACAAAAAACTCACCACCACACACATTGGTCAGGGAGGCATTAAAAACACAATCTTTTAGTTCCGTGAATGCGTGGTTATGTTGTGTAAACTCGCCAGCAACAGTTAACAGGGATTGGTGTGCGTCGAATATCCCGCTTTGTTTAACAAATTGGGTTTCCGCGCTGCATTGATCGAATAAGAGTTCACCCTGGTTATCCGTTTTATTGATAGAACATTTTGTATTAAAAAAATGAGCAACAGCAATTTCATCAACCAGTAATTCCTGGTCAACAATAAAGCTCCCTTCTTTATTTCCTTCTAAATTCCCGATACGGGCCTGCGTGTCTCCGTGCAGTTGCAAGTAGCGGGCATGGATATGATTATCACCAGAGAAACGGAAAGTAGACTGTGCTGTTTCATGTCCCCAAACCAGGATAGTCGAGGTCAAAAAGCATTCCCTGTTAACTGTTAGCTCGCCTCTCATCTCACATTGAGCAGCAATAAAGCGTAACGAGGTTACCGAGGTTTTAACAGAAGCATCTTGTTTAAAGCATTGCGTAGAGACATCCAATTGTCCTGAAAGTTGGAGGTCCGCTTCTTGGTGAATGTATGAGGCATTAATTACCAAGTGCTGCCCGTTAACCGGTGCTAAAAGGCCGACTCCTTGACGTGTGTTTAAAACAATAGTGCCTTCAGAGGTAACCGCATCAGCCAACCATAAAGCCTCTGCATCAATAGCGACAGTAGCCTCACTATCTAATTTTCCTTTGAAAAATAAAGGACCTTGGGCTTTAATCAAACATTCTTTAACTTTAAGCGCAGCAAATAAATTCACCTGCTTTTCAGTATAGGATTGCACAATTAAACGGCCATCCTCTCCATAATGCCATTCTAAAATTTTCGTTTGATTATCATAAAGCGCACAATGGGAACTGGCCTTTATCAGGCTTTCTGTGATCGTGTATTCATTGTTTTCATCGGGTTTGATTAGGGCATGCCTTTTGTGCTGGTCATGCCACTCGATCTCGGGTAAATAATCTTCTCGCCCCTTGCGGGGTAATACACCAAGATCCTGGGTTCCCACAGGTAAAAGTTCGGCTGTACCTGGCATGTTCCTTCGGTTCCTTGCTTTAGTATAAAACTGAATTGGCACCCCTGGGAGTGCACTAACGTTAGATTCTGATCTCTACGCGCTTTTTCCTTTGAGACATTGAGGTATCTGAGGCAGCTACCTGTGGTGAGGGATTAAAGTTGCTCTGATTTGAACTTGCATAAAAGCCATGTTGAGTGAGTGCCTTGGCTGAATTGTCTTGAGAGTCTGCTGTGGGTAGTCCCGGAGATTGATGTTCGACTTTCTCTGGCTTGGAAAGGTCAACTCCAGTCGGGCTAGGGGAATCATCGACCCTGGATGTTCCTGGATTTAATCTGGCCTGATTTTCATGCACATGGTCTTCGAGATTAGTTATTCTAGTATTGTGTGCCTTGAAACCGCTATCAATTTCCATTTTCATAGCATCAATTTGCGGCTGCACGACATCATTTAGTGACCTCTGTTTCTCACTATTTTTCTTATCTTTCACTTTACATATTATTTTCTCAGCCAATTTTTCATTCCGCGAATCTTCGGTTTCTTTGAACTCCTCTTTCGCATCATTTTCACCATTAATGAGCCCTACTAAATTATTTATTTGACATGCTCCTGCTACTAGTAAGCCCAAAGTTGCAGCAGCGGGGAAGGTTATATGAAGAAGGACAGCAGCTCCCTTAGCAATCAGGCCTCCCGTACCTACAGACAATGCTGTACCTGTTAGTATTGATTTAATTTTCATATTGCACTTTATTATTAATTTTTAATATATTGATAGTTAACAAATTATTGGTAAGAAAATTGTGATTCCGTACGATTTTCAGATATTCCCTTTCGTTGATGTCCTAAGTTTTCAATTAGCCCCAAAACTTCTTTAGCCAGTGCCAATACTGTGGCATGATGTTCAGCCGTATCTTTGTAAATTTGGCTTATATAATGAGGATCAGAGACAGCGAGCTTAGAACAAAAATCAGGATAAGATTCAAGAGCTAAAGACAGTTGCGCAATGGTCTCTTTCATTTCTTTTGTTGTCTCAGATGCCCCTTTTAGTAACCGGTAGTCTTTTTTTAATTTAGCAGGATCTGAAAAAAATCTTTGTTGCTTACCAGGAGATTTATCTAATTGAGGTAATTTGGAAAACTCCATATTTTCTTCTTCTATAGCTTGATTTAAAACCTGACGAATCTGTTGTCTGTCTGAAATAACTTGATCAAGCAGACTATCAAAATCTTCAAGCTCCTGACGCCAGTTCGATTGTCGTTTGTATTTTTTGGGTTTTTCATGAGTAACTGACTGAATAAAAAGGGAGGCGCACAGAGTATAAGCCCCTAACCCAATCACCAAGCCAGGAGTACCCAGCACGGGATAAGACAAAAAAGTCATCGCATATGAAGCAGCAGTGAGGCTCAACCAGGTTAGCTGCGGAAAAAAAGTAGCGATGAGAAGAGTAGTTAAACGGGTCAGGTGTAAACACAGTAAACCAATATCCAACGTGAGTTTTGCAAGTACCGCCAAGGCAGCCTTTGGTGCCTTATAGAAATGCTCTTCTGCTACGGAAAAATGGAGTGTGAGCAAGGAAGAAACTGCGTTAACCAGTTCTTTAAAAGTCTCAACAACCAGGGTAAGTCCGGAATACAAATACCGCCACTGCCATAACCACATTGAGGCATTAATTTGCCTAAACTCATCGAAATTCTCGATACGATGAAAAAAATAGTCTTTGGGCTTTACCGAAAGGTTTGCTTTGAGCGCTCTTAAATGCTCAATTTCTATTTCAGAAAAATACTCTAACATGCTTTTATCCTTTAACGCATCACCAGGTAACGGTTACTGATCAGCGTCCCTCTAAAAATATGGATAATCTGTCTTTCTGAACCACTCTCTATAACAGAGTAATGATATTCTTTGAGGTTTGTAATTTGTAATTTTCTTATTCTGACATACAACTTTGGATTCACACTTTAATTTACTTGGAAAGACAACCAACAACCTGGGTAGGGTTGGGGTACTGTAGAATTTCCAGAGTTTATCCATGAGTTGAACGTATAAAACCTTTTCCATATTTCTGAGGTACAACCGGTACTTCAATGAGGGGGGCATGATACATAACTGCCTTTTTATTTTCAATAAAAAAAGCGGGTTCAATAGGAAGTGGCTTCTAAAGAAGCCTAATTTGTTCAATAAAATCAGCTAGGGGCACATAGGTTGCCCACGACTTTATTCTTCGCTGACAACCATTGCCCACCGGCCTGGGAAAAATTATTCCTATACGAATAACTGGCCGCATGAGCCCACCATGGGCAATCTCCCTACCTCCGCAACCTTCTGCTGGACCTGGATTTCTTTTTGCTTTGTATTCCTTGGTCTTGGGGCTGTGCTTTATGTCTATCATCGTTACTTAAGCGAAGTGGATACGGGCGTCAAGAGCCCTGTCCTTTTAGGCTTTAAACCGCTTACAGACAGTCAGCGAAAATTGGACCAGTATTTTGCTATTGTGGCCGTTTTTCTATTAACCCAAATCCTGGTTGGTGCGATCATGGCGCACTACTATACCGAACGGGATGGGTTTTATGGCCTCTCTATTAATGCATTTTTGCCATTCAATTTCCTGCGGGATGTCCATACGCAAACACCCATTATCTGGATAGGGCTTTCCTGGATTAGCGCGGCCATATTTCTCGCGCCAATCATTAGCGGCAAGGAAACCAAAGGACAGGGGTTTTTAGTCGATTTGCTGTTTTGGGTCACTCTATTGGTGGTTGGTGGAGCGATTCTTGGGAATTATCTTGGCATTATGGGCTATGTCAATCCTGTCTGGTTTTGGTTGGGTAACCAAGGATTGTCCTATATTCAACTGGGTAGGCTCTGGCAAATCGGCTTTTGTATCGGCCTGTTCCTCTGGAGTTTTATTGTTTTCAGGGGCATGTGGCCGACATGGGAGCAACTAAAAACAGCCACCGTGGAGTTCTGGACTGGTCGAATCCGCCTGGAACATCTTTTCTGGGCAAGCACAATCAACGTCGCTGTAATGTATTGTTTTGGTATGATCCCTTTAACGGGCATTGAAAAATCCTTCACCATCACTGATTTTTGGCGTTGGTGGGTTGTGCATCTTTGGGTAGAGCAGTCCTTTGAATTTTTTACCGCCTGCGCCACGGCCTATCTTTTAATGGGTACCGGATTAGTTTCCAGACGGTTAGCGGAGCGTATTGTCCTTCTTGAATCAATCCTGATTTTTCTGGGTGGCGTTATTGGTACAGGACACCATTGGTATTGGACGGGTACACCGGATATCTGGATACCGTTGGGAACCATGTTTTCATTTATTGAAGTATTGCCTCTCGTCCTGTTAATTATTGATGCGATTGAGGATTATCAACGCATCAGGAAACAGGGTAATTTTACTTATAAATTGGCTTATCTTTATATTCTGGGCGCGGCTTTTTGGAATTTTGTCGGAGCAGGGGTATTCGGCGGCGGGACACTGAATGCCCCGCTAGTCAATTTTTACGAGCACGGTACCTTCCTTAGCCTGAATCATGCCCACACCGCCTTATTCGGCGCGTTTGGTTTACTCGCACTGGGGTTAATTTATTTTTGCCTGCGTTATGCGGCAGGGAATCAACTGATCTGGAGTGACCGTTTAGGGGTATGGGCATTCTGGCTTTATAATGCGGGTCTGGTTTTATGGATTTTTTTAAATTTCTTCCCCATTGGTTGGGCTCAATTGATGGATGTTTATGAAAATGGGCTTGCCCACGCAAGAAGTCTTGAGTTTTACAATACCACCTTGTTATGGCAATGGTTACGCCTTCCCGGGGATGTGGTCTTTGCGCTTGGTGCACTATTAATGGCTTATGAGTTCTTCATTAAATTGCGGCCATTTTTTCCAAAATTGGCACGGGCACGTAGCATGCCTGCCAGGGTTACGACTGATTAAGCGGTTAAAACAAATTGATTGCCGTATTCAGATTGATAACCTGACGATCGCTTATTTTTGCAAGACAGCCAAAGCGTTGCTTTGGCTTTTCCTGATTCGTTTTGCCTTTTTCTGATTTAATCCGTTGTTATCTCCGTTTTTGCGCAAATAAGAAACCAAATAATCCCTGGATAGGTTTACCATGCTCATCCAATTTATGAAGGTTGCCTACCGTTTCTTTGTATTCCAGAATTGACCAGCCACAGTCCTGGTAAAAATGATACAGCTCGTCTTTTTCTGCCAAAAAAGTAAACGATGAAGGGTAAAGATAGGGCTCTGCCTTGATTGGAAAAACCAGGAAATGAAAGCCTTGAGGAGCGGTCATTTGTTGGAGTTCAGTTAACAAAGCCGGGATGCGTTTCGCATTTAAAAATTGCAAGGTAACCGTTGAGTAGACAAAATCATAGGCTTGATGGCCGGGATTTAATGGCAAATTAAAGTCCTGGATAATCGTTTGAATCGTTGTCAGCCCCTCCTTCTGAGCTATCTCAGTTATTTGCTGCATGGCGGTTTCATTGATGTCCATGCCCGTCACGGAATGCCCTAATGAGGCCAAAAATAAGGGATTCCTTCCGGAGCCACATCCTACATCCAGCACGGCCATTTTTTCTTGCTGGTGAAGATACGTCTGGTACACCTGCAATAAATCACTATGGATCGGAGCAAGACCATATTTTTTATAAAAATAGCGCTGCGGCTTGCAGTAAAACTGGAGTGATGCACTCCAATTGTCACTGAGGGGGATAATTTTATGCCAGGAAGCCGGTGGTATTAATAATTGGGGTTCCTGCTGATTAAGTCGATGCCGGGCTAATTCTTCTTCAGCGCCATTAAGGAAAATAAAATCGGCTTCACCTTCCCGTAGTTGCAAAAGACCCCAGGTTCCCTCTTTAGTGCTGTGTTTATTTAAAAAGAATTGCAGTTTCCCCTGCTCACTGAGTTCGATTTCTTTGTAGCATCGTAATTCATCATGATTGATCGGCATGTCCTATTCCTAACTCGTGCGTCAGAACCTGGATTTTAACAAGCGTCGCACCGTTGTAAAGGAATCATCGGTAAAACCATTATGATTTTGGCCTTAGGCAGGGGAAGTAAATCGGTGATAAAGGCCCGGGTTTTATTGGCTTCAGAAAGTGTTTGATCCGACCTGGCTATGACTTTAAACAAAAAGAGGGACTTTTCAGGAGCCAGCAAAGAGTGGATACATCGTATATAATGATCAATCAATTGCCCTATTTTTCTCTATGAATAACGCTGAGCTTCTGAATATCGCGCGAGATGCCTGTGCACATGCCAGGGAATATATAAAGCAAGGCGATACACCTGGCGGCGATGAACTGGAAGAAAACTCTTCAGCGCTTTATGAGCAAAACGTTGCTGCTATGCGAGCCCAAGCCGATAAGTTATGGGAAGCTTTTTGTCAGTATAAAGGGGTGGACGAATACTCTGAACGCGGTCAGTCAATTAGAAGGCACGCCCTTGAACTCTTTGTTTTAGAAAAAGGAATAGGCCAGTGTGGCGAATTTGCCACACTGGCCTTCCACTATATCCAGAACAATTACCCCCAACAACTTGCAGAAATGAATCTGGCTGTCCTTGGGGTCAATGGCAGCAGTCATATTGTAGTCAGTTTGGGGAGTGATGAGGATAGGGTTATCTGTGATCCCACCCTGGATATCGTTTTCGAATTAAATAGGGAGCCGGGAAAATTACATGATTTCACTCAGTCTCCCGGGAAGACTATTTATTATCCTTACTGTTCCGAGTATCCCCCTCTTAGGGAGTTAGCTATACACCATCCAGAAGGAGAGCTTCATCAGGAGGAATTAGACGAATTAAGTCAATTCAAAAGAGGGGGAGGCCCCGTCAATGAGTTGCCATTTCCTCAGGCAGGGGGTCGGGAAGAAAACTTGAGTCAGGAGCAAGCGTTTAAACAAATCTGTTCCGCAGCAATTGCAACAACCTATACCAAACCTGCCGAGTCTGCGGCTCCTGCGGATAGGCTCAAATACGTTTTGCAATGCTACATCAAAGCAAGGGCGGAAGAGGCTGAGAGTGTTTCAAATGCAGAAGTTAGCTCCGACGAAACCAATACAAATCCTGATCCGTTAAAATTCAGATATAAATTGATGTGGTGGAAATCACGCTTTAATGCTGAAGACAAGATTTGTACAGCAAACAAAGTGATCGATATATTGGATGGGATTAATAAAAGTGCCATTACGGCACGGGAGTTAGAGATCCTCAAGGATGGCCGCCTTGGTGCAGCGACCAAACCTTTTCTTGATATTTTGCAAGCCCTGTGTGAAACCCAGGGCAAATGACAAATTAAACATTGTAGCATCGTCAATCATCGTGATTGATCGGCATGTCTTATCCTTCGAAGCGTCCGAAATGGGATTTTAATAAGCGCCGTACTGTGGTAGAGGTACTCCATTTCCCAACCTGCCATGATTGTCAGCCTTAGGCGGGGGAGTAAATAGACGATAAATGCCAGATTTATCCTGATGCGCTTCAGAACGCGGTTGTTGATTGGTATGCGTTGATTGATAAGCCATGTAGGCTGCTGTAATGAGTAAAGCAGCGGGCCAGGATATGGCAGCGACCGTGACGATAAAAGTCGGCCCGGCTGTATTATAAACTAGATTTTTCCAGAAATTGGCATTGGCGTTATGGCGCTCTACGGTTAATTCTGTGAGTAGTTTCTGGTGTGTTGGGTCATTGATCTGTTGACCGTTTAATAACTCCCGTTGTACAGCGAGGTTTGCCTGGGCACACTGTTTGAATTCATTGGCAGTGGCGTATAAGGCAGAGCCTAACATCATACTGAACACATAAGTCAGGGAAAGACCGCCAAACAACAGGAAAATCACGCCAAATCCAACGGCCTGACAGCAGGCCGCAGTGAAGTTAAAAGCATAATAGGCCGATTGAGCGTCCCATTCATCCTGTAATATATCCATTTGTCGCTTAATGATTGCCAATTTTTGCGAATCGGCAGGCAGATTTTCTGTTTGTCTTTCTAATTCCTGGATCCGGTGATGATGCTTTGTTGCGTCAAATAACCAATGGCTTACTACCAGGGCGACATTAAAAACCAAAGAAACAGCAACGGTATTGACTATCGCTGCTGTTGATAAACGAAACATTTCCTGGCGATATATTAATAAATTGACGGTACCCCAAACGATGTCATTTAGCATGGTAAAACCACGTTGTTCCAGCTCATCCTGAAAAACTTTTTCACTGGATAATTGGTTACCCAGATGAGCCTGAAGAGTATATTTGCACATCATCACGAGATTAATCATGAAACGGAAGGAATAGATTCCCACACTGAGGGCGGATAAAAAATTATTGGGTTTATTGAGTATTTGGAGGAACTCATCCGGACTATAATGGTTTCCCATTTTCCTGTTTATCCCCTGAATAAAATCAGGGAGTGCAGGTTGCAGCGACAGCACGACATGGTGTGCAAGATTGTGACAGTTATTCCAATAAGTACGATAGTCATCTAAATGAGACAAATGGTCATTTAATTTGGCTGTACTAATTAAGGAACGGGCAAAATCCAGGAACTTATCGATCGCTTTATTCCAGAGAAAGGTGCTGGCCGGATTGTTATCGTTTTGATTGTCGGATAAGGGATTATTGTTTCTAAAAATCGTTATGTCACGTTTCTTTTTCTTAAGATCATCTAACTTCGCTTGCACAGAATGGGATTCGTAATAGTGAATCATCAAATCACACAATGCATCTACCATGAGGACGATTTCATTTTCACGGTCATTTTCCCAACGGGTTTTATTGGAAATAAAGAGCTGATACATCGACGAAAACTCTGCATCCAGTTGATTTAAGGTAAAATCATCAGCCCTAAAATCAAAATGGCTTTGCTGCCTGGGGGCTTTGTAAAAGAAGGAGTCTTTTAGTTGATTTATTGGTGATAAAGGCATGCAAAATGTCTACAAAAAAGCGATCTATGAAAAATTAATCTCTCGATTTTAACAGTTGGTATAGCTTTTGTTCAACCTTTCGCCTCTTGCAGGAGTGAGCAAGTATTGATCGTGTGGTCTATAATTTTCTTAGTACCTAACACGGAGAACCACGATGACAAAGAGAAAAGACAAACAACCCACCGAGAAAAAGTTAAATAAATTATCTGATAAAGAGCTGAAGGAAATTTCAGGCGGTGCGGAAGGAGAAAGAGTCGACAGGGCAAGAGTTGACAGGTTAGTCATAAAGCCAACAAGCGTTAGGCGCTGGAGAGAGTAAGTATTATCCTGAATGACAAAATACAAAGGGCGAGCCCTGACGAGAAATTGACTAATCAGGCTAATGGTATTCGCAAACAGACAAGTTTACCCTTATCATCTATTCTCTACTAAGCAACGATTCTTTTGATAAGTTTTTCTCAGTATTGGATCAGAGAAAGATGCACAAATTAGCTATTATTGGCGCGGGTCCATCAGGCCTGACTTCTGCTGTAGCAGCCATTAAAGAGGGATTAGCCCCAACCCTTTTTGAAATGTCCTATCGGCTAGGTGGCGTTTGGGGTCCGGATGAACGAAGCATTGATGATGCCAGTACTGCCTGGCCAGGCATGCGGGTTAATATCTCTCGTCATACAGGAACCTTTTCTGATTTCAGTTGGCCTAAGGAGGCCAGTGATTTCCCCACCACTCAAGAGGTTTATGACTATTTATGTCATTATGCCCAGCATCATAAGCTTGAGCGTTCTATTCGATTTAACTCACCAATTATTCAAATAATCCCTAAAGATAAACACTGGCTTGTTCGATGGCAAACCGATCGTAAGCAAACTCAAGAAGAATCCTTCGACTCCGTCCTGATTTGCACCAGTAAGTTTTCGCATCCTTTTATTCCCCCTTTTCAAGGATTGGAGAAATTAAAAGACAACTGGCTCCATAGCGCCAAATATCGCGGTCCAGAACCCTTTAAAGATAAAAAGGTGTTAGTGGTAGGCGGTTCGTTAAGTGGTACTTCCATTGCAGAGGAATTGGCAAAAATTACCTCGGTGACTCACTTAATTCGTAAAGAGCGTTGGATGATCAAAAGATACCGCTCCTCCGATCCCAAAAATAATGGCCCTCTGCTGCCGAGAGATCTTTTGAAATCTTATGCGAGTGCACAGGAGGTACTTTCAAACGAAGAACACTATCAACGGATGCTTGAGCATTGTGCTGAGCAAAATGAATTTCCTGAATGGCGTATGTACCCTCACTCACCCGTCGATTTTGTTATTGCAGAGGAGTATTTGCATTGGGTTCGTCTCGGTAAACTGAAACCTGTACGCGGTGATATCAAGCATTTCAACAAAACCAGTGTCATGCTGGAAACGGGTGAGTGCCTTGATTTTGACGTCGTCATTTTTTGCACCGGTTATCAGCGAAATTTATCTTTCCTGCCCGACGCGTTGCGCTTAAAATCCCCCCTTTATGAAGATACCTTTCCCACCGACTTTAAGGGCATTGCTTTTATTGGTATGTACCCGGGGGCGCGTGGGGCGGTATTCCCACTGGCTGAACTCCAGGCAGAATTGGCTTGTGCCGTATTTAGCGGTCGATATACCTTGCCCTCAACCGAGCAGATGCTAAAAGAAATTGCGGAAACACCAACCCATCGCGACGAAGTACAATTTACACTGTCCTTGGCTGAGCGCTTGGGTATCGCACCCAATCCCGACTCCTTTCCTCCAGGTATTCGCCACCTGTTAATTCATGGTGCATACACGCCGGCCCGGTTTCGGTTGACCGGGAAGCATAGCAATCCTGCGATGGCTTTAGATCTGATTAAAGAGACAGCGTGTCATCGACGTCAATTATTACGGTCAAAAAATAAAGAATAAATTTCCATTTTGAGATTGGACGTTTGTTAATTATAGTGAGGGCACAAATAAGCGTCGGCGCAAGAAGTTTTTCAGAGATATTGAAATGAAAATAAAAAAAGTATTCATTCTTGGTGGGTACGGCAATTTTGGCCGTTACATTGCAAAGGTGTTGAGTACGAATCCCAATATCCAATTAATCATTGGCGGGCGACGCCTTGAGAAGGCGCAGGCCTTTGTTAAAACCCTGGCGCCGATTCATCCTGCCCAGGCTATTCGCTGCGATATTTCGCAAAACCTGGCAACGATCTTTGCAGCAGTTCAACCCGATATTGTTATTCATACTGCTGGTCCTTTCCAAGGCCAGGACTATCGAGTTGCCGAAGCCTGTCTAGATCAAGGTTGTCATTACATTGATTTGGCTGATTCGCGGGATTTTGTGGATGGCATCTCTAAACTGGACTCGGAAGCCACGGAGAAAAATCTTTTCATTTGCAGTGGCGCAAGCTCCTTACCAGCATTAACCAGCGCTGTTATCGACCATTATCTTGATCAATTTTCAGTCCTGGAGAAAGTGGACTATGCCATCGCAACGGCGCAATTAACCAATCAGGGATTAGCAACAACGGCCGGTGTTCTAAGTTACGCCGGGAAACCTTTTTATACCCTGATTGATGGCAAACAACAGCTGATTTATGGCTGGCAAGATTTGCAATTAAAACCATTCTGGCAATTGAATAAGCGCTTTCTCGGTAATTGTGATGTCCCTGATTTAGCCTTGTTTCCTGAACGTTATCCCCAGTTAAAAACCATTCGCTTTCAGGCGAGTTTGGAATTAAGAACCTTGCAGTTAATTCTATTTTTTATGTCCTGGCTGGTTAGACTTAATCTCTTTCCCTCTCTCGATAAATCTGCCTTAGCGCTCCTTAAAATCTCTCATTGGTTCAATGCATTTGGCCATGATAATACTGGTTTTTATATGGAGCTCTCTGGATTGGATCACCAGCAACAGGTTAAACAAATACGCTTTGATATTTACGCCAAACACGGAGATGGCCTCTATATACCCTGTATCCCGGCGATTTTGCTCGCGGAGCGATTAAGTGATGAAGAACAGCGGTTATCCGGTGCTACAGCCTGTATGGGGCAGATTTCCCTCACGGATTATTTAGATACGTTACAGCGACTACAATTAGATATCAGTTGGCGGGAACAATAATTAGGAAATGCAATGACTAAGGGACAACTCGCGCAGCCCAAAGAAGTGATTCATGAATTAATCAGAAAAAACGGTTATTTCCCTAACAACCCGCACTATCCCTTATTGATTTATAAAAACATGGTTGCCTTTACTGACCAACCGCCGCAGGCCATTCAGGCGTTTTTGCGACAGAACCAATGGATCAATTCCTGGGTTGATGGAATCTATAAAAACCATCATTACCATAGTAACACGCATGAATTATTGGTTGTGATTGCAGGGTATTGCCAGGTTCAGATTGGCGGCGATCAGGGTAAAATTTATGAGATTGCTCGCGGTGATGTCATTATTCTCCCTGCCGGTGTGGCCCATAAAAACAGGCGTTCAACCAACGATTTCAAATGCATTGGTGCTTATCCTTTTGATGTCGCGTGCGACATGAATTATGGCAAAGCGGAAGAACATCCCCAGGTCGTCGACAACATCAAGCAGGTAGGATTACCAGCCAGGGATCCTCTGTTTGGAGAAGAGGGCTTGCTATTCGATTATTGGAAATAATATCAACGCCTGTCGTCATCGTGGAGGGCTTATTTTCCTTAGTCACGGCAAGTAACCGATCGGCACTTGCTAATTTTTTTCATCCTGGGCTATGATGCCAGACAAGCGCAAAGAGGGATTTTACCAACGTAATGGATTACCCACGAATTCACCGAACTCTATTCCTGTATTTCCGATATCTGGGTTTAAGTGTTTTATTGTTAACTGGATGTACGTCCATCGGGCCAAGACAAATTCATCTCGACAGGGCACGTTATAACGATATTGTCCGTGAAACGGATAATGCACAGGTATTAAAAAATCTCGTCCGTTTACGTTATCTGGAACCTACCTCCCATTTAAAGGTAACGAGCGTTACAGCCTCCTATTCTTTAAATTCCGCCCTGGCAGGGAATGTGAACTGGCCGGTTGACAGAAACACCACGGATACGGGTTCAACGATACCTACGGTTGGCGTCGCCGTAGCGCCCAGTGTGAGCTATACCGATTCCCCCACCATTTCCTATGTCCCCATTGACAGTGCAGACTTTGTCGCTTCACTGCTCCAGCCCATCAATTTTAAGCAGCTGGTATTACTTTTTCATGGGGGTATTCACGATCACCAGTTAATTCTGCGTGTCGTGATCAATCGACTTGGGGAACTGAATAACGCGTCATTTGCCACCGGCACTAATAGCACGGATCTTTCACCCATTGACCACTATGAATACAAAAAATTTCTACACTTCATTACTCTTCTGCAAAAAATGCTGCATGAAAAGAAAGTAAGGATTGAAACGATCAATTATCAAGAGCAGTTAGGGTTGATTATTCACTTTAATAGTCCCTACTCACGGGATGCCTTAGCCCTTAAAGCACTTCTCAAGGTGCCCCAAAACAGCCCGGACATTGCTATTATGGACACCGACATCGCAACCACCACAGTGAACCACGCTGGATTCATTACCATAGCCAAAACTGCGCCGGCGAAGAATGTTGTTTTTGCTCGTCTTCGCTCCGTTTATGGGATAATGTTGTTTCTGTCTCATGCGGTGCAAGTGCCAGAAGAAGATGTCAAAGCGAATCTGGTCAAAATAACAAAGGACACGCAAGGGCGCTGTTTCGATTGGAAACCACTCCTGCAGGGTATCATGAGAATTTACTCCAGTAATAAAGAACCCCTGGATGCCTTTGTAAAAACGCGCTATAACGGCCATTGGTTCTTTATTCGCGCCTCGGATCATAACTCAAAAATTACCTTTGCCTTATTAGTAAGATTGACGGCATTAACTGCGGGCTTGGATGGAAATTCACAGACTGCGCCTGTGTTAACTTTGCCTGTTAATGCAGGCCATTAAATGGTTTGGGATCTTGGCTAGCCTCTCCGCCCTAACCGTCAGGCGATGCTGCCACCGTCTATACTGTTATCTACTGATCTTTATTTATCAGGCACTATGTTCCTTGTTAAGCTGAGAGCAACCAATCGTTTGTTTCTGCAAACGCTGCGATTCGCAGTAACCCATAAACTGTTTGTTATTCTTCCTCTGGTTGCGCTTGTTTTTACATTTTCAGGATTCGTGTTATTGGGCTGGGGCGTTCATTTGGGGGCGGAGCTTAACCTGCAGCCCAACATGCCTCAATACGATTGGTACCTGCAAATCGCCGGTTTCCTAACGTTAATTTTTTTAATCGTAGGTATCAATACCTTCTGTAGTGCGCTGTTAGTATACATGGCGAATTTTAACTTATCGGGGAAAGACGTATCCCTTAAAGAAGGATTGCAACAATGTTGGTCACAGCGTTATGCATTACTTTCCTGGGGCGTATTCTTTACCTGTGCCGGATTCCTTTTATCACTCCTCTCGCGCGCCGGTAATTTCGGCAGGCTCTTTTTTAAAGCAGTCGATGTTGGCTGGCATCTCTGCGCTTTTTTAATCATGCCTTTTATTATGATTGAGCACTTAACCCCCAGCCTTGCCTTTGACAAAGCCAAACACTATTTTTCCAAATCAGCTGTATTTCAGGTTAATATCTTGTTGCTCCTGGCTCTGTATTTATTACCGCTCTACCTGCTTATCCATTTGTCGCCCTATTGGATCCCAGAGCCCTACCAGGCAATTATCGATGACTATCTGTTCTATGCTTTATTGCTGCTTATTTTATTCTGGCTAACTTGGGGTGCTGCTCTAAATGCCGTGCTAAAAACAGCCTTGTATTTGACGTTAACAGGACAAAAAGAATTGGCGTTTTTGCAGAAAGAAGAGGTTGAGAAAATGATTGGTGAGGACAATGCCAAGTCTTAATTAAACCGGGCCTCCTGGACAAACCCTGAGCTATTGTCAGGGTTTATTTGTCGTTGCGCACGGGAAAAGCATTTGATTGGCTGCAGCATTAAACAGCGTGTTTTCAACGCGGTTTAATTTGCCCCATTTTCAGGCTGCGAGGGAAAAAGCTCACTGCCAATTTTTTTTAAGATATCACTCTCCGAGGGTGTCGTTGCAGTCGAAGGAATGCTAAGGGCTGGCGCAGGATTTTGCAGTGCTTCAGTTAAGGTAATAAAGGTATAACCATTGTCTTTATACATCTGAATAACATCACCCAGGAGATAGCTATTCAGTAAATTCGCATGCACTAATAAGATTTGTTTGGCATTGGGATCTTTGGCTAACCTTTCTGCTCTCAGGGTTTGTTTCCAGATAAAAGCAAGGTAACGGGCCTTCATCTTTTTTACATAAGCATCTCTCGAGCGATAAGGAACATGATAAAGCTGTTCATTAAAGGCAAAATCCTTGCTATCAATCGTGACCGGCGCAATGGTGTAATGATGTTCATTAAGATAATCAAGAACCTTGGGCTTCGTGTTCTTGTTGCCTTCTGCCAGATAGGGATAACGAAAATATTTTGGCTCCGTCATCAGGGGAGCAAGAATTTTATCGGCGCGTGCCACATCGGCAATGTATTTCTCAGCGTTCATTTGATTTAAATTGTAATGCGAATAAGTATGATTGCCGATCGCAAATCCTGCAGCACGAAACTGTTCAAGAAATTCCCATTGCCCTTTTCCTATTGCTCCTGCAATCACAAAGCCTGTGGCAGGGACATTATGTTCGGTCAGCGCTTGAATAATTCGATTGAAACGCTCCGTGGAGCGTTGCTGATTGCCTGGTGTATTCATTTGTGAGGCAACAAGCGGTAAATCATCGATGGTCAGGGCAATTTCGCGCGTTTGTCCCAAGCAACTACAGCTAACTAAGAGAAGAAACAGATAGTAGACTATTCTCATTGATAATCCTTTATCAGTAGGGGTGTTTATTTAGTGTAGCAGTACTTTTATCGGCTCGCTTTTTTGAGTAAATTTCAAGCAAAAACAAGTACTTTTTGTCCAGATCAGCTAACCTTGCTATTGCGAAACGCCCATTGACCAGATAAGTTAACTAACGCATAGTGAATTTGGATTAATAACGTGCATTCAGCAGTTGTGAATGGGCCAAAACCGTTTTTCAACAGATAAATAGGGTCAATGTGATTTCCGGGAATGTTCACATCAAATCATTATTAAAATGCGTTGTGCCAATACTCTTATTGGCCGCCCTGACTGGTTGCGTCAATTATCTCGGCATTCACAGCCATAAAAAAATGGCCAATCCCGCACAGTTTCAAACCAGAAAAAGTATCCCCAAACAACATGGGCAGTGGCCTAAACTGGATTGGGCTAACCAATTTGGCGATCCGCAACTGATCACGTTAATTAATGAGGCCATTGCCTGCAATCCCGATTTGGAAGCTGCCAGGGCCCGGATCAAGCAAGCGCAAGCACTGGCATCTAATAAAGCAGCGGCTTTATATCCGCAAGCCAATGCGCGTGGTGCCATTGAACGGGTAAGGTTTGCTTCTTCTGCCGACCTTCCTTTCGATATCGATAATGCCACCTTCACACAGCGTGCTTTCCTTTTAAATATCAATCAGGATTTGGATCTGTGGGGGAAAAATATCTCTTTCCTCAGGGAAGCCCTTTCACAGGAAAAGGCGGCAGAGGCTGCAGCGCAAGAAGCCAGCCTTTCCCTGGCCACTTCGGTAGCCTCAACCTACAATCAATTGGCCTACTATTACGCGTTACGTGATGTATTAAAGGGGACAGTTGCCCAACGCGAGGGGTTGAATAAAATTTCTATGGTGCGTTTACGTACCGGCCTGGATACCAAAACGCAAGTTTACCAATCACGATCCAGCACAGAAACAGCCCGTACCCAGCTGATTGCTGCCGAAGGAGAAATCATCACGTTGCGCCAGCAATTAGGTGTTTTACTCGGTGGAGGACCGGATAGGGGATTGGGGATTACCCAGCCGCGATTAAAAATGACCAGGACACCGCAATTACCTGACAATTTGCCCTTAAACCTTTTAGGTCGGCGGCCTGATATTGTGGGAGCACGCTGGAAAGTAGAAGCAAGCCGTCATGGTATAAAAGGCACAAAGGCGAGATTTTATCCGGATGTGAATTTAGTCGCCGGCGCAGCCTTCCTGGCGTTTGCACTGAGCGATATAACGAACACTGCCAATGTAAGATTTATGGGCGCAGCGTTTAGTTTACCTATCTTTGATGCTGGCGCCCTGCGGGCCCAACTTCGCAGCAAATACGCACTCTATGAAGAGGCCGTCGCTGAGTATAACAGCACGCTTAATCGCGCCCTGGGTGAGGTGGCGATGCAGCTAGCCTCGATTCAATCCGTCGACAGGCAATTAGGGCCGCAGAAAGAAGCCCTCCATGCAGCCGAACATGCCTACAATCTGGCACGTGTTCAGTACCGGACCGGCCTTGCCTCACAATTAGTGGTTTTGGATGCCCAGCTTAGCTATTTGAACGAACAACAAGCACATTTGCAACTTGTGACAAGTCGCCGTAATCTGCAGATAGCACTCATTAAGGCACTTGGCGGGGGCTTTGCAGCCCCAATTTGCTAAATGCAAAAAAGTACAGCAGGAGAGTTAATGTCAGAACAGGTTATTACCCAGCCCGATGATGAACAGCGAATGCATCAGAAGCGGAAAGTTATTCTTACCTCAATGACCCTCGTTTTTTTGCTGATAGCGGTCCTTTATGGCTTGTACTGGTTGCTCGTAGGGCGTTTTTATGTGGAAACTGATAATGCTTACGTGAATGGCAATGTCATCCCCATCACCTCCCAAGTGGGCGGTACGATTATCGCGGTAAAAGCGGACGACACCCAGTTTGTAAAAACCGGTCAGGTTTTAGTGCAACTGGATCCGATTGACAGTTTTATTGCACTGCAACAGGCCGAAGCCAATCTGGGATCCACCATACGCAATACCCAGCAATTATTTATTAATAACGAGGGATTAGCTGCAAGTATTAAAGACAAGGAAGCAACGCTGGCTAAAGCACATCTAGATTTAAGCCGCCGTAAAGCAGCGATAGGTTATGGCGCCGTTTCGAATGAGGAATTAACGCATGCGAAAGACAACCTGACAAGCGCTGATGCCTCGCTAACGCAAGCCCGTTCCGCGCTTTTAGCAAACCGGGCCTTAACCGAAAATACAAACCTGCAACAGCATCCCAGTGTTTTATTGGCAGCAGCAAGATTTCGGGAAGCTTATATTGCCTATAAGCGCAGTGAAATACGGTCACCCGCTGCTGGTGAAATTTCCCGACGCGTGGCGCAGGTTGGACAACGTATCGCCCCAGGCACCCGATTAATGGCCGTTGTTCCCTTGGAGCAAGTCTGGGTTGATGCCAATTTTAAAGAAAAACAGGTCAGGGATATGCGTATTGGTCAGCGAGCCACCCTGATCGCAGAGCTCTATGGTTCTTCCGTCAAATATCATGGCAAGATTGTGGGTTTTTCCGCAGGCACAGGAAGTGCCTTCGCGCTCTTGCCCGCGCAAAATGCGACAGGAAACTGGATTAAGGTCGTCCAGCGATTGCCCGTTCGTATTATGATTGATCCGCAAGAGCTGAAAGCGCATCCTTTGCGTATTGGCTTATCCATGTTAGTCACCGTCAATATTCGTGATCAAAGTGGAAAATACATCAGTGAAGCCTCCGAAGTACCCGGGTATACCACAACGATTTATGATGATTTAGGGAAGCAAGCCGATATCGAGACCATGAAAGTCATTCAGGAAAATGTAGCCAAAACCATCAATCTCGCACCCAAGGAGCAAGAGCCTGCCCCCAGTTCAGCAAAGGGAACTTCCCAATGACTAGCGAACAAGCGCAACACGCGGCCCTGCCTCCTTTAGAAGGGGCTAAGCTTGTCATCGCAACGATTGCTGTTGCCCTTGCTACCTTTATGATTGTCCTTGATTCATCAATCGCCAATGTCGCCATTCCCACCATTGCTGGTAATCTGGGTGTCTCTCTCGATGAAGGGACCTGGGTTATCACTGTCTTTGCAGCGGCTAATGCGATCGCGATCCCTTTAACGGGATGGTTAACCTTGCGTTTTGGTCAGGTTCGTTTGTTTACGGGGGCTATTATACTCTTTGTGCTGACCTCCTGGCTGTGCGGCTTGGCAACCAATTTACCTTTTTTACTTTTTGCCCGAATATTGCAAGGCTTTGTTGCAGGTCCCTTGATTCCCTTATCGCAAGCTATTTTGCTGGGCTCTTACCCCAGGGAAAAAAGCTCCATTGCTTTAGCGCTCTGGGGAATGACTGCGACCGTCGGCCCGATTGCCGGCCCAACCCTGGGAGGCTGGATAACGGCGAGCTATGATTGGTCCTGGATTTTTTATATCAATATCCCAGTCGGCCTGTTTGCTGCTGTCGTCTGTTGGTGGATTTATCATGATCGTGAGACGGCCAGAAAAATTTTTCCGATTGATACAATCGGCCTGATACTCCTGATCATCTGGGTTGCTGCCCTGCAAATCATGCTCGATAAGGGCAAAAATCTCGATTGGTTTAACTCACCCGAAATCGTTATCCTCGCTATTATTGCAGGGGTAGGCTTTTGCTATTTTCTCGTCTGGGAATTAACCCAGAAAAATCCGGTGATCGATCTTACCCTCTTTGCCGGCCGCAATTTTACTGGCGGTACAATCGCTATTGCGGTGGGGTATGGCGTGTTTTTTGGTAACCTGGTTTTATTACCGCAATGGTTGCAACAAGATCTGGCCTATCCCTCGCTCAATGCCGGATTAGTGATGGCACCCCTCGGTGTTTTTGCGGTGATTTGCTCACCCATTGTCGGAAGAATTTTACCCAGGTGCGATGCCCGGGTGATCACAACCATTGCCTTTCTTCTTTTTGCACTTGTCTTCTATCTACGCTCGCTTTATACCAGTGATGTCGATACCTGGACCCTGGTGATCCCTACCTTATTACAAGGGATTCCTGTCGCGATGTTCTTTATCCCGCTATCACTGATTATTCTTGCCGGATTACCTACCGATAAGATCGCGGCGGCTGCAGGCTTATCCAATTTTGCACGCGTATTTTGCGGCGCCATTGGCACCTCCATTGCGAGCACGACCTGGAATAATCGCGCCATTGTGCATCACTCGCAATTAACCGAACAATCAACACCCTACACAACCACCTTTAATGACTTCATCAATCTGAGCCAGAATGTTTTAGGTATCGACCAACAACAAAGTTATGCACTGTTTAATCGAATCGTCGATGTACAATCCGATACGCTGGGATTAAATGATATTTTCTGGGTCTCATCACTTATCTTCCTGGCTCTCATTCCCATCGTGTGGATTACCAAGCCTGAACCAGGCGCAGGGCATGCCGTTGCTGTGGAAGCCTAGAATCCAATTTTATTGATACCTACCGTAACAAATTTCCTTAGTACTTTTTTGGCAATTTGCTTTATGATACTGCTGCCTGAAGTTAGGTAACTCTGTAAATTATTTGGATTATTTACTGAATCCTGACTCATGCTTGCTGCAATATTATTAATCAATATAAGGTAGTAGAAAATGCGAAAATCATTTAGATCGTGCCTGTTTGTTCTATTTGCAATATTGTCGTCTGTAGCCTTGGCAAGCGTTCATGAGGATCATCCTTATACCTTTACCATTTCAAAACATGTTTATAAATATTCTGAGCAATACCAGATTAAATCCACACAACAAGACACCTACCCCGGAACAGTAAAGAAGAGTGCCTTCCGTATTCGTGACAACTATGACTTATCGAATAAAGATGGCTGGCAAGCGACTGGTATCACTCGCGTGCTGTCACCTGGCATCTTGTATCACTGGGCAAAAGATATTGATGTTTATGATACCCGCGGTGTAAAAATTGGTTTAATCAGCGGAAAGTTTGCAACGCTTGAAGCCGCAAAATTCACTATCTATGAATACGATGAAGAAGGAAATTACAAAGAGATTGCAGCGGCCTACGCAACTCCCGATTTCCACCGTTTTGCGATCCTGGAAACCCCTGATAACCCTCACCCACTTGCTGAAATCAATCGCAATTTGGGCGATAAAACCTGGACTGTCAGCGTACATTATCCGGAAAAACTTGATGATCGTTTAGTCCGTATTTTTGCTGGTTTCATCATCGACCACGAAGATAAATTCCTGGCACAAACCGACACAGAAACCGATGTTGAGTTAGACTAAGCCTTCTCATTCCTTTGCTCTTCTCCGCGAAAGCGGGGAAGAGGTCTTACCGCCCAATCAATAACCAATTGCTGCCGATACGGACAAGATCGGAGGCATCCACCTCATACCCATCTGATTCGCCCAACATCACCGAATGTGCAGTTGAACAGACGGCCGTCAAACAGGTGCTGTGCGTTGCTATGCTAGAATTAACGATAAAGAAAGGATCTCTAACATGGAAAAGTTCTTTGGGCTCGGCGAAATAGGGGACTACGGTTTATATATACGCGGCCTCATCATTACCTTGTATGCGATTATCTTATTCAGGGTGAACCTGTCACGCCTTTATGGGAATCACTCCCCATTGGATTTTATTATTTACATCATCCTTGGTGCCATACTCGGTGAGGCCATTGTGAATAATATTCCCCTCTTACCTTCAATGATTGTCTGTATGCTGATTGTTTTGGTTTACCGTTTCCTGGCTTACTTGACGTATAAAAGTCATGGGATTGGAAAGTACATCAAAGGGGAGAAAGTTATTATCATTAAAAATGGAAGATACGTGAGAAAAAGCCTCCAGTGTTGCCGCATTACTTCAAATGATATTTTACAGGCATTGAGGCTTCAACACGGCATCAACACCATAGAACCTATTTATGAGGCTATTCTTGAGCGTGGGGGACAAATTTCCTTTATGTTTAAAAAACAAAAAAACCATAAAAAATCTGCGAAGCTGGACTCCTTGCCATAATAGGAACCTGCAGCTTTAAGTGCAGCGCCTCTTTTATGTCGGGTTCCCCTCGGGCGGGCACCATCTCTCAGTAAGTAGGGCACCTCGCCCAACCTTTAGCACTCGCTATTATGACATTCCTTTTGGCGTGCTTTTTTATCTTTTCTTTTTCTGAAAAAGAATGAGCGTCTTTGGTAGTTTGAAGAATGTTGCAACTAAATTTAGTTGCATAAAATACCTTGGGAACTCTTGTCTTCCCGCGTAGCCCGGGTTAAGCCAAAGGCTGTAACCCGGGATTTCAAAACACCCCTAACAGGTACGATGCCGCAATGGGGGTTCCCCCCCAAGTAAACAATCAGGTTACTGCTGCCAGGTCTAACTAGGAGTTGCTTCCTAGAGACATGTTTTTCTCAGGTTGTTGAGCTTCTGATTTTTCCGCTGTGAATGACCACCAGCTATGGCGGTTTTTGGATGAATTTGTTGGAGGAATAAGTGCTTTCTCTTTACCATAAGCAGCTTGTAAATCCTCTTCTAGATAGTGGTAGGTTGCTTTAACGTGAGTTACTGGTAACTCAAATCTAGCTGCTATTTTTGCTGCTAAATCGATGTTCGCTTGAGCAACTAGTCCATTTTGGGAAACAGGTTGTATGATTACTCTGTGTGTGTCTCCAAATATCCATTTGGAAATGACACTCGGACTATAAACCTGGAGAGTAGCTAATATCTCTTGTGTATTTTCATTAGTTAGAGTGATTGTCCCTTGATATCCAGTCAAAGTACTTAACCAAGATTTTGGTTGATCGGCAGTTGCTTTGACGTGCTCACCTATTCCAGGAAAAATAACTTGAGCTTTTGCAGGTGATTGCAACAATAAATCTAATTTATTAAACGTAGAATCATGGTCGAGTGTAGGAGAATTGAATTCATATCCAGGGCTCGCTTTAACGAAATTCAATTCAAAAGGATTTGCTTTAATATCATTGTAGATCTCTTGTAAAAAATTCTCGTCATAATCTGCGCCACTATTAGCTCCCTTTAAGATATCTTTAACTTTTTTAAAGTCCATTTTAAATTGGGCTGCATTGGGGTTATGAAAAGTAGTAGCCATAAACATGGCTTGCATGGTTAACACATAGCCAGCTGTTTTATCAGCAAGATGCCCTTGAGGATTTTGCATACAATAAGCTTCGCTAAAACTTTCTAAAAGCCGTTCAATCTTTTGCGATTCTTTAGGTAATAGGAAGGTTTTTAAATAACTTCTTAAAGCGGGTAAAAATTTCTGACCCGCTAAATTGATCCGAGCGGTAAATGCCTGTAATGCTTCTTTATTCTCGGCATCTGGACCACTTAAATAATCACCAATGGCTTCTAAATCTAAATTTCGATGTTCGTCATGAAAAAAATCGGCGATCTGTTTTCCAACTTCTTTTATGTTATGTTCTTGACAGATGTCTTTTATTTTTTGGATACCATCTTTAGCTTTGACATTAAAACTGTGAGCAATTTCTCTCTTTCTTGCCTGGATGTCTGCTTTCATCCCCTCTAGATTAGGTTGCTGTTCTTCGATGGGTTCAGCTTGGATGGATTTTTGAGCTCGAGTAATTGCTTTATTGACGGCAGTAATATCTGATTGGTAGCCTTTGGGTAGTGCGCGTTTGTATTTACCCGTAGAAGGATGGCAATCCTCTATTTGAATAGACAAAGTTTCTGATAATCTAACTGGTTTTTCTAATTCTATTTTTAATTGCTTTAAGCTTTCGAGATCCAGGCTGCCTTTTTTAGCTGCTTCAATGGGCTGCGATAATTTTTTATGACGTGATGTTAGTTGACTTTGAATTAAGTGTGTACGTTCATTCAGATTTTTTTGGGCCCGGCCTTTACTCATCATTAACCTCTATTAACTCATCGAACTATTACAGTCTTCATGCAAATTAAAAATCACGGTCATAATATACGATGATTCTTAAGGAATTATTAGTTATTGAAAACGCTTTCTGACCCCCAGGACAGCCGATATTGAAAATCTCATACAATTTCTACTATTTTTTCAAGAGATTGGGTTCCAATGTTGCCATGTATCCTTTTCTTTTTAAGCTCAATTTATTTTGATTTTTCTTGCTTTAGAAGATTAGGACAATGTGTCTAATTACGGCGAAATTTTCAGCCCCATAATCCTTGCGAAGTCGGGAGTCCTCTTCACGAAAGACGACATCGCGCCGCAACAGGGTCGGCAACAAGGGTTTCACATCAACATGATTCAAATAGGGTCATGGCTTGAATCTTGTATTCAACAATCAAAATTCAAGCCCGGTCATCATAACTGCTCTACGGCCCCGCACCTATTTACATTTAATAACTTATTTACTATATTTATAACTAGTCTGACTAGTTATTGGAAAATAAAATGCAATCTTGGCAATTACAGCAAGCAAAAGCTCATTTAAGTGATTTAGTAAGAGAAGCATCTGCTGGCAAACCTCAGGAGATCACCTTAAGGGGTAAACCGACAGTGGTAGTTTTATCCATGGAATTATATAAGAAACTTATTAAGCCAAAACCTAATCTAGTCGATTTTTTACGCCAATCACCCTTAATCGATGTAAATTTAGAAATAACTCGCGATAAAAGTGGAATGAGGGATATCGACTTATGAGTAATTTTTTAGATGTCCTTTCGAGTTATTTATTAGACACTAATATTATTTCCGAATTGGTAAAACCGAAACCGAATGAAAAAGTAATGAGACGGCTGCAGGAGAAAGATAGCTCAATGCTTTTTATTAGTGTCCTAACACTGGGTGAAATAAGGAAAGGGATTAATGGAATTACCGACCCTCAAAAATATGGAACTATCTCTCATTTTCTTGAGGTACAACTACCTGATTATTTTGAAGAGCGTATTTTACCGATCGACCAAAAAATAGCTGATATGTGGGGACAAGTACAAAGTAAATTAAAGGGACATCATTTATCCGCCATAGATGCTTTAATTGCTGCTACTGCAATAGTACATAATCTAAAACTTGTTACTAGAAATGTTAAAGATTTTGTACATATTCCTGTCGAAATAATTAATCCCTGGGAAGATGAATAACCGTTAACAGACAAAAATGTAGCCTGTAGCCCGGGTTAAGCCAAGGCTGTAACCCGGGGATTTCAACACACCCTCAACATCAATGAATCAACACACTCTCCACCATGCGCCGCAACATGGTCGGCAACAAGGGTTTCACATAAACATGATTCGCTCCCATCGCCAGACAGTGTTTCCCTAAAGGCTCATCCACATGCGCTGAAATCACAATAATGGGTGTCCTTTCATAGAGAGGGATTGCCCGAATCAACGGTAAAATTTCCTCCCCCGGCCTATCCGGTAAACCCAGATCAAGCAGGATGCAGTCGAAGCATTGGGTGGCCAGTGTTTCCAATGCTTGTTGTGCCGTTTCTGCCAGAGTCAATTGATACTCATCACTCAATAACGAACGATACATTTGTTGGCAGATAACATTGTCTTCAACGATTAAAAGTTGTGTCATGATTTATTCCTTTATTGTCGATTGGACCCTTCGCCCAACATCGTGTTGCCATAATGTTTCCCCGCAGGCGGGGAGCTACCCCTTTTCCATTGGCCTTACTCAGGCGCTGCGATTTCCCCATAGCGCAAACCCTTGGCAATCGCCTCCGCTATATTTTTACAACCAAGTTTCTGAAAAATCGTATTGCGAAGCCACACAACCTGCCGTTCCGACACAGCAAAAAAGGTAGCAATCTCTTTAATACTTTTCCCCAGCGAGGATAAATACAAACACTGCTGCTCACGCGGGGTTAAACGCCCATCGATACAAAGCGGCCGCTGCACCCACGCCCGTGACAGCAAGGTTTGTACTTCAGCAAGCTGCTTGTTGCTGGGATTGGGATTCCCTAAATAGGTTAAGTAGTCGCGCGCAAAGGCTTTAAAAAACTGTTTCTGTTTCGCGGTGTGGTAATGAATAAAAGCGCGTTCATTCATTCTGTTACTGTCCATGTTGTTCTCCAGCGTAGGTTGGGTGCCTTACCCAACAGCGCGTCGGGTCAAGACCCGACCTACATTAAAAGAACACGAGCAAGAGACGTGGCTGTTCCTACCCGTGCAGTGAGTATTGGAAACATTAGTGTTCGTTTAGCAATTTACTTGCGCAAATAGCTAACAAAA
>NZ_JBLZIO010000025.1:0-53913 GCF_048553315.1 Legionella sp. ST3F1 | reverse complement strand
TTTGTAGTGGTCCCCCCTGATATAGGTCAAGCTTATCTGTATGCCAGTAGGCGTTTTCCCTTACCCTGGGATTGGAACTGGAATGCCAATACTCTGGCTGCCACGGTGGCAAACGCCTGGGTATTAATGAATAAATTCGATTTTAATCCTTTCCAATACCAGGGTAAATTAAGCGGTGAAAATTATTCTGTCCCCGCTAAGACGGATATAAGAAATGTTGATAACTTCATAGAAGGTGGGGCACTGCCGAAGCGCGTTACTGTGCAGTTTACAGCAGGTGATTTGGGGGCAATCAGTCAGTTAAGCCTAAGTTATAACCTGGATGGTTCTCAAGCCAATTGGTTTGTAGCGTCGACAATAGGGCGGCGCGAAGGCATTGCCTTTTTACCTAAAGGTACTCAGGCTATTGCAATTACCTTTTTTAACGGAGGATGGGCAATGGCTTGTCAGGTAATTCCAGCTTCCAAGATCTGCAAGGATCAAGAATGTGGTGGTGTTAAAACTATTAAAGCACGGTGGAGCTCTGACGGAAAAGGAGAGTGTGATTTAAGTGATTAACTAGTTTGGAGTTAAGTTAATAGTTATTCATGAACTAATTAATTAACCTGAATAGGTGGCGAACCATGATTAGTTAAATCACCTGTATCTGTAACCTTCGCTTTTTCTACTTTCTGCTGCTGGGCAAAAAATTGGAATTTATTTTCGTCACAAGAAACGCCTTCATTTTTAAATAAAATCTCTCTACAAAAATCAGTGAATTTGATGAGTGCAATCCCCATGGAAAGCAATAAACCCACTGACTGATGTTTTTTCTGTGCAATAACCGCTTGGGCTTTCTCTGAAAAAACCATACCATGACTTTGGAGTGTATTGAGTAGTCCTAAATCAGTTTTTTCAATAACGGATAAACTTAATGATACTGTTTGCAGCAGAGCAGGTGACAAGTTTTCTACTAAAATTTGTACCGAAATGGGTTGATTTTTCTTGATTGCTAACAGCAAATAGTCCAATTTTTTTCTATTGTCTAGCGGATTAGCTACAGTATCCACTTTTTCCAAGACCAATCTAAGGCAGGCTGGATCTTTTCCAGCAATTGCTGACATAACTGCGTCCTTATCTTTAGTCTTGGCAAGCAGCGCTCGGGTGACATCACTGTCAGTAAAAGGTTGTCCAAATATATCTGTACTATGTGTTTTAAAAGCATCGATCATTTGTTGTAAAAGTGCGGGATTACCGCCCCTTGCAGCATTATGAAAGATAAATTTGGCATTCACGTCATCTTTTACAAATTTGTCGAAAACCTTTTTTCCACTTTCAGTCTGTATGAAAGCATCAAAGGCTTCTTTTCTTCCACATCGTAATGTGGTTAAAAAGATAATTTGGGTCTGTTCCTTATTTAACTCTGGTAACAATACTGTTAGTGTTGCTGGGTTATTATTTACGGCTGCAATGTGGGCTGCCTGAAAAATGTTGTCTTTATCTTTTTCCAAAACAAGCAGTTGCCTTGCCAGATCAGCATTATCAAAATACCCTGCAAGTTCAATGGTACTCGTAGCTATATCGTCTGCTCTGGCTTTTTGACTCACATTAGTAGTGGTTAAATATTGCTGATAAATTGAATCAACCTTTGGGAAATTGGTTCTTACCGGTTTTTCTGGATGACTAACTACACTCACTAATAAGCCCATTTCCGAGGTACTGTATGTAAAGATATTTTTGCGTAATTCAGTTACCAAATCAGTTTCGTTAGAGAAAAATTTTGGTCCATCCTCATAATTCGGATCGTAGACTTCGTATTGACCGTTGCTTTTGGAAATAGTCACTGTATGGTTGGGACTGCGTACCAACATAACTTCATCATTCTGTAGGTTGATATCTGCAAATATTTTTCTCCAATTAGTATCGTTAGTCACTAAGGGGAGATCAAAGTCTGATTTTAATGGTTTATTGTTAATTTTTTGAGTTTCATAGGCACGGGTTTGGTTGAGTCCCTTGATGTATTTATCAGGCTTAAAGCTGAGAATAACTTCCGCTACAAATTGATTAACAGACTCTTCTTCGTTCTGGCTGATTTTCTTTCCTGCCACATAGTCCATTAATTTCCAAAATTCCCCTTTTTTACCTTCCAGGATATATTTTGCATAGATAATAGCTAATCCATTACAAACGCCGTCAGAATTCATTTTCAAGGGTAGATTATGCCATTGCAGGTACTGATTAAGATTTTCGATCACCTGATTTTGGGAGAGATCCACTGCCATTAAGTCACCTTTAAGCGTTAACCTTCCATGAGCCACCTTAATCCGTATAATCCATATATTAGAGCGTCTGGAGCTCTATAAACAGTTAGTCTAATTTTAGCAGTCGATTATTAAGCTTAAATTAAGTCGTAATGAGAAAGAAACTGAGAAACTAATTGAGGCAATCACATTATAAAATAATACCTAGCACTACCTCACGTTGTTCACTTAGCAGCACGTTGAAAGTACGGCAAGCAGCACCAATAGACATACACTCCAAACCAATCCCCTGATTTGCCAGAGCCTGGATTATAGAGAAAGAAACAAACTCTCCCTGTTTATGGTGGCCGATAATAAGGATTTTCGGTTGATATTTAAGAAGAGGGAGTAATAATTCGTCATTCAATTCATTAACCCGGTGAATTGGCCAGTCAGTTATAATTTCATGGCGATTAACAATGAGACTGGTTTGATAAGAAATTGAGTCAATCTGAATTTCTTTTTCACTATAGGCTTGTACCGCGTGCCGGTCTGTTGTTTCTAAGTTGATATGCATGGTGTTTAATCAAACAAAATAATTTATACTACTGCTCAGTATACCACAGAGGTTAAAAAGATGAGTCAATTTCCACGAATCAAACGTTTGCCGCCCTATGTCTTTAACACATTAACACAGTTGAAGTCTGAGGCGAGGGCGCGTGGAGACGATATCATCGATTTTGGCATGGGTAATCCTGATCAACCAACACCGCAACATATTGTTGATAAATTGATTGAAACAGTAAAGCGTCCTGACACTCACCGCTATTCTATGTCGAAAGGGATTCCCCGATTACGCCGTGCGATGGCATCCTGGTATGAACGCAATTATCAAGTTAGCCTTGATAGTGAAAAGCAGATTGTTACTACAATAGGTTCAAAAGAGGGGTTAGCCCACCTTGCTTTGGCAATTAGTGGCCCAGGCGATACGGTACTGGTTCCTGATCCTGCCTATCCGATTCATACCTATGGCTTTATCATTGCAGGAGCAAATGTTAAGCAAATTCCTCTCATTGATGAAAATCAATTTCTCGAAGCGGTACAGGCTGCTATTGAACAAACCTGGCCAAGGCCCAAAGCCTTGGTTATCAGTTTTCCTGCTAATCCAAGTACCCATTGTGTTGAATATGAGTTTTTTGAACGGGTAGTTGCTTTGGCCAAGCATCATGGCATTTGGATTATTCATGATTTAGCTTATGCTGACATTGTTTTTGATGGTTACAAAGCACCATCGATTTTACAAGTACCAGGTGCAATTGATGTGGCAATTGAAACCTATTCTATGTCGAAATCCTACAATATGCCTGGTTGGCGCGTAGGATTTGCTTGTGGTAATGAGGAGTTAGTAGCTGCCTTAACCCGAATTAAATCTTATCTGGATTATGGAACATTTACCCCCATCCAAGTGGCTGCTATTGCTGCGCTCGAGGGGCCTGATGACTGTGTGCATGAGATTCGAGCTTTGTATGAACAGCGACGGGATGTGTTATGTGAAGGTCTGCAGGATCTTGGCTGGTATGTAGAAAAACCAAAAGCTACCATGTTTGTCTGGGCACCGATTCCTTCTTTTTACAGCGCAATGGGTTCCCTTGAGTTTTCCAAATACCTGCTACAGGAAGCCTGTGTTGCCGTATCTCCTGGCATAGGGTTTGGTGCACAAGGAGACAATTTTGTTCGCTTTGGCTTAATAGAAAATAACCAGAGAACCCGCCAGGCGTTACGCAATTTAAAGGCATTATTTAAACGAGATGGTTACTTGCAGGCAGTTTAGTGATGGATGTGGTTGTTAATAGTGTAAAGGAAGATGCTCCAGATGGGAGTAAACCACTTGTCAGTTATGGACATTATTACCTCAATTTTTTAAGTTGCCTGGGTTATGATCCAATCTATCCTCCTCTGGCTGATTTACTGCGTCTCTCTCACCACTTAGAGGGGAAATGGGTAATCGCATCCCCCATTCATTGGCAAGCAACTCATAATGATGCAATGGTGGTTGCAACTGGTGAAGAGCTGGAGTTAACAGAAGAAGAGTCTCTCTTATGGTTTGCGGAGCTTGAGCAGTTTTTGAAAGAGGATGATTTTTCGCCGGTATATCACGACGCGCAAACTTGGTTATTTAACATTGATTCGAAGCCTGTTTTTAGTAGTAAATCAGTTTACGCAATGCAGCATCAGTCGATGATGCCTGCTCTTGAGGCAATGGATAATACCCTTTTTTGGTTGCGTCTGATCACTGAATTACAAATGTATCTGAGTTCTCATCCCCTGAACCAGCAACGACAGAATAAATTGGCTATTAATGGCTTGTGGTTTTGGGGGCCCGGTGAATTTAAACTCCCCAAAAATAGAAAAATAGCCACCGATGATAAAGTGCTCCTTGTTAATCCTTGTAACCAACTAGAGCAAATTACCCTTTATACGCCAGATTCAGTCATTCAAAAAAATGATTTGTTGCTCTTGAAATACCCGCAGCAATTTAATTTGGCGATGATCGAGGCAAACACCAAAAATATTACCACGCATTGGTTTTGGAATAACATGGCATATACCAAGCAAAAGAGTCGCTGGTGGTCGAGATTATGGAGATAATAGGTTATGCGTATTAAACAACGAGAGGTACCCGACTCTTTACCCATTTTTCCTTCTTGCCCGCCTGTTTTACAACGTATCTACGCCTCTCGTGGAGTAAACTATGAATCCCAATTAGACAAAAGTTTACAAGCTCTGCTGCCGTTTGACGCCTTAACAGATATTGATAAAGCTTGTATTCGTCTTGCTAAGGCCCTGGAGGCGAAAGAACGTATTCTTATTATTGGTGATTTTGATGCAGATGGTGCAACATCCACGACTCTCGCTGTTTCAGCATTACGTGCAATGGGAGCATCTCAGGTTGAGTTTTTAGTTCCTAATCGTTTTGATTTTGGCTATGGCTTAACGCCAGCAATAGTGGAGGTTGCTAAAAAATGGCAGCCACACCTGATAATTACGGTCGATAATGGTATTGCCAGTATTGATGGTGTTGATGCAGCCAATCAAGCGGGTATTGATGTCCTGGTTACCGATCATCACCTGCCTGCTGACATTTTGCCAAAGGCTTGTGCAATCGTAAATCCTAATCAAGTAGGGGATCAATTTCAGAGTAAATCAATTGCCGGTGTTGGTGTTATTTTCTATCTGATGTTGGCTTTAAGACGGCATCTTGTTAATCACGATTGGTTTAATGCCCAAGAACTTACTGCACCCAATATGGCACAATTTCTTGATTTGGTTGCTTTGGGCACCGTTGCGGATGTGGTGGCGCTTGATCAAAACAATCGTATTTTGGTTAATCAAGGTCTGGCACGTATGCGTCAAGGTCTTTGTCGTCCTGGTATTAAGGCTTTAATTGAAATTGCCAATCGTGACTGTTCCCGTTTACGGGAAAGTGATTTGGGTTTTGTCGTTGCGCCAAGATTGAATGCCGCAGGACGACTTGATGATATGTCATTGGGTATTGAGTGTTTGTTGAGTCATGATCTTGATAAAGCACGTCTATTGGCAGAACAATTAGATGAGTTGAATCAAGAGCGGCGAGTGATTGAAGCTGAAATGAAAGAGCAGGCAATGATAGCAGTAGACAAGTTAGCTAAAAAAATGGCTGATACACAACGGTTGCCGCTTGCTTTATGTTTGGTGGATCAGTCTTGGCATCAAGGGGTTATTGGTATTTTGGCAGGGCGCTTAAAAGATCGTTATCACCGGCCAGTCATTGCTTTCGCTGCGGTGAGTGAGAATGAATTGAAAGGTTCGGCAAGATCAGTACCTGGTTTGAACATACGTGATGTTTTGGCTGTTGTTGATAAAGATAGGCCTGGGTTGCTCACTAAATTCGGTGGACATGCTATGGCAGCTGGTTTAAGTATGCATCCTCACGCGTTCGAGGATTTTCAACAGGCTTTTGTTGCTGAAGTTGCCAAACATATTGATATCTCTCAGTGTGAGGGCGAACTCTGGACAGATGGTTCTTTGAATCCTGACGAATTATGTTTGCAAATGGCCTTGCTTTTGCAGCAGGCTGGACCTTGGGGGCAGCAATTTCCTGAGCCTTGCTTTGATAATATTTTTGAAGTCCTTGATCAACGTTTAGTCGGGAAAAATCATTTAAAGTTAGCCTTGGTTCATCCTGATGGTGGAGAGGCTATTGATGCAATTGCTTTTAATGTCGATCTAAATCAATGGCCCAATCACAGAGTTAAAAAAGTACATGCTGCTTATAAGCTGGATATCAATAGTTATCAGGGAAGAACGAAACTCCAGTTAGTCATTGATGCCTTAGAGGCAATTTAAATATTAGGGGCTGCGAAGCGCAAGGAATCAATGTTTTTCAGAAATGTGAAAAGACTCTGCAAAATAGAGTATAATAGTGCCTTAGTTTAATGCTCCGATAATTTGCAGTGCAATCATTACCTAATCCGCCGTTTTCAACAGGGCTTACGAAAAACTCCGATGTCGAGACAAAATTTGATTTTAACAACGAAATCGGCGTTTTGCGCACATCCTTAATTTCGCCGCTTGCTATAGCGCCAATGATTGATTGGACTTACACGCATTTTCGGGTCTTTATGCGTCTTATAGCTCCCCATGCCTTGTTGTATACAGAAATGCAAACCATAGGGGCTGTCACCAATAATCCTGAGCGCGCACTTGCCTTTGATCCTGTGGAACATCCTTTGGCATTACAACTTGGTGGTGCAAATAAGGATGGTTTAGTTCGTTGCGCAAAAATCGCAGAAGAAAAGGGCTTTGCAGAAGTTAATTTAAATTTGGGTTGCCCCAGTGACAAAGTACAGGCAGGCCATTTTGGTGCTTGTTTGATGGCTGAGCCTGAACAAGTAGCTGATTGTCTTTCAGCAATGAAAAAAGTAGTTTCAATTCCGGTGACGGCTAAGACGCGAATCGGAATAGATCAGCAGGATAGCTATGATTTTTTTGCAGCGTTTGCCCACCGATTGATAGATGCTGGTTGTGATAAATTGATTGTGCATGCTCGCAAAGCCTGGCTGCATGGTTTAAATCCCAAGCAAAATCGCACCATTCCTCCTTTGCATTATGACTTTGTTTATAGAATTAAAAAGGAAATACCAGCGATACCTGTCGTTATCAATGGTAATATTAATACAACAAATGAAATTAAAAGCCATTTGCAACAAGTTGACGGGGTGATGTTAGGGCGTTTGGCTTGCCAAAATCCTTATGCATTGGCCGCTATTCATCATCAGCTTTATCCGGAATTACCCCAACCAACACGTTCTGCTATCTGGCATGAATATATTGCCTATATTCGTGGACAATTTGAGCGTGGTGTGCCTTTAACTCTATTACTTAAACCAGTTTTTAATTTGGCTTATGGTTTGCCGCATGCCAAATCCTGGAAAGACAAATTAGTACAAGCACAACAGCTAAAACAAATTGATAAATTAGACGAGTCAGTCGCTATGCTAAGTGAAATGGAAGAGGCCGCAGCTCTGGCTGCGATATAAAAACTCAGCGAATCAAGTTGTATTTATTGTTATTGCCCCCAAATGAACAAGAATAGGATATTCAAACGTTCATTTTGTTTGCAGTGCTGAGCTATTTGGCTGGCATTGTATGGTTTACGTGGCATTTTGGGCAAAATTCTAGTAAATTAAGCGCCTTTAAAGCCGGAATTATCGAGAGGATTATCAGGGCTATGCTGAATACGTTGATGAAAAAAATGTTTGGTAGTCGCAATGAACGTACTTTGCGACGCATGGAAAAAACAGTACAGGTTATTAATGCTTTTGAAGCCCAGATGCAGGTACTTAAGGATGAGGAATTAGCCGCTAAAACAGCCCAATTTAAAGCCCGTTTAGCTGAGGGCGAAACACTGGATGAGTTGTTAGCGGAAGCGTTTGCCGTGGTACGTGAGGTATCAGTACGTACTTTGGGATTAAGACATTTTGATGTGCAATTAATCGGCGGTATGGTGCTGCATGAGGGCAATATTGCAGAAATGCGCACTGGGGAAGGTAAGACACTGGTTGCTACACTCCCTGCTTATTTGAATGCGATTAGTGGGCACGGCGTGCATGTTGTTACAGTTAACGATTACCTTGCCAAGCGTGATAGTCAATGGATGCAGCCTATTTTTGAGTTTTTAGGCTTAACGGTGGGGGTTATTTATCCTGACATGCCACATGATACCAAGCAAGCTGCCTATGGAGCAGATATTGTTTATGGTACTAACAATGAATTTGGGTTTGATTATCTGCGCGACAATATGGCCTTTAGCCTGGCAGATAAAGTTCAGCGTGAATTAAATTTTGCGATTGTTGACGAAGTTGATTCTATTTTGATTGATGAGGCACGTACACCTCTGATTATTTCAGGTGCAGCTGAAGGTAGTTCAGAATTGTATATGAAGGTGAATACATTGATCCCCTTGCTAAAAAAGCAAGAGGAAGAGGGAGACGATGGCGATTACACGATTGATGAGAAACAAAAACAAGCCCATTTGACAGAGCTTGGCCATCAGCATATTGAAGACCTGTTAATGAAAGAAAATTTACTGGATCCAGGCGAAAGCTTGTATCACGCCAGTAATATTATTCTTATGCACCACGTGAATGCGGCACTTAGAGCCCATGCAATGTTTCATCGTGATGTGGATTATATTGTTAAAGACAATCAAGTTGTGATTGTGGATGAGCATACTGGTCGTACTATGGCGGGCCGGCGTTGGTCAGAGGGTTTGCATCAAGCTATTGAAGCCAAAGAAGGTGTCGCTATCCAACAGGAAAATCAAACACTCGCTTCAATAACCTTCCAGAATTATTTCAGATTATACAATAAACTGTCTGGGATGACAGGAACAGCTGATACGGAAGCTTATGAATTCCAACAAATTTATAATCTCGAAGTGGTGGTTATTCCTACGAATAAGCCCATGCGCCGCCATGATCAAGCTGATCTGATTTATCTAAGTCAGCAGGATAAATATCAAGCGATCATTGAAGACGTAAAAGATTGTGTGGCACGTAAGCAACCTGTGTTAGTTGGTACGGCATCCATTGAGGCATCGGAATTGTTAAGCCAGTTGCTAAAAAAAGCGGGTTTAAAACATCAGGTATTAAATGCCAAATTCCACGAAAAAGAGGCGCAGATTATTGCCGAAGCTGGACGCCCTGGTGTTGTAACGATCGCTACTAACATGGCGGGGCGAGGTACGGATATTGTATTAGGGGGCAGCCTTTCTGCGGAGCTGGCAGCTTTATCAGAGGATGCAACAGAGGCTGACCGACAGGCTGTCCGGGCTGATTGGAAAAATCGCCATGAAGCAGTGCTCAAAGCAGGTGGGTTACGTATCATTGGCTCGGAACGCCATGAATCTCGTCGGATTGATAATCAGCTACGTGGTCGTGCTGGGCGACAAGGTGATGAAGGAAGCAGTCGTTTCTACCTATCACTAGATGATAATTTGATGCGTATTTTCGCTTCTGAGCGTGTTGCCGCCATGATGCGTCGTTTGGGTATGAAACCGGGTGAGCCTATCGAACATAGTTTGGTGACTAAAGCGATTGAGAATGCCCAACGTAAATTGGAAGGACATCATTTTGATGTCAGAAAACAGTTGCTTGATTATGACAACGTCGCCAATGAACAAAGAAAAGTCATCTATACTCAACGTGCTGCGATTATGGCAATGACTGATCCACGCGGGGTAGCTGAATCAATGCGGGAAGATGTTATCTATGGCTTGGTTGACAATTTTATACCCCCGCAAAGTTTGGAAGATCAATGGGATCTGAAAGGACTTACACAAGCTCTATCGGAAGATTTCAAGCTGAAGGCAGATGTTGAGCAATGGATAGAAGACGATCATAGTATTCAGCCTGAACAGATTAGAGAAAAAATATTCCAGCTTTGCCTTGAGCAATATCAGGAAAAAGAGAAAATAGCGAGCAGGGAAGTACTGTCTCAGTTTGAAAAGTCGGTCATTTTACAGACGATGGATACCCATTGGCGTGAACATTTAGCCGCAATGGATCATTTACGTCAGGGTATTCATTTGCGGGGTTATGCTCAGAAAGATCCCAAACAAGAGTATAAACGGGAAGCATTCTCTTTGTTTACCATGATGCTTGATAATTTGAAATACGATATTGTTCGTTTACTCTCTTCGGTTGAAGTACAAACAGAAGAAGATGTGAATGCGGTTGAAGAACAACGTCGAGCAGAGCAGATTCGTAAAATGCAGTTTCTGCATGAAGAGGAACAAGCTGAAGCCAGAGAGCAAAATAGTGATACTACCTTTAGGCGAGTTGAGAGAAAAATAGGGCGCAATGATCCTTGTCCTTGTGGTTCTGGCAAAAAATTTAAAAGTTGTCATGGAAGCTTGGCGTGAAGGTAGCCGTTGCCATCATTTTTGATCAGGAACAGCGGGTATTAATTACTCGTAGACCCGTGCATGCTGCTCATGGCGGCATGTGGGAATTTCCTGGTGGGAAGTTAGAAGCGAATGAGTTACCTGAGCAGGCTCTGATTAGGGAAATCAAAGAAGAAGTCGGTATTGATATTCTTGATTATCGTTTTTTGACTGAAGTAACTCATTACTACAATGCCCAAGTAGTTAATTTGCTGGTGTTTATCATCACTGGTTATGAAGGAAAACCCAGCTGTCGTGAATCTCAACTTGACCTGCGCTGGGTTAGTGTTGATGACTTGGATAACTATCAGTTTCCTGAAGCTAATATCCGGATTATTGAATTGATAAAAAAGGACGCTAGGCAGCCAGAAAAATTATTGTAACCTTTATGATAACTCATTTTTTTTGCCGTTCACTCAGTAAAGCAAGTAAGGCACCTGACAATAAGATCAATACACCCAGCGTTTGAATAAAATTGATTGTTTCATTCAAAAGTAAAATACCAAATATAACGACAAAGACTGGTTCCAGGACAGATAGAATCGATGCTTGTACAGAGCTAATATATTTTAACCCTTGTAATAGCAAAACGATGGGTAAAGCGGTACAAATAATCCCAATGCCACAAATATTAAACCAGACGTTTATACCGAGAGGGACTTTGAAGGTATTATCCATTAAAGCTGCTATTAAACAGGCTACCATGCAACCAATCGAGACCATTAAGGTAGCTAACAGAGAGGGTACGGGACTGCTTTTACTGGCTATCAAATAAAGGGCATAGAGAAGCGCCGATAATAAGCTTAAACCAATTCCCGTCACATCAAATTTTATTCCCTCTCCATGCGTGAGAAAGACCAATCCAATGAAGATGATCGTGATTGCCAGATAATAAATTTTGCTGATTTTCTGTTTGTAGAATAAAAAATTGATCAGCATAACGATAGCCGGATAGGTAAAAAAGATAACCATCGACAAGCCGCTACCAATGTATTTAGCCGCGATAAAATAAAAGATAGAACAGGCACCGTAAAATAAGGCACCGGCAGAGGTTACCTTGAAAAGCTCCCAGATACTGGTGGTAGACAGGGCGGTTTTCATGCTGGGAATTAATAGAATAGCAATAAAAAGGCCGGAAACAAGAAAGCGCCAAAATAGCATATTAGAGACTGAAATATCAGCATTAATAACACTAACGCCAAAGTAGCCTATAAGGCCAAAAAAAAGACCAGACAGCGCAGCATAGGCTGCGCCCTTTTTGTTATGTTGCAAGGAGGGTTCTCCCGACAGACGTTTTTTATTGTTGGGGTTCTACCTTTGGTAGTTCTTCACCACCTTGGGGTGCCTCGTTACTCTTATCATCTGTCAACGCAGGTAAAATATCCCGTTTTAGTACGCTTTCCCGATTTGTCTCTGCTTGGCTGAACAACAGAGATTTACCTTTGTATCCGCGATACAGCATAAGAGGTATGAAGGCAAGGGTAATAAATTGTAACACATCTGCAAGAACACGGCGACCGAAGTGTTGATGTTCAAAATGTTCGTGCGCTAAAGTACAGAGTTCCTTCTTTTTAGCCTCACAGGACTTATCTGTTAATAAAGCAGGGATTGCTGCTTTACGGAATTGCCCTAATTGTTCTCTGACTGCTGGTTTACAATCGTAATCATCAACAAAGGTATCAATTTTATTGATAACCGCTGCCATTTTGTTAAGGATTCCCTGTGTCATGAGCGCTTCGTTAATTTCAACGGAACTATATTTATTAATCAGTCCTAAGGCCTTAATTAATTCAGCGTTATCTAGCAGTTCTTTCGTTATAAATTGATCTAAGCCTTTTTCATGCAGTAAATTAACTACCTCGACTGTCGAGCTTGAGGTTAGATAATTTACAGCATCAATCTTTTTAGCGGACAATATTTTAATAAACTGTAATTGCTCTAGCATACCTGAGTATTCTGGGTTGTCTTGTGCCAGGTCCTCAATTGCTTCGATTGCAGGTTGTTTAAAAATATATTCAAAACCGATCGACGTAATACAGTCTTGCAGTTTTTCATTTTTTACAGCTAGATACCTGCCCAGCATAGTAAGCATCGCTGTTGCCTTAGCTTTATCAGCCATATTCATTTCAATAAAAAAGCCGTCATAATGTCCGAAGGCAATACCGTCATGAATAGCGACCATCTCTTTTATTTTTTCGGACTTACCAGCCAAGCCATCCTTTTGAATTTTAAGGGCTTGCATATGCTCTTCTAGCTGTGCACGATCGGTCCATTCTCGATAAGTTCTCGGCAAGGGGGTTTTAAATTCATTGACAAGTGCTTGCTCAGTTTCATCAAATTGGTATTCTGGTTTAAGTTTCCCTGCAAGAGCTTCTCCATGCCCTGTCTCAATTTCATCCACTAATGAATCGATCCTATGCTTTAAGTCAACAACGATATCATTTTCGGCTTGAACTACCACTCTATCTAATCTTGTTGCAATTGCTTTCAAGGCCTGCAATTTACTGTTATGAAACTCGATTGGATCGATTTCATCTTCATTGATTGCATTGAATGCACTATCAAATTCTTCATTGATTTCCGAAACGGCGGTGTGATCTAATCCGTAAGTACCCAAATCAGCGTGCACTTTGTTAAAGACGTCTTTAAATACTTGCTTTTGATTTGCAATACTCTCTTTCAATTCTGCGATTTTGATTACTGTGCAACGTTCTATTGCTTTTTCTACAGTCGATGAAATTTCTACAAATTTAGCTTTTTTCTCTTTTGCTCTTTGTAATACGGGATCGAGATATTCAGGCGAGGTTGCTTGTGCATAAGCTTCTGTAATCAAAGCGTTATCCATGAGTGCAATGGCTTTGCTTTCCTCAATATCAAATTTAAAATTCTGGCCTTCCATTTGCTGGAGAAGCTCATCACGTTTTGCAGTGATTCCTTTTGCAATCTTGCTTATTGCTTGCACCATTGCTGAAGCAAGCCTCTCATTTTGCCCACGTACAGCTCCAGTCAGCTGCTCGTTAATTTCTTTTAATTCAGCCAACTGCTCTTGGTAAAAAAGAATTGGATCTACATCACGACCAGGTTTTTCGGCAGATTTTTCTTCGAATTGGATTGCATAATAATGAATATCGCCCTCTTCATCCCACAAACCATAATCCACTAATTTGCTACGGATACTTTCGTAATAAGGTTTGAAAGTCTCAGATAATAATTGCAACTCTTGCTCCAAAGATGCAACTCTTGCTTGTCGACTACGTGCTATTGCTTTGTCTATTTCTGGTAAAGCAACATTTTTTAAAAGGTCTCGTTTTTTAATAGCCTCTTTGAATTTTCCTTCAAGTACATCAGGAGAGGTTGTTTTCTCGTGGCTTTGTCCAATAAGATAAGAGTCTACTGTTTTAAGAAGAGCGGTTTCTTCTTCCGTAAAAACTAATCCCCTGCCTCTAATACGTTCTATAAGTTGCTTGCGAAGTGATGTAATCTCAGAGGATACTTCTTCAATTTTTGCAACGATTCCTTCCGCTATGAATTCCTGTTCTGCGACCATTGCTTCAGTTAATTTAGGAGCAATCCCTTTTAGTGCAGCCAGTTTTTTCTCAAGGAATTCAACTGGGTCGAGCGCGTCAGTGTTCGCTTGATTTAATTTGTCATTAAATTGCTTTGCTATGGGTGAAATAATACTTAGGTCTAAGCCATAGAGTGCTAATTTTTTACTTTGTATATCATAGTTTTCTTCAAAAACCTGCTTCAAATCAGCAATAGCAGCGTTTAATTGGACTAATTTAGTTTCTCTTTTTTGCTTCAATAGCTCGATTTCAGCTTTAAGTTGTTCAATTGTGTCTTCTAAGGCACGAACATCGTTTTCGCATTCACGTGTTGCTGTTTGGTATTTATCTACCAGATTTTTATTACCTTCCGTGAGGTATCTTTTAATAGCTATTGGAGCTGCTTTTTTTACTAGAGCTCGTATCTGGCTCGCATCGTCTTTAATATCCGCTTGCAAATCAACATGATAGTCAGAAATTACGGTCCCACATAAGCGCCCAATTTCGTCCCACAAGCCGTCCTTCTTCTTTTTTGCTTGTACATAGGCTATGGCTTCAGGTTTAATTAGATTGTACCGTCTCTCTGCTTCTTCTTTATTTGCTCTCAACTGATCAAGAGACATTTCAACAAGAGCGAAAGCTGCTTCAAAAGAAGGTTTTCGGCTTTCTCTAATCATTTTTGCTTGTTGTTCAACAAGATGTTGAAGAGAAGAGGGCGATGCTCCTATTTGTGCTAAAGTTAGCGAAAGCTGTGTATCTGACAAGTAGCTTTCAGGAATAGTAAAGAATAAAGGATAGGGATCACTAGTTACTTCTGCTACGACTGCATTTTTAAAAGCGACGTATAAGGCTGCTTGATCAGCTCCAGCTTTACTAACCGCATTGAGATACGAAATTTTACTATTTATTATCGCACGGTAACTTCCTATTTGTGCTTCGCACTTAGAGTAGGTCTCAGCTATTTTGGAGCTATCATTGGGATTATCATCAGGGAATGTCGAAATTAATTCTAATTTGCTAGTCAAATCAGCTTTTATTCGACGTAACTCTGTAATATGAAGTACTTTCTTATCCAAATCTTTCAATGTGGGGCCCGAGCACTGCGTTTCTAAGTTCTCTATTGCCGCTACCATTTTATTAACTAACGCCTGAAGTGCTTCTTTATTCATAAAAACCCCGTATTCTTGGTAAATTTCTATGCTTCCTGCTGGCATTACCGAATCAATGTGACTATCTGATGTTCATATTTAATAATTGTTAATATAGCTGATCAACATTAAGCAACTATTAAGAATCAGAAAAAATTAGAACATTTTGAAAGAGTCAGGGGGCTGGGGCGTTACGCATTTGCTTGAATTACGAATAAAAAGACTTTTTATAACTGGCAAATCGCCAAATCAAGTCTGGCTTCTGTTTCGCGAACTTCACGCATCGTACTGATTTCACATAGGCGCAGGGTAAAACCATGATGGCCAAGTTGCATTCGAGGCGCAATTCCAAAGGATTTATCAATTCTGAGCAGGATGAGATGGCAGGAAGTCCGCGATGGCAACTGTCGCTGATAAAAACCATTGAACATATCAATTTTGTCAAATTGAGCAGAGTCACGCAATAAAGATAAATAGAGATCAACAGTAGCGTGCAGGGTGCGAAGGCTGTTCAACCAGACAACGAGATCTCTCTGTCGAAGGGCTGGATTAGACTCTAACCATAATAAAAGTTGTGGTGAATAACCTTCGTAATCATTAGTCTGCGTAGGTAAGGTAAGCCTTATTGATTGTAAAAAAGGATTATTATGAATATTTTCCCCGAAACGACCCACCACATGGGTCAACACTTGTATTTGGGTATGAAGACTGGCACATAATTCTTTAGAAAGGCTGGTATTGGATTTATTTAAGATGTGTTCTATCCGCATCAATTCCTTTAAGAACCTACTTTTGAGCTCGGGTTTTTCAATCAGTTTAATGATTTCTATCACATTTTTCAGTGCATAGTGATGGATAACAGGGTGGGTTTCTTCACAAGCCTGATCAATGGTTTGATACAAACATTCAAGCCGTAAGGCAATTTTAGGCAGATAATGAGTGGCTAATTGAAAAGTAATTGTACCTTGAGGCATATGAAATTGCTGTCCTTAGCCGATTTTTGTGCAGTTTAGCATAAAATTATAATACTATAAAAAGGGAAAAAAACATACCTCAGCGCAAAGCTCATGAATAATAAGTAAGTTTTGACTCATGATGGCTTTTGGCGAGCAAATTGTAAATACAGATAATGCAAATTTTCAATTTTTTTTTCTAGTTCCGTTAAGCTATTATCATTTACAACAATATCATCGGCAATTTCTTGTCGATTTAAGTCGTTGGCCTGGGTTTCTAGGATTTGCAACGCCTGTTTGCGAGGACTCTTATCTCTACGCATGACTCGTTCGATCTGTTGTTCACGTTCAGCAAGGACAAGTAATACACGATTTAGATAAGGATAATCCTTACGATTTTTTAGTAATGGAATTTCAATTACACAGTAAGGGCTATTGGTTGTCCTAATTTCGTTTGCGATCTCCTGCCGAATCAGGGGATGTAATAATGTTTCCAGCCATAAGCGCTGTTTAGGATCAGTGAAGATAATTTCCCTTAATGCAGTACGGTCGAGTTCCCCTGTATTATTAATCACGCTATTGCCAAAATGATTTGCAATTTTACTTAATGCAGTTTGGCCAGGGGTAGTTAGTTTTCTTGCAATTTCATCGGCGCTAATCACTTTGAGGCCACGTTTTTTAAAAAAAGAGGCAACGGTTGATTTTCCACTGGCGATATTGCCTGTTAACCCAACACAATACATAGTTAGCGATCTCTTGAATTTAAATTTCTACACATGAACAGGTAAGTGTAGCAAGTATCAGGCAGATCACTTTTAGAATGGCAATAGGCCTTTGCGGCCAGAGCAGCATCGTCTGCATGCATATAAATATTGGATCTCCAAACTTTAGCTTCAGCGTCTAGTGCAGGGCATTGCCACATAGGTCGAGTCGATACGCCGTGTAAGAAAAAATCACAGTCTTCCCTTGAGCTTTTACAACTGCCAGGTATTTGACTTGCTTTTTTGCAGGCATCGAAGGCTTTATTGATGGCTGTTAATTGATACGAATTGCTAACAGTCCATTGTTTGTTTTGGGCGTCATGGGCTGTACACTGCCAATAATTGAGATCATCGGCCATAAGGAAGGGTGAAAAAAGAGAACCTAAAGCTAAACCAAGAATTGTGTGCTTGTTCATGCTATGGCACCTTATTCAATAAGTTGAAATAACTGTTCATGGGGCATTGCTTTTGCAAAATACCAACCTTGCATGAGATTAATTTGATAATGGCGCAGAAAGTTAAATTGCTCAATAGTTTCCACTCCTTCAGCGATAATTGTAAGTTTCAAAACATTAGCCATTTGTATAATGGCTTGACTCAATGTTTCAGTAACGGCTCCTGTGCCAATAGAATGTACAAATAGTTTGTCAATTTTAAGATAATTAAAAGGAAAATGTTGTAGATATTTAATACTGGCATGCCCCGTGCCAAAATCATCAATTGCCAGTGAATGGCCTCTAGCCCGCAATTCATTCATTCTAGTTACAAGGCGAGAATCATTTTGATCGAGTAATTCTCGTTCGGTTAGTTCAATCAATATCTGCTGGGCAGGGATCTGATATTTATCGCTCAGATGATAAAATTGAGTAAAAAATTCCTCTTTCTGAAAGTGGCTCGCTGACAGATTGAACGCTAAATGGAAATAAGAGTGCGTTTTAAGAAATTGATGGCATTGCTGAAAGCTTTTTTCAATCAACTGTAGTGTAATTGGAACAATTAAACCCGATTTTTCTGCTTCCTCAATAAATACATCTGGCAAAATTTCACTGGTGTTTGTATGCCAACGCAGTAAAACTTCCGCTCCGCAAAATCTATTTTTTGCATTATCCATGATTGGCTGATAGACAGGGTTGAAATGTTTGTGTTTAATGGCATTGCTTAAAGCATAGTTTAAAGAAAAACGTTTACTCAAAAGCATGCGGAATTTTAAGTACAATAGAATTAAAACAAGCAGGAGAATTACACCAAGAACTGATTGGTGAAGGAAAAAATCCTTATTAAATTGCAGCTGATTGACGGTAATAATAATTGAGTAGTTATCTAAATCCTGTAAAGGTGTTTTAGCAAAATTATGTCGTGGATTCGTGGAGGTATCGTTACCAATATGAAAAACGATTTTTTTTTCTCTTTCATTGTATAAGCCAATATATCCAATTTGGGGGAAAACCGAGCGAAGCAAATCTTCAATAACATTTTTTATAATGTAAATGCCAAAATAATATTTCCCCATTCGTTGTTGTACTAAAAAAGCAGGTTGCTGTCCGAGCCCTAGAGGGATAGGACCGAAAATAGCCGGGTTTTGGGATGAAGGAGCTGGGAGTAAATAGTTATCCTCTAAGGTTGAGCAAATAATTTTATTTTCTTGATCACTGATGACTGCACCGGAAATAGCAGGATTATTAAAAATAATATTACGCAGTACAGGTAAGATATCCTGCTTACAGTTTTCAAAAGGATGGCCAAAGGGTAGGGTATAAGCTGAGTCGAGTGCTTTATCAAGAAAGTTATCAAATCGAAGTGCTACCTCATTGGCAATAAGCTGTAGTTGCTGTTGTTTTTGTAGATGATATTGTTGCCGTTGATAGTAAATGGAAACAATAATTAACAGGATAGCCAAAAACACCCAGGCAAAATTTAGCAAGCGCTGAGCGTTGATATAGTTAGCGTAGTGTTTGGCGTTCATTTACCTTTAATCATAGACAGCCTTAATTGAGTTTAAGGTGATTTCAGCTAAATTCTCAATGGTTTGCTGATCAGTATTTAATGGCGGTAGCCAATATAAGGTGTTTCCCAAGGGTCTAAGCAGTGCTCCGCGCTTGAGTGCTTCTTGATATAGCTGATAACCAACCCGTTTATTTTTTCTGACAGGCAAATCAGCTGCGACCATAGCTCCTACTGATCGAATGTGGTTTAACTTGCCAGTAATTGCTGCCAGCTCTTGAAATTGTTGTTGCATGAAGCGTCCAAGTTTTTGTGCCTGTTCATTCATGTTTTCTGTTTCAATGACTTTGATAGTTGCCAGTGCTGCACTAACTGCTAGAGCGTGACCGCTATAGGTATGAGAATGAAGGAACGATTTACCTTTCTCATAATCATCATAAAACAAATCGTAAATGGGCTTGTCGATAAGAACGCAGCTTAAAGGCATGGTTCCAGCAGTTAAGCCTTTGGATAAGCAGATTAAATCGGGCTGAATGTCCGCATGATGGCAAGCTAGCCATTGCCCTGTTCGACCAAGCCCTGTCATGATTTCATCAGCAATTAAATAAATATCATTTTCTTTAGCCCAAGTTGCCAGTTTTTTTAAGAAATCCGCACTGTAGCAACGCATGCCGCCTGCACCCTGAATAATTGGTTCAACAATAAGAGCACAAGCTTTGTTCTTAATTTTTTCAAGTGCAAGTTTTATTTGTGGCCAATGAAAATCAGCGTTATGCCATAAAAATTCATTACTATTAGAAACATAGGGAATCGCTTGGAGAAAATGACATTTGACGCCATAGCCTATGTAAGGCTTTTTGTAGATCCCTAAATCGCTGACACTTAATGTCCCTAAAGTTTCACCATGATAACTATTTTGTAGTGCGATAAATTCATTACGAGGCGATCCTTTTAACTGGTTGGCATGTAGAGCCAGCTTCATAGCAATTTCGACGGCGCTTGAACCATCGCTCGCGAAAAAGACATGCTGCTTTTGGCTCATAGCAGCCAGTTTTTCCCCCAGTTCGACTAGCAATGGATGAGTCGTGTTAGCGCTGATCACATGTTCGAATCGGTCCAATTGCTCTTTAATCGCAGCAATAATAGCTGGATGGCCGTGGCCTAAGGATTTACACCACCAACTGGATAAAGCATCAATAATTGGCCCTTGATCAGTGTAAAGATAACTTCCTTTTGCATGGTTAACGACCAGCGGTGGAGTTTGCTGTAGATCCTTCATTTGAGTACAAGGATGCCAAATATGTTTTAAATCTTTTTCAATTAGAGTGTGGTTAACCATCTTTCTATTTTTTGGTTGACAAGAAGTTGTGTGACTTTATCATGTTCACCACGATAAAAAAAAGGGGTGAAGTGTGAGTAATAATAATTCACGTTGGACATTTGATGAGGTGGCCAGTATTTATGAACAACCATTTAACGATCTTATTTATGCCGCACATGGCGTTCATAAGAGCAATCATCCGGCTAATTCTCTGCAATTGGCGAAATTACTAAGTATCAAGACAGGTGCTTGTCCAGAGGATTGTGGTTATTGTTCACAAAGTGGCCATTATAAAACGCATGTGGAAAAAGAAAAATTAATGTCAATAGAGCAGGTACTCGCTAAAGCAGAAGAAGCCAAGGCAAGTGGAGCTAAGCGCTTTTGCATGGGTGCTGCATGGCGTTGTCCTCCTGACAAGGCGATGCCCGAATTAAAAGCCATGATTGAGGGAGTCAAGGCAATGGGTTTAGAAACCTGTATGACCTTAGGCATGCTTGATCGTGAACAGGCTTGTGCTCTAAAAGAGGCGGGATTGGATTATTACAATCATAATATCGATACCTCACCTTCCTACTATGGCAAGGTAACCACAACGCGTCAATTTAGTGATCGACTGGATACCATAGAAAATGTGCGCAAGGCTGGTATTAATGTTTGCTGTGGCGGTATTTTAGGATTAGGGGAGAGCCGTGAAGACCGCATCGAGTTTTTGCTGACTTTGGCCAATATGGAAACTCCACCTGAAAGCGTTCCAATTAATCGCTTGATTCCAGTCGAAGGAACGCCTTTAGCGAAATCCAAACAGGTAGAGGGAATTGAATTGGTAAGGACTATTGCTACAGCGCGATTACTCATGCCAAAGAGTGCTATTCGTCTTACTGCCGGGCGCACTGAAATGAGCGATGAGCTGCAAGCTTTATGTTATTTTGCAGGTGCTAATTCAGTGTTTATAGGTAATAAATTATTAACTGAAGACAATCCGCAACGCGATAAAGATAAATTTTTATTTGAGAAATTAGGGCTCAACGCCTTTACTGAAGCATGATTAGTCAATCTCTTATCCTTTATTCAAAGCAGTTGCAACAGCAGGGTTTACATCGTAAACGAACACTGCCTGCCTGCTTTGATGATAGGGACGTTATTAATTTCAGCTCGAATGACTATCTTTCATTAACTGCAGATGAACGAGTGAAGAAAGCGTTTCAAAGAGGTTTCGCTAACTATCCATCCGGTAGTGGTGGCTCCATGGTTGTTTGTGGCTATCATCCGGTTCACCGCGAACTAGAAAAGGCTTTTGCTTTGGCATTAGAGGTTGATGATGCGCTCTTGTTTAGTTCAGGCTACACAGCGAATTTGGGTGTGATCTCTTTGCTTGCTCGTTTTGAAGGGGAGCTCCTTATTGATAAGGCAGCACATGCTTCATTTTACGATGGTTTGAAACTTGCCAAAGCCAAATACAATCGATTTTTACATAATGATTTGGATAATTTGGCAATTAAATTACAAGCGATGACTTCTAATCCAGTTGTAATCACTGAAAGTGTATTTAGCATGAGTGGGCAAACCGCTTGTCTCGCTGAACTCGCGCGCTTATGCGCCAGGCATAAGGCAGAGCTTATTGTGGATGAAGCCCATGCTTTTGGTGTGCTTGGCCCACAAGGGTTGGGAGCTGTAGCCCAACATGGACTAACCCAGAAAGAAGTGCCTTTAAGAATAATACCCTTTGGTAAAGCGTTTGCTTCCCAAGGTGCAATGGTTGTAGGACAGGGAGAATGGATAGATGCCTTGTTACAGTCAGCTCGCTCTCATCTCTATTCAACAGCCGTTAGTCCAGCAATCGCCTATGGTTTGTTGGAAACACTGAGCATTGTTAGAGAGGCGGATGAGCGACGACAAAAATTGTTGTATTTGATTGATTATTTTCAGCAAGCTATTAAGAGTTCGCCACTAAGATGGCGACATTCGCAAACCGCTATTCAGCAATTACAGTTGGGTTGCCCTCATCAGGCCTTGGTTTATGCACATTTCTTACATGAAAAAGGAATTTTTTGCCAAGCTATGCGTGCGCCTACCGTGAGTAAAAAAGACACTGGTTTAAGAGTTATTTTGAATTATCATCATGAGCCAGCCCATATCGATTACTTATTTTCTCAATTACAACGTCTTTATGAATCTACATATTAACATTATAGGGAAAGGTCGTACCTTGGTTTTTTTTCATGGATGGGGCTTTGATCATCGAGTATGGTTGCCGCTTGCCCGTCTTCTAAGTGCTCGCTATTGCCTTTATCTTGTTGATTTACCTGGATTTGGTCAAAGTTCAGTGATGAGTTGGGAAGTATTCAAAAAGCAGTTATTACCACAACTACCCGAGCATTTTGCTTTAGCTGGCTGGTCAATGGGAGGTCTATTTGCTACCCGTTTGGCGCTTGAAGAACCTGAGCGCGTATCTTATTTGTTAAATATTGCTTCCTCACCACGCTTTATCAAAGACAAGAATTGGCCCGGCGTTGAGCAGGCAATTTTTGATAATTTTTTCCAAAAATTAGCTTCTCAACCAACAAGGACTATTTCTGAGTTTATTGCTCTGCAGCTCAAAGATCAGTCCTATAACTACAGCTTTCCACCAAGTCCTTCCCTATCTGGTTTAGAGGCTGGATTGCAGGTGTTGGCTGATTGGGATTTACGGCAATCACTCTATACGTTTACCAAGCCAACTGGTTTTATGTTTGGACGGCTTGATGCAATTACACCTCGAATGACAATGGCGACTATGCAGAAACTGTATCCTGCTTTTGATTATGTGATGTTTGATAAAGCGGCGCATATGCCTTTTTTGTCACATCCAGATGAATTTATTGCTATTTTGGAGCGTATTTTACAATGAAGACCTTCTTTATTACGGGCACGGACACTAATTGCGGTAAAACCTATGTTACCTGCCAATTATTAGATTATTTAAATGAACAACAGAAAAAAGGTTTGGCCTTAAAACCAGTAGCTAGCGGATGTTTTCTAAGCGATGGACAGTTGCTGAATGATGATGTCTTAAGTTTGCAAAAACATAATAGGAATCAGGATTACTCAATTAATGGTTGGCAGTTTCCCGAGCCAATATCTCCACATCTTGCTGCGAAGGCAGCCGGTAGTTCTTTAACAGCACATGAAATCGCCGATTTCTGCTTGAGCAGGCAATTTGCTAATCATGACTATTTGTTGGTTGAAGGAGCAGGGGGATTACTAGTACCACTAAACGATAAAGAAACTTGGCTGGATTTCCTAAACCTGACACAAATGCCTGTAATCTTGGTAGTTGGCATGCGTCTTGGTTGTTTAAACCATGCTTTGTTGACGGCGAGTGTATTAAAAAATAATAGGACAGCTTGTGTAGGATGGGTTGCGAATTGTCTGGATAAAGAGATGTTGGCTTTAACCGAAAACATCGCTACGTTATCCTTAAAAATGGAAATGCCACTTTTGGCAACTATCCCGTATCAGGGAAAATTAACTGAAACTATTAAATTGTCACAACTGTTTGGTTAGTTGTTGATGAATTCTTCCTAATTGACTTACTGTGAGAGAAAAATTAAGGCTATTAATGGGCCCTAATGAATCGAATTGGGAAAATGCCTTGATTTTAGTCATGCCATGCATTGTTCATAATCAGCTTGTTAGCTATAATTACGGTTTTTGAAAAAATAATATAACTGACCGATCATCTGTGGAGATTTGTTGATGCCAATTTATGAATATGAGTGTACAAGTTGTCATCACCAGTTCGATCTGATGCAAAAAATAAGCGATGCTCCTGCGAAGCAGTGTCCGCGTTGTTTGGAAAATACGGCTGTGCGCCTGGTTTCTGCTGCCGGTTTTCAGTTAAAAGGAACTGGTTGGTATGCAACGGATTTTAAAAATAAAGGCAAGCAAGAAAACAAGAAGGACACCGTGGTTTCTGATAATACAGCTAAACCGGCGTCTGAAGAAAAAAAGACGACTGACTCTAAATCATCAACAACCAGTACAAAAGGTGATAAAGATTGAAATCTAAATATCTTCGCAGTTATCTGTTAACAGGTTTGGTAGTCTGGTTACCGATTTTAGTCACCTTTGTGGTATTGCGTTTTATCATTGATATCCTTGATAACACGATGGCCCTTTTACCAAAAGCGTACCAGCCAGAGCAGCTTTTAGGAGTCCACCTACCAGGTTTAGGTGTTGTTTTATCGCTGGCTTTGTTGTTAGTGACGGGTATTATCGCAACCAATATTTTGGGGCAACGGTTAGTGATTTTTGGCGAAGCATTGCTTGCCAGAATTCCATTAGTACGCTCCATATACAATGCAGCAAAACAAGTGATTCAGGCAGTTTTTGCTACCAATAGTCAGGCTTTTCGTAAAGTGTTGTTAATTGAATATCCTCGCAAAGATCTCTGGAGTCTTGCTTTCCTAACGGGTAAAACCAGTCCAGAGCTTTGTGCTCATACTGGAGAAGAAATGCTTTCTCTATTTGTACCAACAACACCGAATCCTACATCAGGGTTTTTGATGATGATACCAAAACGAGATGCGATTGAGTTATCAATGACCGTTGATGAGGCGTTAAAATTCATCATTTCTTTGGGCGTAATGCAAGCACCACCATCGATCGGTTCGGAAGTAAAAATTTAAATTAGATAGGCGGCTTTTATGAGATCACACTATTGCACAAGAATTAACGAAACAATGATAGAACAGTCAGTGAGCATTTGTGGCTGGATCCATAATCGTCGTGATCATGGCGGGGTTATTTTTTTAGATGTTCGGGATCGTTCTGGTCTGGTACAGGTTGTTTATGAGCCAGAATTTGCAGAAATATTTGCTGTCGCTGAAACGCTGAGACATGAATTTGTTGTACGGATTCAAGGGACAGTGCGCCCTCGTCCGCAAGGCATGGTGAATGATAAAATGGCCACAGGCCGTATTGAAATCCTTGGCACTGGGCTTGAAATCTTGAATCAGGCGCAAACACCACCCTTTTTGCCAGATGATCATCAGTTTGTTAACGAAGATCTCCGTTATCGTTATCGATATCTCGATTTACGTCGTAGTGAGATGCAAAATAATCTGACACTGCGCCACAGAATGATACGTTGTATCAGAGAGTACCTGAATGCGCAGGACTTTGTTGATATTGAAACGCCTATGCTGACTAAGGCCACACCAGAAGGGGCTCGGGATTATTTGGTTCCCTCCCGTGTTCATCCTGGTGAGTTTTATGCGCTTCCTCAATCACCACAGCTGTTTAAGCAGTTGTTGATGATGTCTGGTTTTGATAAATATTATCAAGTTGTACGTTGTTTCCGTGATGAAGACCTGCGGGCTGATAGACAACCTGAGTTTACCCAGCTTGATATCGAGATGGCCTTTATTAATGAAGGAGTTATTCAACAACTGATTGAAGGCATGTTAAAAAAGGTTTTTCAAGACATTCTACAGGTTGAATTACCGGAAACGCTACCAAAAATGACCTATGCAGAAGCAATGCGCCGTTTTGGTAGTGATAAACCCGATCTACGTATTCCTTTAGAACTGGTGGATATTGCGGATTTGGTTAAAGGCTGTGATTTCAATGTTTTTGCAGCTGCAGCGGATAATCCGGAGGGGCGTGTTGTTGCCTTGAAGTTGCCCGGTGGTTGTGAGCTCAGCCGTAAAGAACTCGATGCTTATGGCCATTTTGTTGGTATATACGGAGCAAAAGGATTGGCTTATATCAAGGTGAACGACCTTACTCAAGGCATGGATGGTCTACAATCACCTATCATTAAGTTTCTTTCTGAAAAAAATGTGAATGCTATTCTCGAGCGTGTTGAAGCTAAAACTGGTGATGTTATTTTCTTTGGTGCAGGACATGCTCAGTTAGTGAATGAGTCTATGGGGGCACTACGAATAAAATTAGGGCACGATAATAAATTGGTAGAACCCGGTTGGCGTTTGTTATGGGTGGTTGATTGGCCTATGTTTGAAATTGACATGAAAACAAACCAATTACAATCAATGCATCATCCTTTTACATCTCCCCAGGAGTTGTCGATTACTGCATTAAAACAAGGCCCAACAAAAACCTTAGCCAAGGCTTATGATATTGTTATCAATGGTTATGAAATTGGTGGTGGTTCAATTCGTATTCACCAACCACAACTGCAACAAGCTGTTTTTGATTTGTTAGGAATAGGAGAGGAAGAGGCGAAAGAGAAATTTGGATTCTTGCTAGATGCCCTGCAATATGGCTGTCCTCCGCATGGCGGTATAGCGCTTGGTATTGATCGCTTAGCCATGTTATTGACAGATTCTAATTCAATACGTGATGTTATCGCCTTTCCTAAGACACAATCAGCGGCTTGTCTCTTGACTAACGCGCCGACTGCGGTTGGAAATGCACAACTTAATGAGTTAGGAATCCGTCTTGCACCTACGTCACAAATTAAATAAATTTTCGTTATTAAGTAGTACAGCCTCTGCTTGCAGGGGCTTGGTTTATTATTGTTTGTTTTGTTTTCTTTCAATTCAATTCGCATCGTTGCCTGCCTTTGCCAAATCGGTTAGCAGCGCGAATAAATTAATCGAATACCTCGTACAGGAAAAGATTAATTTGACCCTGGCAATTAATAATATAAAGCTTACCGAATCACCAGCCAGTGTAGCTGATTATGAAAAGTTGCGTCAGGACAATGAAAAATTGATGGCTTTAAATCAGGCTAAGTTAGTTAGCCTTGAGAGCTTCCTTGTCAACCAAAAAAAATTGCAACAGGATTTTACTCAGCATTTAAAACGACTGCAACAAACGCCTTTAGCTCAATCAGTGCAGATAAGCTCCCAAGAGCGGATTGATAAAATTAACACCTTAAATGAGGTGAATAAAAAAACAATAGAGTTGCTTACTGAAAATTTAGTGCTGGCCAATCGCTATAATGATACGTTGGTTTTACAAAAGCAGCATCTTAAGTTGTGGAAAGCTAAAGAGCAAATGAATGAGCAATTGGAAAAATTGCGTAACCAGGATAGCCGCCTCAATGATGCGCTAACCAGACTTTATGAAAACAGTATTAAACTGCAACAAGACATTAAAAACAACAATGATACTAAGCTAAGCTACCTTATTGAAGCAAAGCTACTCTTAAATAATCAGATTATTAGCCTCACACAGCATAAGATAGCCGAAGTTGATTTACAAAAAAAATTGGTCAAGGCAGATTATTTACTGCAAAAAAATCCGAATGTAGGTACTTTGCAAAGAATAACTGCTATTTATAAAGATAGTATTATGCGCTTGTCTGAAATGGAGCAATCGCTGAAGAAAATACAAGTACTGATTAATAATGAGCAGATTCATATAACTGATTCAAATTTGAATCAGCAATTCGGAACCTTATTAACTATTATTAATTCGCGCATTAAAGGTCTTGTAATCCAACAACAAACCCTGCAAGAAGATCTTGAGAATCACGAACAGGAATTAAAAAAACAATTATCTGTACGGCAAACGCTAAGTGAGTATCGAATGGATAGCTGGTTATCCATTATTCAGCAATTAGTTCATCTACCTACTCAATTATACAATTACCTCAAGTCACTCAGCTTGAAGGTAAGAGACAACTATGTTTGGCAGGATGTCTTGCCAGCAGCGCTCATGTGGGTGGTGCTACTGTTAGTTGTTCTTGGTGCTTTTAGTTTGTATAAGGTATTAAAGCGGTTGACGCGCAATAGAGAACGTTCGCGTTTATCTGCCCATCTTTATGATGGCGCTATAACTTTGCTGAGTCGTAATATTCCCCATTTGGCTTTTGCAACAGCAATTATGTTGGTACTTTATTTAAATCAAGTCCCTTTTTCCAATTATCAATTGTTGCTAAATCTATTTTTTGTCTGGCTTATTTTTCGCCTGCTAATTCTTGTTGCTCGTTTGACCTTATTAGAGAGGGTAAGTGATTCTTCGGGTACAGATGTCCGCTTGTATTACCGTATTAAGTGGCTTTTATTAGCCGGAGGGTGGACTAGTGCCCTGATGGTAATTAGTCATCTGCTTCCTCTCTCATCGATGTTACAAGATATCTTTAATCGTTTATTTATGCTGTTCTTACTTGCTGTTTCACTAGTGAGTTGGAAGAGCAGGGAAGTGATTACTCATTTACTGCACCCACTCTTGAAAACCAAAAAAAGATATTTCCGTAACGCTGTTATGTTGCTGGTGGTTTTAATCCCCTTAACTGTTTTCACTACGGCAATTATAGGGTTAGTGGGATACATCAATTTGGCTTGGATAATGAGTCGTTATCAGGTGCAAATTTTATTAGTAATTACTGCCTATGTCGTGAGTAGAGGACTCATTGTGGATGTCTTGGATTTGATATCCGAGTGGATGATTTCTTCTTTAAGTAATGGATGGCTTTGGATTGAAGTTTTACTAAAACCTTTGGATAAAATATTACGTGTTTTATTATTCATCTTTAGCGTGCTTGTTTTATTTCAGTTATTTGGTTGGTATTCAGATCCAGCTGTCATGGCTGGGGTAGAGGGACTTAGCAAATATCCACTCGTCAACTTGTCGGGAATATATATTACAATCACCAGTATTGTTGAGTTTCTCATTTTATCATCTGTATTTGTTTGGGCTGCTAAATGGACACGGGAATTTTGTTACCGTTGGCTTTACCGGGATGCAAGAGATGCGGGCATTCGTAATAGCTTATCGGTCTTTACGCAATACGCAGTGATTTTGATTGGTGGTTTCATTACTTTGCGCGTTTTGGGACTGGATTTTAGTGGTATGTCGATGGTCATTGGGGGCCTTGCTGTAGGTATGGGATTCGGTCTACGCGATTTTGCGTCCAATGTGGTTGGTGGATTAATGTTGCTCATCGAGCGTCCTGTGCGTGAAGGTGATTTAATTACTTTAGGAACCTATGAAGGACGGGTGGCTCATATTGGTATTCGTTCGATGCGAGTATCTTCCTGGGATAATATGGAAGTGCTGATTCCTAATGCCGAGACTTTCAATAAGCCATTTACCAATTGGACACATCAAGACAGCATTGTCCGTACTGTAATTCCTATCAAAGTTAGTCGAGCAGATGATCCAGCAATGATCCAGCAACTGATTTTAGATGTTTTGGCAATTATTCCTGAAATAGTTGATGAGCCTCCGCCACAGGTGTTTTTGAAGCAAATTGATGATGCACTTATTGAATTTGAAGTGCGTTATTTTATTAATGTGCAACTACATACACGGTTTGAGATCCGTTCCAAGGTCCTATTTGCTATTACAGCCCAATTTAAAGCGGCCGGGGTCAAACCTCCTATTCCGCCGATTAGCATCGAACTAAAAGAAGGTCAAAATGAACCCTCTGTTGTCAAAGCGTCCAGTGAAGGATGAAGCAGAACTCCTCGCGCGATGTCAATTAATTGAAGGCTTGAGTTTTGCGCAACTGGCAAACCTCTTGCAGATTAGTATCCCACGTGAGCAAAACAAGCGCAAAGGTTGGGCGGGGCTTGCAATCGAACTAGCACTTGGAACAACTGCAGGTACGAAGCCTGTACCTGATTTTACGCAACTTGGTATTGAATTAAAAACCGTACCACTCAATGCACAAGGTAAGCCGGCTGAGTCGACGTTTGTCACCAGTATTCCCTTGTTAACCCTCCACCAGCAAGATTGGCTGTCTTCACAATGCTATGCAAAATTAAAGCGGGTCCTGTGGTTGCCGATTGAAGGCGATAAAACTATTCCTTTTGAACAACGGCGAATAGGGCGGGGGTTTTTATGGTCTCCCAATCAGGCGGAAGAAGCAATTCTGGCAAATGATTGGCGTGAACTTAGCCTTATGATTAGCACTGGCCAATTGGATGAAATTAATGGCCGAATTGGCCAGTATTTGCAGGTTCGACCCAAGGCTGCTAATGCTAAATCCTTATGCTATGGGTTTGATAATGAGGGAAATAAAATTTTAACCTTACCCAGAGGGTTTTATTTACGTAGCCTGTTTACCGAACACATTATTAGAACAAATCGGCTTATGTAGAATAGGCCAATTAATAAAATTGGCCTGGAGAGTGATTTAAGTTAGATTAGCCTTGGCATAAATTTTCATAGCGGCTACTAAAAACTCCACTAGATCAGGATGGTAGGCGTTATAAAAATTTCTGAAATCAGGATGATTGAGATACATTTGCCCTAGACCATCGTAACTTAATCGGGTAGGTGTCCAAAAATTTTTTACCCAGTTATAATGTCGTTGAATCAAGGCCAGTACTTCTTTATCCTCGGGTTTAAGATGGTTATTCATTGCGTTAGCCAGCTCTCGATTGATTTTCTCACCTTCCTCTTGATGTTGTTGCCAATGACCTTTTTTCCAATGACGTACATTTTGCCAACTCTCATCAATTTCTTGTTGGCTTAGCGTACCGCTATTAAGCAGGTAATTTTCATATTCCTGCTGTTTTTCTGCATTAAAGCCTTCGTACATTTCAATCTCTTTCATGATTAATTTTCCTCTTAGATGGGAGATGGTTTTGTCAATTGTCTTGATCAGTGTTTCTGTCCTGGCAAGACTTCTTAAGAGGATTGTTTTGTGAGTATTCAAGGCATCAATTTTGTCGAAGTCATGACTACAAACTATCCTCTGTATATCATTTAGAGGAAAACCAAGTTCACGGAAAAACAAAATTTGTTGCAGTATCAAAAGCTGCTCTTCTTCATAATAACGATAATTATTATCACCGTAATAAGCTGGTTTTAATAAACCAATCTCATCATAAAAACGAAGAGTACGTGGGCTAACATTGGATAACTTAGCTAATTTTTTTACCGTATAAGGCATTTTTGTCTCCTCTATTTGACAAAACACACGATAAGGGCTGACGTAACGTTAAGGTCAATAGATCAATGCATGAAATAAAAAACTTTTTACTGGTGTTGTTTTTAACCGAGAATGCTACAAAATTAGTGTTGCATTCAAAATCAGATTCGTTAAAGTAATTGACGAGGACATCTATTTTACCACAGGAGTTGACGATGAAAAAAAAGAGCAAATTGATTTTTTCCTTAATGTTTTCAACGGCGTTACCGCTATCGACTTATGCAGCCAGCGTTGATTCTTCAGCACAACAAATCCAGCAATTAAATACCCAGATACAAGGTCAATTGAAACAGATTCAAGCCCAGCAACAACAGCAAATTGATAAACTGAATGGACAGCTACAAGTGCAGATGAAGCAAATGCAGGCCCAATTACAGGAGCAAATCCAAAAGGTGAATGCTCAAACCCAGGCTCAAATGCAAAAAATACAAGCTTCATTGCAACAGCAAATTAGGCAGGTACAACAGCAGACCATAAAAGGAACATAACCTTATTATCCATGGTTTATAGTGTTCCCCTCCTTGTGCATTTATTGACAATCAATGTGAATAGGCTATGCTTTTATTGTGCGCTGCAGCATAAAAGGAGGGTATCATGTTAGAACAAACCTATCTTAAAAATGTACCTGACCATATCCAGAGGCCTATACAAGAGTTAATCACTCTAAATTTTAGAACGCTGCAAAATTTTTCCTATTTAAGACCGGAAGAATTAAATGATTTGCGTCAGCCACAAGAAATTTTGCAAAAAAACGTCGCAGTTTTTTTTGAAAACGGTTATAAAACATTGAGTTATTTCCAACAGGCGTTTTCTATTTTTGAGAAGCATTTATTGTCTCTTGAAGAGCAAGTGCAAGATCATGGGATTGGTTCGAGTAATTGGTACTTGGAGAAAGTGCAGTAAATTTAATGCTTATGATTTCTCCTTCATTTTATCCTTAAGTCCCGTATTGGACAGCGCCAATAGGGGACTAATCTATTAATTAATAATGAAGTTTTGCGAATTAAATTAATTCTGGTGGCTTAAGGAAGTAATGAAAAAGAAAGCATTATTTTGTTTTTATTAATTACAGTATGAGAATTTAATTGTCATTTATTGGGCAAATTAGTACAATTATGGCAATTTTTAACTACGTATTGCTTTTGGCCTATATGACATCAACTGTCCCTAATAAATCTCATGAATCAGGTTATATTTTTCAACTTACCCGCAAAGTGGATGAGAAGGGACGATTTTTAGCCAAAAAATTTCATTTATTTTCGCTGTATTTGGCTATCGATAGCGGCAAACTATCCGGTAGCATGATCAAATATTACTTCGATGTGTTTCTTGCAAATGGTGATTTAGCTACCAAATCTATGCAGGCATGGATGAAAACACCGGGTGGTATGGCTACTGCAACGTCAAGCGGTATTGGTCTTGTTGCTTTCTCACTCTTGGCCAATCATTTCAGTGACAAAGACAAAAATCTTTTTAAGCGGTACATTGCAGTGACCTGGCCTTATACCCGCGACTCCCTCAAGGCGCTAAGAAATGCTTATCGTGCTGTAAGCGGCACGTTTACTTTAATGAGTCTGCTTGAGATTGAGGATTTACGCCCTCTTATTGTTCCTGCGGGAGTGTTGTTAGGTGGTTTATCAATACTGAATCGTGTTTTTTATCGTCGTGTTGCTGAACAACGCAGAGCGCTATTGGCAGATAATGAAATGCTGCTTTCTATCGTTGAAGCGATAGATGACGCGAATCCAGAGGAAATCAAAGCGTTGCGTCAATACATAAAAGGACAATCGCAACAGTTAAGAAACCATGCTTTATTGTCTGCAGCAGCCATGGGTCTAGTTGATGGTCTCAATCCCTATATTGGAGCGCTTGGACTTTGTGTTTTAACGCCTAATATGCTAACAGTCATTACGGTTTTTTGTGGATTTTATTTGCTGGGTAATTTGGTAATGCGAGTTTATGATGAAATCAATTCACAGCGCCAGTTGAACAGGGCACAAATTCATGTTGAATTAGCTTTATATCAAAAGGAAATGACTTATTTAGGTAAACAACTTGCTGATGGCGAGCTGGAACTCAATGATAGAATAATACAAAAAATCGAACGCCTTAGCGCCTTACATCAGCAATTGACTGATAAGCTAAAAGAAGAAAATGCATTAGTATTACCACCTCTCCTAAAAGGTTTAAAAAATGGTTTGGCTGCTTATAAATATGTGATGCTTACGATAAGTACGGTACTCTTTTTATCCCCTATAAAATTGCAGACTTTTCAGCCTATTGAGCGGGCTATTTTAGGCATGACTGCGTTAACGTTTGCTTCGGTGCATGCTTTAATTGTTGATCATAGACAACAAACTAAAAACAAGAAACTGGAAAAAGAGATGGGCGGCGAGAAGCAACAACAAGTAAGCTCAAGTCTCTCGTTTAATTTTTTATTACAATGGCTTATTACTGTTCCTGCGCACGTTTTAAACAAAATTAAGGAATCACAAGTAATTCCTGATTATGCAAACAAACTGGGGAGCGAGAAGCAACCTAATAAAGAGCCAAAACTGGTTTCTCCAACAAAATACGGTGAAGTAGCATTTTTTTACATGCCCAAATTAACGGTCTCTTCTCACTATCCACAACCACTCTCTAAACCAATGTTAGCAGCAACAACACCAATAACTGCGTTTGGTTAAGAGCGACTTATTTTATAATCGTTTACAGGGTAGTAGGTGTCTTTAATCATTGCGAGCCTTGGTGAGCAATCTAGATGATATTGCATAAGATTTGAACTGGATTTCCTCACTTTGTTCGCAATGAGGACTGTTCTTTTTGTCTGGTTTTCAAAAACTGAAGTACTCCGTAAGTGCCCGCCCTGATTTGGTTGAAATTTAATCTAATTGCGAATAAAGAGGTTTTTTTTGTGATATAATTCACAGAATTTTATTTCTGTGGGTTGGTTCAGATGTTGAGTGGTCGATTGAATGGCGAGCAGTTAAGTAAACGACTTATCACTTTTTTTCTCATGCTGTTTTTTTCGCTATCTTATGCAGTAGAGGTGCCTATTTATGATTTTTCAATCAAGGCCTATACGCAAAATACTAATGATTACCTACCTTCAGATAGCGCAGATTATGAAGTCTCGTTATTAAAGCCTGACTATCAAGCTGCTCAGTTACAACAACTCTATAAACATTACTACGCAACTGACGCGCAAGCGCTCTCACCATGGAGCGAGCAAATGGTGAAATCCATTTTACCTGTGGTGAAAAAGATTGAACTCCAAATTTTAGACGATTTTGATAATCAAAATAAGACTGGGGCTGATCGTCATTATGCCGAGAATTTTAAAGAACATGATGAGAGTTGGTTAAATCAAATTAAGCAGAATATGGATGTTTATGCGCTGGATAATGTTGAATATCAAGAAAAGAACAAAGCGATTTCCGTTAATAATACTTATGCGCGCGCCTTACCAGACATGGCCCCCGATTTTTTTCATTTCAGTCTGCCCGGACAAGGTTTTCCTTTTGATAACTTACAAGAGTCTGTCATTTGGGCGGGAACACCGCTTTATGTTTTTGCTGTTTCACAAGATAAGGCCTGGTCGTTAGTATTAACTCCAGATGCCTATTTTGCCTGGGTTAAAAGCAGCGATATAGCCTATGCATCAAGTGGATTCATTGGTCAATGGCAAGCTGCTGCCCAGAAGGGCCTTGTGGCTATAACTGAAACAGGCGCAACGGTAGTTGATAAGCAGCAACATTTTCAGTTTACAGGTTACATTGGTGCTGTATTCCCTCTTGCCCAGCGTAATGAAGAGACAATTTCCATCTTAATTCCAGTAAAAAATGCACATCAGCAAGCAGTGGTGACAATGGGTAGTGTGAGTAAAAACGCTGCAAGTGTAATGCCGTTGGCCGCATCGAAAAAAAATATGGCCAAGCTCATCAAACAATTACAGAATCGTCCATACGGATGGGGTGGTGCTTTCTTTTTTAATGACTGCTCTCAGGAAATGAAAAGTTTGTTTACCCCCTTTGGTATTTGGTTGCCTAGAAACACAGCGCAACAGGCAAAGTTGAGTTCAACTGTGGATTTGTCAAACAATAAACTGGAGACACGTCTTAATTTGTTGCAGCAAAAGGGGCATCCGCTTATGACTATTATTTATATTAATGGTCATGTTATGTTGTATGTGGGCAAAAAGAAAATAAATCAAGAGGTGGAAGCAATCACCTATCAAAATGTCTGGGGGCTTTCTCCTGCTAATGGGGATAAGCGCTATATGATTGGTCAGGCAGTTTTTTTACCGTTGCTTAAATATTACCCTGAAAATCCAGAGATTAATTCACCAGCAAACAAAGGATTTTTTAAATTGGTTTATCTTGATGCCTTGGATACTAAGGCACTTTCACCACAGATGTTTAAAAAGCGCTTTATTGATACCCCTCCTGCTATGAATGTGGAAGATCCCATACTATGAGATATAAATTAATCATTGCTTTTTTGGCTCTTGCATTCGCTATTTTGATGATTGAGAAATCAAAGCAAAATGCAAGTGACAATTGCCAGAAACTTGTGAGTACCATGAAGCAGCAAGATTTACCCTTATCCACGTCACAATTAGTTATTGTCAAATCAACGGATGGTTTTAAAGCAGAAATGAGTACCTGTCAGCGAGAAGGAAAAGTGTGGCAGGATACAATGCCCCCGTTTCCTGTAGTGATCGGTAAAGCTGGTGTAGCCTCTTTAGGGGAAAAGAAGGAAGGGGATATGAAAACCCCAGCTGGTTTCTATTCTTTAGGACCAGCATTTGGTTCACAACCGTTAGCACTTGAAATGGATTATAAATACATTACTGCAGAGGATAAATTTGTCGATGATGTAAACTCTAAAAGTTATAACACCTGGGTTAATGGTAAAACGGATGCCAAAAGTTACGAGCCAATGTTGATTGATGAATATAAAATGGGTTTGGTAATTAATTACAATACGGATCCTGTTATTCCTGGCGCTGGAAGTGCTATTTTTATGCACTTATTAGCCTCTTCTAACAAAGGCACTCATGGTTGTGTAGCAATAGATAAACGGCATTTATCAACACTTCTTCATTGGCTTGATAAAAAGCAGCAACCTTATATCTATATCGATTAAAAAGCCGAGTTTAACTCCACAACAATATGCCCATGGTCATTCAACAGGAGTTTATTTGCGGAAAAAAAGGATTTTTGCTCTAAGGTATGGGCTAACCATTGGCAATCTTCAAAGCGGGAAGAGTGGAGCTGAAAATTTTTTAGCGACAAGGGTACTATTTCGAGACGTAAAAACTCTAAACTCTGTGCATCAAATTCTAGAAAATACATTAAAGACAAATAAGTCTTAAATTCTTCATGGCCGTCAATCCCTTCATAATCATTAATAAAATCACCACAGCCATAAAATATGGGGCAATTCTTATAAATTTCGAAACCAATCGGGTGATGAGATGAATGACCGTGAATTAAACAAACTCCCGCTTGATCCACGAGTTCATGAGCAAACAGTTGGTGAGCGAAGGGGATATGATAGCCCCAATTTCTACCCCAATGGATACTGACGATACAGAGATCCCCAGTTTTTTTATAGCTGGCAATTTTTTCCTGAACCTGCTTGAGTGAGTTAGTGTTTAAATCATCAAGTAACCAAACTCCTGGCTGATTTTGAGTGGCTTGCCATTCAGAAGGAATGCCACTTGAGCGAAGCCCCATAGAGAATACCAAAATACGTTTTTTAGAAATGGGAAGAATAGCAGGTTTCTGTGCCTCTACCATGTTTTCGCCAGCGCCAGCATAAGCAATATGATTTTTTTGCAGAACTGAAAGGGTTTCCCTTAGACCTTCCACATTCCAATCCAGGATATGATTGTTGGCAAGTGTGCAGGCATTAATATTTGCCGCGGTTAATGCAGTTATATTGTCTGGGTTCATACGATAATTTATCCCTTTGTGGGGCCAAGGGATATCATGGCTTGTAACACTGGTTTCGAGATTAATAAGCTTTAGCTGGGGCTGGTGAAGCTGCCATTCTTTTAGAGCATCGCCCCATAAATAATTGTCATTGACAGGATAAGGTATTGAGCCGTTCACTGATTCAGCAAGTCGTACATAATCTCTGGCATCAGTGAGATAAGACTCATAAATTCTCGGGTTGGTTGGATGAGCGAGGATTTGATCAATTCCTCTGCCAGTCATGACATCCCCACATAAAAAAATCCTAATTTTTTCCGCGCTTGTAGCCCCCATAAATTGATTCCTGCAGCAAAGCGTTCAAACATGGGTTAAAAAATTATAGCTCATAGAGGGAAGTTAATTAGCGATTTCTTGAGGAAATTAGTTAGCAACAATTTATTCAGTGACCTTGACGGATTGGTTATGTGATTATTGGCCAGCAATAAAGAAAAACAGAGTTGTATTCTGGAGAGAAGATTACAATGTGCTGCAGCAACAGCACGTCTTTTTCAGTATGAAATAGCAAGGGGGGTTAGAGAAGAATGGGCAATCCCTCGCCCTGATTTTCAGTTAATTTGTTATCGATGCTATGCTTCAATTTTAGGCCTTGGACCACGGCTAATATCAAACAAATCCAGAGGTGTAGGTGTAGTTCTTGTTATGCTCGCTAGCTCTTCCGGAGAATGTTTAGTTGCGGTTTGCTGCAAGTCTTCTTTTTCCTCTAGCGCAGGAACTGGCAGGTTAGGCAGTATATTTTTACTCAATAAACGCTGAATAAAAATATCATAATATTGCGGGCTGGGAATTTTTATAGATAATGTGTTTTTTTCCCGGTCACGTACAGCATTTATTGGTTCATTAATTAATTTTCTATCTATTAACTCTTGACTAAAAAGGGCTAATTCCTGTTCTACTGCATCAAACAATTCATCTAAAGTTCCTGGAGGCAAATCACGCTTACCCTCAAACAAGAGCTCACCATTCTCCATATCCAGTTTAATAGTTAATAAGGCATCGAGATTAGAGAATTCAAGCTCTAAGTCTGCCTCTTCGGCTAATGCCCACATGCCACTTTCAAGAAGAAACTGGATGAGTTTTTCATTCTCGGTCACTGGTTTCGAAACAGGCCACGGAGATCCTGACATAGATTGCGTATTATCCTGAGTTTCTCCTGCGCTACCCCCATCTCCGCCACCGCCACCGTGACCGCGGCATATTGGGAGGCCAAATGCACGGCACATATTACAGGGATTGTTTTCGATGGCACGAGTGCGTGAATCTTTCTGTGTTTCTTTGGAGTTACTAACTTTCATAATGACGCTCTTTTAATTTTGTGCGTGAATTATAAAGTGACTTTGTGTTCTATTTTTTTTTGCAATTCTGAATTTTGCGGAATATTTACAATTAAATTTAATTTTTTTGTCCTTGAGCGAATTGTTTGAGCCGAATGCCTGCCGTCAAACAGACTAGAAAACTAAAAATCCATGCCAATAAATTAAAATAATGAGGGATAAGAACCATTACGATGAAAAAAGAGAATGCTTCGGCACGCTCCATTAAACCAGGACTGTAGTGAAAACTTTTGTCCGAATTATTTGGTGTAAAAATGCCTACAACCAAAAAACTGGTGATACAAAATAAAATACTGCCCAGCATAAAAATCGTGGCGAGTGCACGAGTATTGGGAGCGAGTAGATACAATCCCAAGAGAGTACTGAACTCAACAAAACGGTCCATTACAATATCAAGAACAGTGCCTAAGGCCGTGGTGTTCTTTTGAAAACGAGCTAGTGTCCCGTCCAAGGTATCACAGTAGCGGAAGCTAATAATAAGGCAATTGCAGCTAAAGGATAGTTTAAAAGTAGGGCTGGAATAAAAAGCAATCCCAGTATGCCCGCAAGCACTGTAATAGCGAATGGATCAATGCGGTGGCCAATCCATCGCACAGCGGGTTCTACTAATAAACTTTGATAGAGCGGACGAATTGATTGTTCTAACATAGCATCATCCCTGATGATCTTAACAATAAGTCTTTTTACACCGTATTACGGCGTATTGCTACAGGGTGGTGTGTACGGCGCAGTCTTTTGAATTCGCTCGCCATTACAACCAGTTATGACAAAATTGGTAAAGAACCTCTGTGTTGTGTTTAACGAACGCGGCCTTTACACCTGGTTGTGCTGCGCCTGCAGCCAAACTTAAACCACCAGCACCCACAATGATAATAGCCAAATCACAATGACGTGTTTCTTTTTTTCCTTCTATGCTTTTCCTTTAGCTGGTGGTAAATAATGGGTAAAAATAATAGTAAAGCCAGGGCGATTAAAGGTAACAAAATTTCCGGAGAAAAAACAATATGCAAATCGGGTTTTTCATTTCTATCAAATATCAAGCCCAAGCTATTGCCAATCATGGCATAAATGAAAGCACCAGGAATAATGCCAATAAAGGTAGCAAGAATAAATGTTTTTGGTTTTACTTTTAAAAGTCCCGAAACAATATTAATTGCCCAGAAAGGGAAGACGGGTATGAGTCTTAGGATTATTAAATAAGAAAAAGCATTTTCATGAAATCCTTTTTTCATTTTTGTTATCCATTGTGTGGTTTTTTGGCTAAGCCATTCTCCAAGTGCACTATGCACTGCAAGAAATAACAGTGTCGCTCCAATAGTGGCACTGATAATGACATAGAGGGTTCCCCAAAAAATACCGAATAAAAAACCGCTTGTCAGAGTTAAAAAAAGTGCGCCTGGTACAGCGATTGCCACAGTCAGAATATAGGTTCCCATAAAGGCTAAAACGGTAGCCAAATAATGTGTTTTAGTCCAGGTAATGAGTTGCGTTCGATGTTCTTTTAATGAATCAAAGCTTAAGTATTGCCCTAACCGAAAATAGAAGAATAAAAACAATAATAGAAGTAATATAAGCAAAGGCAGTAAACGTTTTAATGGTATTTTTAACATTGATAGCCTTCCTTGGCCAAATTAGGTTACGTTATTATTTTAATTTCTCTTTATAAATGTGATTTGCTGAGGCCTGTACTGTCGGCATAATCGTCATTTCTGCAATATCAACATGGGCTGGTCTGGTTAAACAGTAGTAAGCCGCATCAGCAATGTCTTGTGCCAATAATGGTGAAAATTCCTTGTAAAATGATTGAGCTTTATTTTTATCACCCCAACGAACTTCACTGAATTCTGTCTCAACGGCACCGGGGGCTAATTCAGTGACTCTGATCGGTGTTCCCAATAAATCAAGACGCATCGATTTTGTAATGGCTCTAACGGCTTGCTTGGTAGCACAATACACGTTACCGGCAGGGTAACATTCTTGGCCTGCAATGGAGCCAATATTAACAATATGTCCGTGATTCCGCACTAACATGCCAGGTAAAATACTACGGCTTACATAAAGTAAACCTTTGAGATTTGTATCGATCATGACATCCCAATTATCAACTGAGCCAACTTGGATGGGGTCGCTTGATAGTGCAAGCCCTGCATTGTTAATTAATATATCAATCGATTGCCAACTTGCTGGTAGAGTCCCCAGGCTTAGTTCTACTTCTGATTTATTCCTGACATCAAGGGCTAATGGTAAACAGTCTGTGCCATGCATGGAATAGAGCTCAGCTGCAAGATTATCAATTCGTTCTTTTCTACGAGCAGCCAAGATTAGTTTTGCACCGTTAGCGGCAAAAAGGCGAGCACAGGCTTCACCAATCCCGCTGGAAGCTCCGGTAATTAGGATAATTTTGCCGTGTAAATTCTGCATGGTACTCATTCTCCCCATTTCATCTCAATGATAAATTATCTATCCAATAATAAAAACATAAGGTAGGTGATATAGACATTTCTGTCTACCCACTTCGCTTAAGGAGATAAGATTTGGCTATGCCATTGATTATCAAGCCAGGTATATTCAGTGACATCGGATAACTCATCCGAGCGCAATGCGTAAAAAACAAATTTGGTCGGTTTAAGGCGAAAACCACAGTAGAAGGGGTTAAATGGCAATAATTTTCTGCCGTATTCCAGTTTAAGTTGCCGTTTTTTGCTTTCGATCATTTCTTTGGAGGCTATAGGCTGTGTAGAGGTTGGTGCATAAGCAGCAAATCGGATTTGAGCTGTTTGTGGGTAGCTGTGCCAATAGTGTTCATTTTCGACTTTTGATAAGCGCTCAACGAATCCCTCAAGAGTAACTTGCCTCTGTTTCAATTCAAACCAAAATAGTAGTGAGGCTCGCGGATTATTTTCCAATTCAGTTACTTTTCTTGTTCCTTTCTGAGTGAAAAATAATAAAGAGTCCGTTGAGATTTCACGTATTGCTACTACACGGCTATGAGGTATAGCTTGCAAAGTTGCAGTTGATAGTACAGCTTGTTTGGGATTAGGTGCGCCGGCTTCCTTTTCCTCATTGAGCCATTGATTTAAAAGTTCAAATGGCATAAATACCTCGCAAGAAAATCCGTTAACTCCATTTTTAATTTTAAGCCATAGATGGTATTTGTGGGGATTTAATTAATTCCGTTGAGCTGGAAAACCCTGCTGTGATAACCGAAATTAAAGATGCCAGATGTTTTTCGCTACAGTCTTTAAGTTTTTTTCTCATTGCTTTGTTGGTTGGCGAGTCAAATTCAACACGATCATTCTGTTCATAACAGCGTAGTAGCCAATCTAAATCTTTCTGAGTTACGGGTGACGAGAACAAAGAGCTCAGCCTGGAGGGTGGTTTAATTGATTTACTGAGTTCTGCCAGATCAACAGCAACCATTTTTCTGAGTTTATCTCTTAGTATGAGTGTTCCCTCGATGTTTAACAAAAGATTATGCAAATTGACCCGTTGTTCTGGGTCCATTAAAGCAATGAGCCGATCTTGAAAGTGGTTTTCCAAACTCAGCAATAAAGTTGGATATTTTTTTTCTGTAAGCCACGTTTTATCCTGGGCGGCTATTCTTAAGCGCAAAACATTAAAATCCCTATCTACATTAGCCTCATCAATTAGGCAAAATTGTCTAAGCGCTGTAAAAAATTCCAATATTGCCTCTGGATTAGGCCGGTCTTGCTTATATTTTGCTGCCATTTTCATGATGAAATTTTTTACTAATTCGCAAATAAATGCTTCGGGTTTTTTTTCAAAGTGCTCAAATAAACCATCGTTGCTGAAACCAAGCTCAAGGTATTGCTTTACTAAGTCAACCCCGGCCATGCCGGGGTGGGTATTCCTGAAATTAAGAATCCTTTGCAGGGGGTTGTTAGCACCAAAAAGAGTTAATAAGAGAGGGGACAGGGCAAAAAAATCGCTGCTTTCTGAATAGTAGCCATCTAGAAGTTCGATTGCAAAATGCTCAAGAGTTCCTTGTGGGCATTGTGGATTACTAACGATAGGTTTCGCATAATCATCATCAAGATAGCAGACATCAACTTGGTAGATGTTGCCGTTAAGAGTTTTCTTGATTCTTATCTTCACATTACTGCCCTTGATATCACCATGTACAACCGAGGGGCCGAAGGTATTGTTATAATGCCTGCTATTTAATCCCTGAATGAGTTGCCAGGCCACATCTACAACCTGGATAAAATTTAACTCCCTCAACTGTGGATTCTTTTCTCCCTCTGGATGGATATGAAATCCATCAATATATTCCATGATGAGGACGTCTTTACCTGCTAATTTCAGAGTAGCTATTTCTGAATCGTAAAATTGGTAGGGGGATGGATGCTTTCCTGCTTCATAAAATTTCAGGGCAACTGCCTGGGTTTTATCAAGAGTAATGTCTTCTTTCTTTACTCGGCAAGGTTTTAATTCGGTTTGCGGAGAGCGTAATGTGCATTGATAACCTTTATAGACCGATCCACCTAATGGTTCAGAGTAATCGCTGGCATAATAAACAATTTTTCCGTTTTTCAGCTTAACTGGAAAGAGAACAAAGGTTTGCTCACTATCAGTTTCCCTATCGCCCATAGAAGCCTTCGCCTTATTTATTTCTGTGACGGTGAATACAGGGAAAGCATTATATCATTTGCCCGTAAATCATGCATTAAAAATCACAAAAAGTCACAAAAAATAATCTGGTTGAGCATTATTTGTATCGAAATACTATACTCTAATTAACCTATTGAAGAAGATAAATAATCTTATTGTTTTATTTTAATGCATTATATCTTTTCAATACTTTAACAATCTGTTTAATATTTGCTTAGCCTTAAGGGATTAAGGTAGAAGAATAAATCTGTAGATCTAGTTGGATGCTAGGCCATCTACATTTGCTTCGCATCCAGATCTGAATCTTTATAAGGAAGATGAAATGATACCTGCAAGCGAAGTAACTAAAGCACTTGATGAAACAAAAAAACGTCTCATTATTGAACAATATTTGAGGGGGAAATACAAGCAGGGCTTTAACCCGCGCTGGCTGGATAATATGGATAATTATGGCCATTTAGCCGACGCCATTGACTTTTTCTATAATCTGAACAATGACAATTTAAATATTATTGCAATCGGTAGTGACAATTTAGAAACTCGCAAAACTCATGAAGTACAATTTAACGAATTAGCACGTTTATTAGACGAACTCGTAGTCTTCACTGGTGTTGCCCCACCAGTGGCGACTTCATTCAATGAGAAAGCTGCCATTTTAGTTGGGCTTGAACTTAACCAACGGCTTGAATCTCGTTCTTTAAGAGACTTGCATGCCCAAAGTAGCAATTTAGGGGTTGCTGAAAAATTGCTTAATGGTGATTTAGGTCCAACTGAATGGCTAGGTGAAGTTGATTTAGAGCGCCTGTTAATTAAGATGGGTGTCAAAGATAGAGTGCATATTACCCGATTAACTGCGGAAGATATCGGGATGATTTTGCATTTTGAGAGAGCGAAACATGCCAATGCAACAGTACCCTATACGATTCCATTGCTTATAAATCGAGGCAGTACCGATTCGTTGCGTAGCCAGGGCTCTCATTGGACTTATGCAATGGTGACTGTTGATCCAACGACCAATTCAGTGACTATCGCTTATCAGGATTCGATGGCGTTGAGTGGGACTGAACAAGGTATTTTAACTGATGCAATCAATTATACACATGGGCTTTATAGCGCCTTCCCGGGTGCTACAACCAAAACAGTTACTCCAGCGTCAGATAATTTGCAAAGAGATAGTTGGAGTTGTGGTTATCGCGCATTGAGGGGGTTATTAACTGCACCTGGTTTTCCAACTCATGGTGGTGTGACTGCGGGTCCCGCGTGGATTCAATTTACAGGGTCTGAAATAGAATCTTATGCTCTAAGAAACGCGGCTTATCAATTGTTATTAAGCGATTTGGAAATTGATCCAGACTATTTTGTGGCAATGGAACTCGATGATGAGGTTGTAGGATCTTCCAAGAGTGGTAAAAAATATGAGGTTGATAAAGAGTTTACCAAGCACTATATGGACTTGTTATTAGCTGGCGGTAATAAAACCAAACCAGTTATAACCACCAACCATTTTGAAAAAGAATACCAGGCAATTCTCAAACAGATGGGAGGAAAAATAGAAACAGAACGCACTGCTAGTATAGAGCGTCTTAATAAAAATATAAAAGCAGTCGTTGAAGCTAAAGATTTATCTCCTGATGCAAAAATTATTGCTCTGTTGAATGTCTACGCTGATGAATATGCTCAGATTCTAAAATCATCAGGTGGAGCAGGTAGTAAATTAGGTAAATATCTTAAAACATTTTGTGAGAAAAATTTTGGTGTTGAGCTAGGTAAAGAGCAAAACTACCGCATCAAAAAAGACGGTTTAATGATGCGTATCTTTAAGTCTCAGTTGGATGTGAAGCCTGAACACGTTGATGAAGAGAGCTTATTGCCGCCAGTGATAAAAACTGAGATCGGAGTAACTGAAACCTCAAAAAGTACCCCTGTGGTTGGTTCAGAGAGATTAAGTGTCTCTACTACCGTTAGTAAATCAGTCGACCAGGTTGTCCGAAGAGATTTAAGTCAACCACAACTACGCACAGACAAAGAATTAACGCGTTTAGGCAGTATGTTTGGCAGTACACAGTTTTGTTATGCAGAAAAACCAGGTGGTGTAGAACCAGGTTTTAGAGCGATTGATTTGAATGCGGCGTTTTTTAAAGAGTTACAAAAAATTTTAGCGGAAGAAAATCTGCCTTCATTGGAAAAACTCAGCCTCGAGGGTAGAGGTAGGCTTGCTGAATTAAGAGTAAGGCTTAGTAACGGCGATCTGGAAAAAAATCGTTTTGATTTTGCTACTTTTATCAATGTTCATGTGTCAGGCCCTCATAGCAAAAGTGTAATGGATCCAGGGGTTCGATGGCTTTGTAATGAAGTCAAAGAGGCAGTTGCTAAAAATAATAAGCTAAGTGCCTGGATGTATAAACTTGATTATGCTGAAGGACAGAAAAAGAGAATTGATGCGAATAAAGAAGCCATAAGAGAGTTTGTAGGTACACGGTTAGCGGGTATCTTCAGTGATCAAAACCAAAAACAGGAAATAGCTTGGGTTAATAATGGTAAAAAAGGTGCTCATGCTTTATTAGCCTGTGGTTGGAAAAACGGGTTACAGGAATTAAGGCAGTTTCTCCACGGTGGCGATGAGCCGGATTATAATGGTATTTTAGTCGAGGATAGAGATGCACTGATTAAACGTTCCAAAAATATTCCTGGTTTAGGTAAAAATTTAATTTTTGGAATTGCCATCGGTGATAGAGATGGGATGGGTAAAGAAGCCCAGAACAAAGGGTTTGCCGAAGGTGCTTTTTATGGTTTTGACTATGGTAAACCCTATGAAGGTAATGGCGTATGCTCAAGCTTGAAAGATGATTTTTCATTTGAAGATACAGCGGCCAAAATGCCTGCAATCTTTAGAGGCTCTTCCAAAATTGGTATTGCTCGTCATTTTATGTACCGAAACTATAGTGTGTTCTACGATACGCCTTTATCAGACCGTATGGTAGGTGTCCATTTATTAAGAAAAATGATTACTGGCGATAATCCCAGTGAAGAAGTGATAAAAAGCTATCCTGGTTTAAGACAGGAATTAACCCGTATACAAGAGCGCACACCCTCTGCAAAAAATTTATTAAATCGTTTGGCTGATATCAGGGCTGGGAGCGAGGAGGGAAGCAAATTACAAGGTCTGGTCGATACTTATATCGTGAAAATCAGTACAGGAAAACTGACTCCTTTTGCTGCCTATTTCGCTGAAATTAAAATTGATTTAATTAATGAAGCGCTGAAAAACAAGATGCCCTATGACGAGCTCGAGCAATATCTGACTTTTATTGGTGAAATGGAAGCGACGGCTGCTAAAAGTAATGAAAGAATCATAGAGGTGTTTCAACAGCGAGTGTTGCTGACTAGCCATGAAATTGATTTAATCGACAAGTTAGAGAAAATTTTCTCTCCCACTTCGGTTATGTCACATGATGGCACTGTTTTTCTTAATACGATGCGTTTTGATCCGTCAGATAAAAGGATACCCTTTGAGTTATCAAGAAAAGAAAATGGTGATTATATCCTAAGTACTTCTAAACCAGAGGTCGCAGCTAAATTCAAAGAGTTATTTGGAATTGATTTCATTAAACAGAGTGGTGAGCTTTCGACATGTACTGTACCGCAAGAAGACATGCTGAAATTGATGTTTGCAGCTGATGCACAGTATCATCAAAAAAGAGAACAGCAGTTGATTAGGCCTACATATGAACAGCAAACCATCCCTATGCTTGTCTCTTTAATGAATCATGGTGTTGGACCACAAAGAAGAGTTTCTATTATCCCTACATGGCATGAAGACGGTAGTTTGTCTCTTCGTGTTACCGCAAGAACAGCTGATCAGGTTAGAAAAATAGAAGAAATCTTTGGATTGGAGGTCAACGTTAATGAAGCACAGCTAATTGAGATTCCTCCGGAGGGCTTTATGGCACTTCAGAAAAAGATTGCAGTTGCCCATAAGGAAACAGAAGCAGTTGAACTTGATTTTATAGGAAGTTTTCGCCCTAAAACAGATGTTGTTAATGAAGAAATGTCGACGAAATGGAAGACACTTAAAGAAAAGGCTGCGATAGAAGAGCCAGGCACCGCATTATTACTTGAAGAAAACAAGGCTACATTAATTGCACGAATGAAAAGATTAATTACTCATTCAGTGACGCAGGGACAACTTGAGGAAGCAATTGGGGATATTACCAGTTCTGCTGATATAGAAAAACTTATGTCATATACCGATAAGACACTAACGACACCTGAGAATATTCAATGTATTATTGAAGATAGATTAAGTGATATTAAAGTTGTTCCCGAATCTGTGGTAACGGTTGTTCCTACTACAACTGATAACCCAACTGCGGATAAAAGAACTACTTTATTTTAGGAATAACTGATAGGAGGTCACTATGCCCATACAAACCGTAGATCCAGCAACTCTAAAAGACTGGCTAGATAGAGGGGAAGCAATATTGATTGATGTGCGTGAACCAGAGGAGCATCAAAAGGAAAATATTCCAGGTGCTATTTCCCTGCCTTTGGCAAAAATTTCATACCGAACATTGCCTGAGCTGGAGAGTAAGCGCCTTGTAGTCCATTGTGCTCTGGGTAAGCGTGGAGCACAGGCTTGTGAAAAACTCTTGGATGAAAACCCTGAACTTGATATTTATAACCTTGATGGTGGCATTACTGCTTGGCTGCAACATGGAAATAAAGTAAACAGGAATGAGAGTGAGTACTCATAATTTGCACAGGTTTATAGCCCCGTTTGCTCGCAAGCGGGGTAAGAGAACCCTAGTAATGTTATCTAAAAATTCATCCTCATTTCAATGCGCTGATGTAATGAATTATGAGGCGTGCAAGCTCTTCTCTATAGCTGAGACAATTGTTACCATCCTGGGCCGTGGCGCTCGGTGAGAATCCTGGCTGTTGGGACATCACCGCTTTCTGTTTCAGCAACTACTTCATTCTCTTCTTTGCATTTTTGCCACCGTTTCCAGAATCGTCCCTGAGTACCAAAACACCGCATTTCTTGAGATTGACTGGATTCATCCACCCAAACGTCCTTGTTGGTCACATAAACTGTCGGGGTCATTCTGGAGTCTTCCGCTTTTGGATCTAAAATAGCATCACTGATTATTTTACGCAGGTGACCTCGTCTATTAAAAAGTAGTGACTCATTTTCAGAGATTTTTGAAGAAATATTTTTTGTTGATAGCAGAGGATTCGGCCTGGTGAATGAAAAATTTTTCTCATTAAACCCACTTATATATTGTCGATCAAACCCCTCCAAGGCATAACGCTCTATCGATGAATCACCGCTATGCCAAAATTTTTGGTAAATTAAAGCTGTCGTGTTTTTAAGGGCAATATACCGTGCCTCAGACAATTGATTGCCTGGTTTATTATAATCTGGCAAGGCCTTTTTTAATAAATCTGCAAGTTCATGTCCCCTGGTACCCATCTCCCACAAGGCATCAATCATTTTTAAAGAAACAAAGCCCGGAGGTTCTTTCCTTGCAAATTTTTCTTCGCAAAACTGATACAAAAACTCTAATAAACTAACTTTATCCTTTTCTTCTAGCGCTTGAATTGCTTTTTGAGGCAAGGGTGGATTTCGGTCAATCTTTGCTTTAGGCAATTCATCGACCAAACCTTGGGGACCAAGAATAAAATTTTTGCCTATCAGATAGGTACCATTCTCTTCTTCAGTGAGCAATTTTTTCTTTTCCAGGTAATTTGCTTTAAGCAAATTAAGTTTTGTAGTGATTCGATTATATGCTTCCTGTTCTTCAACCGTTTTGTTTGAAAGACGTAATTGCTCATTGTAATTATGGATTGTGGGATTAAGCAGTTGATTTTTAAAAAACTCCAAGTCTAATGCATCTTTACAGTCATGCAATAACGCCTCAACACGGATGAGTTTTGCTTCAAATTTAGTAAATATCGGACGCATCTTACCGTCATCGCCTCGCTGTAGTTTTATAATTTCATTTTTTCTGAATACATGGTAATGTTAAAGAGTTTGCTGATCAATTTGCAAATGGAAAATGACGGCAGAGGATTTATCCGTTAATTATTAGGATTTTTTAGCTCTCCAGGTTGGTTATGGTTTTACTGCAGCTGTAAAAAACAATTCATTAGTTTTTGTTTCATACTGATTCTTACTAGAGTAATAGAACAGCTTGATACCCATTCACTAATATATAATAAATAAGTTGAATAATACGCTAACAAAAATCCGGCATAACATCAAAATGAAAGTGCTCATAAAAAACTGTTTTCTTATCTTCTTGGCCGTCATTGTTTCAAATGCTTTTGCTCAGGAAAAACTTATATTTGCCCTTGAGCTTATTCGACATGGCGATAGAACTCCTTTGGAGGAAATTCCTAACTCGCCGCATGACTGGAAGCGGGGGGTTGGTGAGTTGACGCAAAGAGGATGGTATCAGGAGCTAGAATCAGGCAGGGCTGCACGCACAAAATATGTGAAGCAATATCACTTGTTACCGGCTAATTATAACCCAAGGCTAGTTTACGTACGTTCAACGGATACCAAACGCACCATTGAGAGCGCCAATGCTTTTTTATTGGGTCTTTATCCCTCAAAAATGAGACGGGGTAGTATTCCTGTGCATGCAATCAGTAAAAGTCAGGATAATTTGTTAATTGTTACACCGGGTAAAAATATCTTTTCTTTAATCAAGCTTTATTTCATTAGCCGCAAAGCCTGGCAAGAAAAAACCAGCTATAGACAAGAGAAATTAAGAAAGTGGAGGAGTGTAACTGGTTTATCCTTGAAAAATTATCAGCAAATTGTTCCCTTGGCTGATAATTTATACATTCGTCGAATTCATCATGTACCCATGCCAAAGGGGATTAGTAATGCTGATGCCAATGAAATTATCCAATTAGGTAAATGGGCAGTTGTTAACTATTTTAAGTTGAGGCAGGTTAGCTATCCCATGGGGCATTCGTTTCTGAATGCGGCAAACAATTATTTTGTTAATGCTGTGGAGAAAAAATCCTCTTTAAAATATGTATTACTCTCCGCGCATGACAGCTCCATTATGAGTGTCATGGCCACTTTAGGGGCTCCCTTGGAAAGTATACCGCCCTATGCCTCTCATGTTGATTTTGCTTTGTTTAAAAACAATAAAAATTATTATATTAGAGTAAGTTATAATAATAAGCCGGTAACGATTCCTGCTTGCGGAGGAACAGCTTGTTCCTTGTCCCAGTTTTATGTTTTGACGCAAGCGACGAAACAGCAAATTGCTTAATTGCTTAATTGGTTATCTGATAACGTTTGTTTTACAAATTTTATGATTAACAACGATTACTTTAACTACCATTAGTGCTACCGCTATATTTGGGGTTTTACCGCATATCCAGCCGAAACAAGTAGCGAACTAACTCAGTCCTCTTAACTGAAAATATTGTAATTTATTCACTGAACGACAATCATGCATTGTATAGCAAATGTATTTTAAAATAGAATGTGATCACATTCCCCTGATTCACGTTACCATCGAGTAATATAGTATTGGTGTTATAGTGCTAATAGTCAAAGATAAGGATTTCTAAACATGCGAAGAATCATTGCAACAAACCTTCTTGTATTATCAGTTGCATGCCCTGTATTTGCAGGAACCATGGGTGATGTAATGGTAAAACCACGTCCAATTTTTTATGTTGGTGGCTATGGCGGTTATGGTACCGTTTCAGGTGGGTATAAAAATGACGGCAATGTTGCCCAAGGACGTTTTACATTAGGCGTTCACGCAAAGCACTATAAGCAGTGGATGCTGGGTGGCGAAGTTGGCATCTAATCTGGTAATACAATGCGTCTTGCCACGAGTTCGGAGGTGATCGATTCAACCACGGATTTACTTCCGCAGGCAACATTAAAACCCTTTCTCGATTTATTGTTAACTGTTAAAGGTCAAATACGACCCGATAAACCTTTTTATTATATTCTCAAAGGCGGCATCGCATATCGTCAATTACAATTAGAAGATAGAACATCAACCTATGGAGACGCTTTAAGTAAAGTCGCCGGTGAGTTTCAAGCGGGACTTGGCGTGAACATTACCGAACACGTCTCATTCAACGCTTTTTATCAAGGCATTTATTCCAACAACAATGCTGGCGTTTACTTAGATAGTTCTGGTAACACGCCTATTGCTCATATTCCAACACAGCAAGCTGGATTTTTAGGTGTAGAGTATTCATTTTTTTAAATGGCACGAAATATCTTTCTCTGGTTTAAAGAGTGGTTTCTTACAATCGGGACTTCATTGGTTTTTTTAAAAAGCTCGAACAGCGCGAACACGAAAGTTACTACTATTCGTGCTGGTTGTCACAATGCCCGTTAAAAAGTTTACGCTAAATGCTTGCGAATTCAATGTACCTTGCGTAGAACTCCAATAACTAGATGATGCGGGAGTAGAGCCGCTACACGCCGACCAAAATGTTGTATTCCCTAAAGCAATGCTCGAAGTTGATTGTGCATACAATGTGGCAAGTTCATCCTGAGAGGGAAGATACCAGCTTGTACACTCAGTACACGTATCGCCATCAGAAGTGTAACTATTGGCAGCACTTGCTGCAGGAAAAATACCGATTGTTGATAAAATTGCATTAGTGTTTGCCTCGCCAGTGAAATAGGTTTTTTGTGGCGTTGGTGTTACCGTTGTTGATCCTCCGCTTTGCCATGCCATAGTTGATGAGCTTAGTGCATCTGTCGGTGCGGCAATTAATCCTCGTTGACCTGCTGGTGCATTCGCATCAGAACTCGCATAATAGACCACGCCACCACCAAAGCAGCTCCCTACGGGATGGGCTACGGCTGGAATCGTATTGAGTGCGTTCATTTGCGCCTTGAGTGCGTTTACTTGAGTCAGAAGAACATTGTTAATTGCGTCGATTTGAGTCTGAAGCCGAGCTGCAGCGGCATCCACATCAGCCGTTGATGCAGGTTTAGCAGCTAAAGATACTGATGCTGACAGAGATAACAAAACACAGATACTTTTCTTCATCTAAAATCCTTTTATTAGATTCAATTTCAATTAATAACTGACTAATATAGTTAGGCTCCATTAATTGCCAACTAGCTTGAGATTTATTTCATCAATTTCCGCTTGAATTACTGCCATCTTGCTATCAAGGTAGGCTTTTGATGCAGGGGTTGCAGCATGTACTGTCAAAGCCACCACTATTCCAACAAATGACATTAGCCATTTCCTCTTGCCTCTTATTTTCATTTTTTTCCTCGTTAGCAAGCCAACAAATTAATCTAGAATACGATATATATCATACTCTAAACAACACCCATTATACTCATCAAGGAGTTTGGACAGATTATTAAAAGCCTGTTTATTCTTCGGTATATTGATGACGTGGAATTACAACAGGCTGTTGAAAAATAATTAAATCGCATTAAGCTATCGAATAAATTTTCAAAAGCTACCCTGTTTGATAACAATCAGGAGATTCAATACAGCAGTAAAGAGGAACTGGCTAGCAACGCCTAATCCAGAATGCAATTGTATTATGGAATGGGCTGTACCTTTGGCAAAAATTGGCTCTGCTAGAGGATGAAGAAAGCCGGAATGCACTATTAACCCTATTCACAATGGCTCTACTTTAATCTGGCACTATAGCAATTTGAATGGGGGAATATAACTTATTCAATATGCACAAAATATTGTGCATTCAAGGTCGCTTGACTATCTCATTGCCAGTTTGGGCTGGATATGCTGTAAAACCCCTATTTAGTACAGAAAACAAAAAAGGGAAAAGTACTTTCCCTTTTTTGTCATTTTAAAGAGAACTATTAACCATGGGCGATTTCCCTTTGAACCGCTCTGGCTTGTTGCAGATGTTCAGCAACATGGGCACGAGTAGCTTCTAATTGTCTTCTCAATTGTGGGTTTGTAGCTTCGGTTTTCAACTTGTGATCGATCATGTGTAGGGCTGCAGCATGATCTTTTACCATCGCGTTGATATAGACTCTATCAAAAGCTTTGCCATTGAAGCGATTTAAGGTAGCCAACTCTAGTCGGCCTTGTTTTTGGAGCGCGAGGGCAGTAGCACCTTTTTCTGGCGCAATACCTATTCTCTGGCTCAGGCTTTGAGTTTCTTGCAAGTTTTGATTATGGGCTTTGTACATCCAGGCTGCATAGTTTTTCACAGCTGGACTAGACGCTTTTCTTTGTGCCAATGTGGCGGCTGCCATTTCATTTTGATTAAGGACAACCAAACTACCAAGGATCCTGGCATCAACTTTCATTTGTGCAGGAGTAGCCGGTGCAGCTTGGGTATAACCATTAAAAGGAGAAGTGGCATTCCATTGTTCACATCCAGAAGCCAGCAGAACGGCACCTAAAGACATTGCAGATACAATCAATTTGATTTTCATAGGGGTCCCTTATGTTTAGTGTCCTTGAGATCCAATAGCATACAATATAAATAGGGAAAAACAAACTATGTGATTAGCCCTCGGTGCAGGCATAACCAGGTTTGTTTGAATGACTGTTCCATCATCGCCATATACGCTAATTGAAGTCCCGGATTACAGCCTTCGGTTTTCATCCAGGCTTGTATCTTTAAAAAGTAGGCAGAAATGCTTAATCTCAAGGGCACTTGGGATGGGAGAAGAGAGCTTGTATCC
>NZ_JBLZIO010000024.1:0-64079 GCF_048553315.1 Legionella sp. ST3F1 | reverse complement strand
CTCAAGCTAGCGAAAGATAAACAGCCCTTAGTGTCTACTATCATGGCACTTATGCCTCGATTTTCTGCGTTTCGCTGTTCACATACTAACATGTATGCTCCGCTGCGATGCTCGAAAAATCAGGGTATAAGTGCTCAAGCCATTTTTTATAGGGAGTAGATTTTTCCTAGTCTAAGGTAATTTGTTTGGCATGATGTTTTTCTAAAATAGGAATTATTTTACTCATTTGCTGTTCTGAAGTGGCATTGACCCATAAAACAAAACCGCCTTTCTTTTCTTGTTTTTTTATTATCATATTGCGATAAAGTTTCAGAAATCCCGCGAGGATTGAGCCAATAATGGCTCCTGCGATAACACCTATCCCCCCGAAAAATAAATTGTCTTTCAGAGAGCGGAAATCGCCTAGGAGAAAAATGCCAATAGCAGCAAAAATAAAAATTGGGATCCCAATAGAAAATCCCAAGACCCAGCCAAAGTCATCTATCATGAAAGGCTCTTTTTTCGGTGGATGAGCGCTATGTTGCAGGATATCGGGATCGGGAAAAGGAGTACCATACTGCTCATCTAGCTCACCTGGACTTCCTTGAACACTAATATCCTGGCGTCCTACAACTTCTTCACTTAATTCCGTAATAATGATTTCTAATTCTTGTTCACTATCAATAATGGCACTAATTTTTTTTGCCCTTGAGGTAGCCATAGTATACTCCTTAGACCTGATGGCTAATTTAGCTTTATTTCCTCCCTCTATTAAGAATAGCTGTTTAATTGGATGATATTATCTTGATTGCCTTCGTGCTGAAGATAAAAAGGATGAATTTAGCGCAGATAAAGGGTAAAATTTATGCAATTTTGTGTTTTTGATATTCAAAATGAAATATTTGATCTTTTTTTATCTCATAGTACATAGCCTGGTTTATGCTGCAACGTATCCAGTCATGCTGGGTAATACCAAGGTGGAAATTATAAAACAGTATGGGAAAGGAAAAACCTTTGTTCACTTGCATGAGAATGAGAAAACAGCATTAGCAGCAGCTAAAACCTTTATTAAAGCGAAAGGAGGTAGTTTAATAACGCTGCGGCATTCAGGAACACGCAATATCGTTTTTCATTTACGTCGGGTGCGTTACGAATTTGATCCAAATCGCATTTTTACAGATAGAGGCATTAAGAAGACACTGAAACAATACGGCTCTTATTCGCCGGCAGCGCATACCGAAGTTAGTAAGTTTGCCGATAAAATTAAAAGGTTACTACCTAAAAACGAGACAGTTGTTGCAGTTCATAATAATAGAACTTATTCCATAAAAGAATATTTTCCTAAACATCCTTTGGCAAAGGATATTAAAGCACTCCATTATCGACCCAAAAGTAATTATAGAAATTTCTATTTTGTTACTAAATCAGAAGAATATAGACGTTTAAAGAAACTAAAATTTAACGTTGCTTTACAATCAAATTCTGCTACTGATGATGGATCTTTATCTTTTTATCTGGCCAAAAAGAACTATATTAATATCGAGTCTGCTTTTGGGGCGTTAAAAGACCAATTAAGAATGCTGTATCATGCTTAGAGCGCAATACTATTGTTGAGGTATTTTTGCAGTGACCGGATTACTTTGTTCTGCTGTCAACCACGATTCTGTTTCTGAACTAAAAGACTCTTGATACAGGTTTTGTAACCTCGTGGCCAAGGCACTATTGCCGGATGGTTGATGAGAAAGAGTACGCTTTATAAAACTATGGCTTTGCTGCTCTCTAATCAAGTGCGTATCATTGGCCGTTATAGTGTGGTACCGAATGCTATCAATATGAGCCATTCTTTTGCCAATATGGGTATCCAGGATCAGTAATAGTTTATTCATTGTTAACGGTTCACTAGGCTTGGTTTGACAAAGATATTTGGCAATCTCAGTCGCGAGGGAAAAGGCCACTTTCTTGTCTTTCTTTAAGGTCGATGCATAATCTTTTAATTCCTTAATGAATAACTGATTATAATGATCGATTTTTTCCTGTTGTGGTTTGTCGAATAGCCCATTTAGCCGGTAGTCTAGGGCATTATAGAGATTGGCTTCTTCTTGAATTTTCTTAATGACGACCGTTGCAGCTGAGCGGTGGGCTTTTAAAATTTTTCCTGCTTCTAACCATCTGTCGATGTCTGTTTCTCGCCTCGCCTGCCATAAGCAATTGTGAAAACCTGCCATCACGGTGCCATTGTAATATTCTTCTGCCATTTGTCCGATTATAGTCACTTGGCAATGCCATTCCTCCGGTATTGGTATGGCTCCGAGTGAAATCGCTTCCGTCAATGATTGGTCACCGGCTACACCGCAAACATCTGATAAACGCATGAGATCAAGCATCAAATCATGGTGGAACCTGCTGCGTTGAAAAACCCTGAACTCTCTTTCATTTGGTTTGTGGGTGTTTAATACAATGCTATCTTCTTCCCCTTTCGCATTATAAAAGCTAATTTTTGTATAGCCCAACTGTTTCAGTGCTAATTGAAAATCATTATCTTTTAACATAGTAAAAATTGATTGGGCTTTATTCTGTTTATCATTTGCGCTGACAAAAAAATTAGCATGATCGCTATCATTGCTTGCGGCAAAGGCTATTGCTGCTCTTTTATAGGAGACTGGCCAGTTGTAATAAGCAAATGCACAGCCGTTTTGGGCTACAAATTTGGTAGGATCTGTATCCTGTAAGAGTTGCTTTTTTAATAGTTGGTCATCTTTATCGAGAGCGTTGCCTTCTAAGATTTTGGCCCTTGCCTGCATTTTTTCATTCGGGCTTAATTGCGAAAATTTTTTTAAATCTGGTTCAATAAGTATTCCCGGGTATCCTTTACCTAGATTACCACTCATATGAATGACGTCGGGGTTAATTAGTGCATAAGGGGTGGTTAAATAAGAGCCGTATTCGCCAATAAAAAGTTGTGGGCGTTTAGCTTTCCGCAACGAATTATTAAAAATCGCTGTCTCAATTTCCAATGGAATATCGGTTTCATCGCGCAGGGTAAAAAAATCACTTGATTCAGATAGAACAGTCCCCAAGCGGGGATTAAGGTTATAGTCCAAAAAGTCAGGATCAATTTCTTGTATTTTTTCAAAAGATTCCATTTTACCGCTAATCCAAATCACGGCTTGCGGATATTTTTTAAAGAGAAATTTTGCTACTTTGATAGCAAGAGAAACATCACCGTAACCATTTTGATCAACCATGTGCAGCAGAATAGGGCCTTTAAACTCAGATGCTACAGTTGCTGAGGCTTTGACATCACTGCTCTTAATCATACGAAACTCAAAGAAAGCTATCCCTTTTTAGTGTAGACTGTTATTTGATAAGATTGATCGATATTTGATCATTTGTGTTGTAAGTAGATGAGCTTTTGGAATATTTTGTGCGGCGTTAAGAGGCTTTTATCTTCATATCAACTCGCGAAGTTGTTATGCTTAAGCTATGCTGAATGTGAAGGCATCTTATCAATTCAATGGAGTGACGCACTATGAATTTCTGTTTAAAATCAATTGCAACTGCTGTGATAGTTAGTTTTTCTCCGCTGATTGTTTATGCTGCTGAGAGTGAAAGCCAAAACGCGGAATCTTTTCAAACAACCTGTGTTAATACTTGGATGAACCGCGTCAATGAAGCAAAAGATAAAGTAGACTATAAAGATTTTGGTGAAAAATATTGCGAATGTGCTGCAACTCAACCTTTGGATTCAGATGAAGCTGTGAACAAGGCAATTCAGCTTTGTATGTCACAAACTTTATTGCACGATACTATGGATTCTTTAGAAGAGGAAATAGGATTAAGCGAAGCTACAGAAGATGATATCTCTGAATATTGTCTTGATCGATGGAACCTTGTTTATCCTAAATTAAGCGAGAATGGCAAAAGGGCAACTCAAGCTTATTGTGAATGCGCCAAACCTAAATTGATGGGGCTGATTAAAGAAGCTGACAATATGACTGATAAACAATACGCGGATGAAATTAATAGTATAGCAGCGGCTTGTTCACCTCAAGTCAAATCTGACAAAGCCGCTTCAGATAGTTCTGAGGAATAAACAGCTGGCGCGGGTTAGAAAGGGTCTCGCAATGGGTAATTACCTATTGCGGGCTAAAATAAGTAGTGGGAAGTTAATAGTTATATGTAAGTTTTGCTAAGCTAGAAGCACAAGATAATATTTCAATGGCTTCGTTCTTCAGTCATGTTAAGGAGATTAATCATGAAGAAGAATTACCTTGTTGAGCGGATGGAAAAAGACGAGGTTAATATTGCCATTGACTGGGCGGCCAATGAAGGATGGAATCCAGGATTACATGATGCCGAGTGTTTTTACCAAGCAGATCCCCATGGTTTTTTTGCTGGGAAGTTGAATGGCAAGATCATCGCTGTAGGTTCTGCGGTAATCTATGATGAGCGCTTTGCTTTTTGTGGTTTCTATATTGTTGATAACATTTATCGCGGGCAGGGCTATGGTCTCGCTCTTACGAAAGCACGCCTGGCTTATGTAGGACAACGCAATGTTGGTCTTGATGGTGTGACTAATATGCTCGATAAATACGCGCAGTTAGGATACCAATTTGCTCATAATAATGCTCGTTATAGTTGTTCTGGATTTCATCCGATCGTTAAAAGCAACAAGGCGTTGGTCCTCTTAAAGGAAATAGACTTTAATTTGTTGCTTCTCTATGATCGCCAACATTTTCCTGCTGAACGCGCTGCTTTCTTGCGATGTTGGATTAATCAACCCGATAGTCTTGGAGTTGGTTATCTTGACGACGATCGTAAACTGGCTGGTTATGGGGTGATAAGAACTTGTCGGCAGGGATATAAAATTGGTCCTTTGTTTGCTGATAATGCGGCGATAGCTGATGAACTGTTCATTGCCTTGGCAAGTTATGCCCAAGGTAAGCCTATCTATTTGGATATTCCTGAAAATAATCCCTATGCTAAAGCCTTGGTTCTGCGGTATCAGTTGGAAAAGGTTTTTGAAACTGCACGCATGTATTTAAGGGAGACACCGTCTTTACCCATGGAACATATTTATGGAATTACTTCCTTTGAGTTAGGATAAACAATGTTACGAGACATGGTTGGATACGGAAGAAAGACGCCTAATATTCAATGGCCAAATCAAGCCAAAGTAGCCCTCAATTTTGTGATTAATTATGAAGAAGGAGCGGAATTAACACCAGTCAATGGCGATGCTTTTTCGGAGATTTATGGCGGGGAGTTTCCCTTGGCAGCTAAAGCGGAAGGCGTGCGTAGTTTGAGTATGGAATCTTTATTTGAATATGGTAGCCGGGCAGGTTTATGGCGTCTCATCCATTTATTTGAGCAAGAGCAAATTCCACTGACGTTTTTCCTAACTGGTTTAGCGTTAACCCTCAATTCAGAACTAAGTCAGTATTTGCATGAGTCAGCGCATGAAACTGCTGGGCATGGGTGGCGCTGGATAGATTATGCACAACTACCCCGCGAAGAGGAAAAAAAACATATTCTTCTGTGCATCAATACCATAGAAACATTAACAGGACAACGACCTCTTGGTTGGTATACTGGGCGGCGTAGTGAGCATACACGTGATTTATTATTGGAAATAGGTGGTTTTGTCTACGATTCAGATAGTTATGCCGATGACTTGCCCTATTTTGCTGCTAATCATCATTTAATTATTCCTTATACGCTAGATTGTAATGATTTTCGGTTTAGTACCTCACCAGGTTTTAGTCAGTCTAATGATTTTTTCGTCTATTTAAAAAATACCTTGGATTACTTATATCAAGAAAATAGAGCGACTATGATGACGATTTGTTTACATCCACGTTTTAGTGGACATCCTGGTCGTTGTCTAGCGTTAAAGCAGTTTTTAAGTTATCTCAAACAATTCCCTGATATTTGGATAGCCCGCCGTATTGATATTGCAAGGTATTGGTTACAACAGTGTAAAGCGTTTTCTTCTAAAAAATAGCCGCTAAGAAGCGTTGCCGTAACTTTGATAAAACCAGATCAAAGTTACAGCGGTCAATGGAGTTATTGTCTTACTAAAGCGGGTTGTTCTATTACTTCAGCAACCAGTATATGTGCGGTCAATTCTTCATGGGCTTTGGAGTCAACAAGTACACGTTGTGAAAAATGAAGGACTATGATGCTTAGCGGCAGAATGACAACCATATCTAATGGGAATTGAAGGAAGTGGATACCCCCAAAAGCGCCTAAGTAGGATAGGAACAACATGGCACTCATGTAGAAGACAAACCAGTAGAAGCTGGGGCTACAATCGGTGATTCGGCGTTTTTGATAAATGAGATTGATAGCAAAACCAATCAACAGAGCTAAATCAAGTTTCCAAAGTATGTCAAAGCCACACCAATAAAGCATTAAGTTACATGCATAAAAAGCAGCATGGCAAAAAAACAGGCTGGCAGACAGTTTAAAAGGTCTCTCACGATTGGGTTGCAGTTTACGCATGGCTAGTAAGCAGATAGGTCCTATGCCGTATGATAAAATACTGCATGACGACAGGAACGCAACCATTTTCTGCCACCCAGGAAAAGGTAGAAAAGAAAAAAGACCCACTAAAAAATTAGCGTAGAGAGTAATATAGGGGATTTGATGGCGGTTGACTTTGGTAAATACTTTAGGCAAATGATTATTTAAAGCCATGCCATATAAAATGCGAGAGGTCGCTGCTGTATAAACAAGCGTGGTGCCAAAGGGTGAAAAGGCAGCATCAAACATTAACAACATAGCAACACCACCCAAACCGACTAATAAGGTCAGGCCTACCAAAGGACCGCTATCACCCGGAAAACTCAAATTTTGCCAACCATGCGTTAAATAAGAAGATGGAATGGCTACCAGGAAACTGAGTTGCAACATAAAGTACAATACAAAACCAATTAAAACAGCGCCTAAAATAGCAATAGGAATATTACGTTGTGGATTTTGTACTTCACCAGCCAACATTAGGCCATTCTGAAATCCGGTAAAAGCAAAGGCTACTCCGCCTGCGGAAAGCGCTGTAAATATTTGTATCCAGGAATTTTTATCAGTCAGATGGATATTGATATTACTCATTGACGGTGCAGTGTATAAAAGAGAGACAATAGCAATACTAGGCACAAGAAATTTGATAATACTGGCCACTTTGTTGCATTCTGCCAATATTCGAATGCCATAGGAATTTAGCAAAACGACAAACAGCATAATGCCGGTTGCAACTAAATAACCCACACCAGATAGCGTAAAAGTCATAGTGTCTTTTACAAGTAGGCTGGGGAAAAAATGACTTGAATACTGCAGAATCGCTTGAATTTCGATGGGGGTCATGACGACATAGGATAACCAGGAAGTCCAGGCGAATAAGAAGCCCACGTCATTTCCATGAGTAAAGCTAGGGTAATTGGTCATTCCACCTGAAATGGGGAACATAGCACCCAATTCACAGAGAGGCAGGGCAATAAATAACATAAAAATTGTTGCAATAATCCAGCTGATTAAAGCATTGCTTCCTGCCATTTGAGCGCTGATAAAAGGGCTAAATAACCAGCCAGAACCAATCATGCCCCCTGCGGCGGCAATCAAAACATTCGTGCGTGAGATATCGCGTTTTAACATCCGTTTTTCCTTCTTAGAAACAAGTCTGTAGTGGCTGCATATAGTTATTTCAGTAATAATTTATTAGGCGGAAAGATTATCTATAACGCAGTTTTTAACTTGAATACAATTCAAGATTCCCTTTTCTACTATACGCTATAACGCATACTTTTATACAGCGTAAATGATACTAGGCAATACAAATATTGAGAAAGTTTTTAAATAAAGCCCTACTTTTCCTTCTAGTGAAATAGGATCAAAAATAAAATGTTTTTTTTTGTGATTATAGGTTTCTTTTTTTAACAGATATCGAATTTATTTTTCCCTAAGAACATAAACAGAGAATCAGCCTTTTTGTTCTTCGCCAAAAAGTCTATAGGCATGAGGAAATTCACAGGACTTACGAAAACTCCGAGGTCGAGACAAAATTTGATTGTTAACGAAGAGACCGGCGTTTTTCGTAAGTCCTGACAAAGAGAAGAGGGTAGTGATTGATATCACTACCCGCGAATAGAATTAATTGTCTGTTGCCGATGTTGATGAACCGGAGGTGCTGAGGGATGATGAAGGTTGAGCAGCACGAGCATTTTGAATCAACAACATGGTGTTAGTAAGCAGAATGCGCTCTTGTTGTACACGACTCAGGTACAATTGATAATTGATTTCAGCTAATAATGTGGCAATCTCTTTTTGTACTGTGGCTGCAGATGCGTTGTTAATCTGAGCTGTCCACATTGTGTTCACGCTTTGATCAGGATTATAAAGGCGCCAAGTAGCCATGTTAAATTCAGTGAGCGCCTGACTGGTTGGGGCGCTGCTACTACCTCCAGTGCCAGTTGGGGGCGTTTGCTGTATTCTTTTGCCGAGAATATAGTAAAGATTGCTAATACCCACTGACGTTTGTGCAGCATAGATACGCAGATTCATCAAATATGCGCCCAATGCAGACTGTGCTTGCAGTTGTTGTAGATTGGGAGTCGTGTTTTCAGGAACCTGGGCTTGTGAAAACAATGCACTATACTGACTGTAGTTAGGAAGGGAGGCCGGAGCAACGGCACCTGTTGCATAACGAATGAAATTGGCTGCCTGTTGAACCTGGTTCGTTGCGGTTAAGCCTTGATTCTGTGTATTGCCACTCGATGAGGTAGAAGCACTATCACTGTTGGTGGTGGAGTACACCAAGGGACCCATCAGGCTATTTGCATTGAGCTGAGATAGAAAGGGTTGATTGTAGTCATAAGAAAAAAAGGTTTCTGGATCAGGGATACCACTACTATCGCCGATAGCTCCAGGCGTTCCACCCAGCACGTTTGCCATGACCTGATTTTGGTTAAATACAGTAGAGGGATAATTACAAGGATTCATAACTGTCACGTTATCATTTTTCAAACAATAACTGTAATCAGGGGTTCCTAAAATATTCAGTACAGCCTGGCTGACTGGATCATTTTGATAGGTCTGTTGGTCGATAAGCTTGGAGGCGGAGGGTTGTGTGGCTGAATCAACAGACGAGTACGCGGCATAAATAAGATTGGCAAAAGTATTGATTGTTCCGGCACCTGGGAGGTTATTCGCTAGCAGCATCACTGGATTTTGGTTAGCGGTATTGACTGGAATGGCAGCCAAAAAAGTATCGTACAAAACAATATAGGATGCTTGTAGGCCCGATTCATTCAACAAAGTCTGGCTAACGGTAACAGGTGGATTATTATTGGGATCCGAAGGGCTGACATTGACGTTATAACCAAGATATTGCCCTAAATTCAGTAAATAGGTTGCGATCTCACTCAATGAGTCACTGTCAGTGCTTGATGCATACGTAGAGGTAGTTGCAGCAAGTAAAAGACCCGGTAAAACTCGACTAATCAATTTCATCATTCTTCCCCTTCAAGAGCGCGAGCTACAAGTTTTAAGCGATACTCAGAAAAAACGCGAGCTAATAATCGTAATCGTTCAAACACTATATTCCTTTTAAGAAAAAATCCAGCTGGATCATGACTACCGGTACTTGTTTCTTCTGCATGAATTAATATTCGTGAGGCACTGCCTGGATGAACTGTATCGATGGCTTGCAAAAGGCGGAGGCCGCGGCCAGATTTTATATTGCCTACCAAGCGAATAAAGACATCCTCCTGACCTAGCATTCCCATGTCTATTTTTTCGATATCATCTAACTCCTTACCCAAGCGAGAAATGACTTCCTCTAACACAGGATTCCCATCGAGAGTCCAGTCTTCAACGCTTTCCATGAAGGTAATAACTCGATAAATCATCGGGTCCACGTAATCATTCCAATACTGCGAAGAGGCTTCGTGACTAAGATCGGGCATTTTTTACTCTTTTTTTACGGTGTAATTGATTGATAGACGGCACACACTATAATTACTATAGTATAGTATGAAGAGTAAAAGTCTATTGCCCAAAAAGTAAATTTTATGAAAAAAGAATCGAAATCAAGATTTGTAACCATTTTTAAACGTATTTTCAATGTTCGCTGGTGGTTGGACTTCGATCGTTTAAAGTCATTTACTATGTATTTGGCAAATGGCTTTAAGCGTATGTTTGTCCCTCAGCAAAATGCCAAAGGTGAATCGTTCGAAAATGCAATGGCTCGCTTAAATTTAAGTGAAAAAGATTTAATTGCCAAACAATCGGCACTACACCGATTGAGCATTCTGATGTGCGGCGCAGCATTATTTATTTTTGCTTACGCCGTTTATCACCTCTTTTACGGCAGCTATAAAGCTGTAATAGTCAGTCTGGTAATCATGATGATTGCTTTAGTTTTAGCATTTCGCTATCACTTTTGGTACTTCCAAATCAAAGAGCGAAAGTTGGGCTGCTCAATCAGTGAGTGGTACAGGCAAGGCTTGATGGGTGAAAAAAGATGAATAAAGTATTCTTTGTGTTACTAGGTTGGTTGGCCCCGTTTCTGGCATTTGCCAGTAGCAATAATCCCACCGGCGGTCCTGGCTTAACTTTTGCTCCGCCACCCAGCGATATTTCTGTCGTATTTTTGGGGAATATTTTTGGGGTAGTGGATGGGGTTTTGCATGGGACTGGCAGCCAGATAATGGGGGCCATGTTCGCGGTATTCAACGCCGCTGTTCTGGGTATTGGCGGCGTGGTTATTATGTATACCCTTCTAGTGTCAACGATGAATACAGCCCATGAAGGGCAAATGCTTGGTCAAAAATGGTCTTCTATTTGGGTACCACTTCGCTCAACACTGGGTCTTGCTTTATTAATCCCCAAAGCCTCTGGTTATTGCTTAATGCAGATCTTTGTCATGTGGATTGTCGTTCAGGGAGTCGGCGCTGCGGACAAGATATGGGCTGCTGCATTAAGTTATTTGAATCGTGGAGGGGTGATTATCCAGGCCCAAATGTCTCCAGGTGTATCGTTGGGGAGTGATACTGATGCGATTGCTAAAGGTGCGGCTGCCATTCTTAATGGCCAGGTTTGTATGTTGGGTATTCAAACGGTATTAGAAAACACGCGCACCAATTTACTCAACAGTAAACAAAAGAATAGTGGTATTTGCGCTGGTTCACCATCAGATACCGTGCAAACGTTCTGTAATACGGCAGTACCTGATTTTCTAGGGACAGTCAACGCGACCTATTACCAAGACCATAATACCTCACCTTATGCGCTGCCAATGCCTAATTTTACTGATGGCCCTTATAAATTCCTCAATGGTATTTGTGGCACTATTAATTGGGTCGATTATACAGGGGCTGATAATATACAATCGTCAATTACATCGATTACGGCCAGTGAATTACAAACAGCTCAATCGTCGAGAGCAATAGCGATTCAACAAATGTATATTGATTTATCAGCGGTTGCTCAAGTGATGATAGGTAATGATCCTTATAAACTGCTTAATCCCCCTTCATCCGGTAGTACGACTAACCAAACCCCCGCCGCACCTGATGTTGCTACCCAACAATTTGGTGTGCCTTACTTAACGACTGGAGTAGCTTGTCCTGGACCTACGTCACCTACTGCCCAGCCAGCTTGCGTTAGCTGGGGACAAGATACGACGCTGAGTAACAACACATCAGCGCCGTTGTTTAACGGTACCGAATTCCAAGGAGCAGTCGCGGATTATAATGGGATTATGTTGCCAACACTCAATTTGGTTCAGCAGGCACAGAATGCTGATGCCGCAAACGCTGCCCGGGCCTTTATTCAACAGGCAAATCAATATGGGTGGATTTTGGCTGGAAGTTATTTCATTAATTTAGCAAAACTAAATCAGGGCAATACGAGTGCTAACAATTCATCAAATCCAAGTGCAACCAATTCGAATTTGACCGATACTGGTTCAGGTTTAGACAAGAGTACTTTTGATGAAAATCTGCCAGTAACCCCTTTCAGCAATGGTTCGTGTGTTGGAACATATGCCACTTTGTGCGAGTGGCTGGGTGCCGATCCCTCCCCCATAAATGCTGTTATTGGTTTGATCAATGGGTCTACTTTTCTACCCTCTAATGAGATAATACACTCTCCTCCAACCGTTGATCCCAATACACAAGGGTTAGTTGCCATATCTGGACCGGGTTCTTCTACGGTAAACGGATTTATTACTAACTCGATACTCGTCAACTTACCCGGTCAACCAGGTATGACACCGCCTCAATTCGCAATGAATTTTAATATGAATATTCAAGTGGGTCAGTTTAATCTGCCTTCACAAGACTTTCCTTGCGGAAAAGTTAAAATCATGTTCTTCAGTTTCTGTTTAGGGGAACTGATGGGTAATATTTTCTATAACTTGATTTTGAAGAATATTTTTAACTTCTTCCTCAATATGATGGCGCAGGTTGTCAATGTGGTCGTAATGACTTTCCTTGCGGCTCCTTTATACGGTATGGCGAATATCTTTAGGGAAGGTGTGGCGATCATTCAACAGCCAACCGTAAATCCTGTCATTGCCTTAGCTAATATGGGGGTTGCCTATATTAACTATGCGAATGAATTATGGATAACGTTGGTTGGTTTGTCAGTAACTACCATTATGATTCCCTGGTTTGGTATATTTGTCGTAGCCTTAATCATGCTGGTACTGCCTCTCATTATTTCCTGGTTAGGGGTGATGGTGAGTATAGGGTTTGTTACGGCTTACTACATTCCCATGTTGCCCTATATCATCTTTACTTTCGGCTCAATCGCTTGGTTGATGGTGGTCATTGAAGCCATGGTTGCGGCACCCATTGTTGCATTAGGTGTGACGCATCCTGAAGGCCACGAGGCCTTTGGTAAAGGTGAACAGGCGATCATGATATTGTTGAACGTCTTTTTGAGACCAGCAATGATGATTATTGGTTATATTGCTGCTATTTCCTTGTCCTACGTTTCCGTATGGATAATTAATTCTGGTTTCGCTAATGCTCTCGTGTTTATCCAGGGGGCGACTTCTGGTAGTGGCGGTGTGAACTGGAATTATTCATACAGTGGTGACGCTCAATCTGCTTATCAACAGGCAAGTAATATGAGCTCAATGGGTACCGGTTATAGTGGTTGGGCGGGTATTTATGGCTTCTTCTTCTCTGTCCTGATCTATACCACGATGTACCTGATTGTGGTGCAGAAAGCATTTACCTTGATTACGTATTTGCCTGATAAGGTCCTGCGTTGGATTGGTGGACAACCTGAAAGTATTGGCCAGGAAGCTGCCCAATGGGGTGAGGAAGCCAAAAAACAAGTGAGTGAAGGTGGATCTGCCACTACTAAAGGCTCTCAACAGATGGATCAACAATTGGGTGGTTACGCTCAGAAAGGGCTTTCTAAACTTAAAGGTCAAAGTCAGCCAGCACCAGAGGCTAAGGCGTCGGGTGGTAAACGTGGTTCTGATGGCGGCGATGCTACTCCGGGTGGTTCGGCTCCCGAGTAATGATCGAGTAACCGAACGATTCGGAAAAGGAACAAGCTAACAATAGCTTGTTCCTTTTTTTATAGAATCAATCCTTAATATAAAGATAGGTACTCTGTGCTCGGGTCTGGGGGGATTACCCCTTTTTCTTGTTTACCAAAATGTTGGCAATAAAAATTTGAACAATTTGGTTTTCTTGATTAAGGGTGTGATTACGAATTTTAACGATGCCACGTTCAGGTTGAGAGAGAGAAGAGTTAATCTCTATTACCTCTGAGCTAACATAGAGTGTATCCATCGGACGTGTTGGATTAGGCCAACTGATTTCTCCTCCTAAACCAATAACTCCCCCTGCAAAACGATGTCCAATTCCTTTAACTAAAAGACGCATGGTAATAGCTGCAGTGTGCCAACCGCTAGCTATTAGTCCTTTAAAAATTGTGTTTTTAGCAGCGTTTTCATCCAAATGAAACGGTTGAGGATCAAATTCATGTGCAAATAACTTAATTTGCTCTTCATTGAGTGTATAAGTATGACTAATAAAAGTTTGCCCAATTTGAATGTCATCAAAAAATAATAAATTACTGTCGGTCATAGTGGTCTGTCATCCCTGTTTGAGTATGGTGGATTTCCTTGCTCCAAGGTCGCGAATGAGCCAAGAGAAAAGATACCAAACTCTTGGAAGTACTTAATACCTTGAGGCGCTAATAAAAATTATTAAGGATAGCAACGGAACCTTTAATAGCTTTACAGTTGGTCAGAAAGGGAATCAGAATTATCTTTGATACTCTTTCGTGCCTGCAATGATAAGTTTATAGACTCGCTCACTGATTAAGCCTTGCTCAAATTTATTTTTGGCATCAACGGTCATCAATTGCCCTCGTTGTCGCACAAGCTTGCGTGTAGTGGAGGTCACGTCGTTGGGATCACCTTCCAATAAAATATCCCGGGCTTCCTCATCAAACACCAGATATTCCCGCAGGGCAACCCGTTTGCCATCAACGGTCGGTACTAGTTTTTGCCAAATACAAAGTCTAATAGTCTCTAAAATATCGATTGTTCGTCCCAGGCGTTCTTCGCCAGAGAAAGAAGTCACTAAACGGCGCATTGTTTCAGCCACACCCGAGGTATGCAATGTTGTATAAACAGGATGGCCAGTCAGTGCGGCTTCAAGGGCAGCACTAATTGTTTCAGCATCACGACACTCACCCACCATGATTAAACGTGGTTTGCGTCGTAATGCATTACGAACACCGTCGGCAAAATCGGGTAAATGGCGTGGAATTTCTGACTGACTTACTACCGACGAAATAGTTTCAATTTCATCATAAACGAATTCAATCGGTGCTTCATAGGTTAAGACCTTACGATTAGAATCATCTTTTTCGATAAGATCGCGAATGATAGAAGCAAGTAGGGTAGATTTACCCGAACCGGTTGCACCGGTTATAAAGACAATACCCTCCTGGGGAGCAATGGCTTCAACGATATTCTCTGGTAAACCCATCGTTTCTAATTTTGGTGGGGTAGTGGGGATAGTTCTCAGAGTTATTTGGATAGCGTCATGTCCTTCAACCAGACAGGAGGTTGCATTGACCCTGTAGCGATAGCGAACACCGCGGTTGGGACGGAATTCATAGTGTGTATCAATATCTTTACCAGACAGGAGCTGGGTAGTGGCATTGGGGCCGTATATGGCGTTAATCAAATCGCCAAGTTCGGTATTGGAAAGACGGCGATTAGTAATTTTAAGTAGTCGCCCATATACTTCCGCAAAAATAGGCTCGCCAGTTTGGATGGTAATATCAGACGCATTAAGACTTTCTGCATGCTCCAACATTTTATCCATAAAGACTGGAGAAAAACGGGTTGGCTCATCTGGCATTAAATTAATATTACTCATAAGATCTTACTTAGCTAAGTTGACTGGGGCAATCACAGGTTGCCACGCTTTATTCGTAATAATAATTTTAGTGTTTTGTGCCAATTTTTCCATATTTTTAAATTGTTCTAATGCATTTTCATCTTTCGTAACAGCAGCCCGCCATTCATTGGCGTTAATATTCAACGCGGGTAAGGCTGTGATTCGTAATACCCTGTCATCAATATGAATTTCTGAAGAATCTCCCGTTACTCCCAAGTCAGTGTGGGAGACAAAAGGGGGCGAAACCATATTCATAGCGAGTAATTTACGATAAAGAATCATGCCAACATAATCTTCTTTAATGCGAGCAATACTCTCTTCAAGAATAGTAGAGGCTTGCTCGATCCCATTTTGCCATCCTTTTTCTACGTAATAACACCAAAGTTGTTTCTCTACTTTGGTTTTAGGCAGAAGGGAAATATCCGGTCTTTCAGGCACCTTGTAGTCCATCCACAAGTATTGTCTCCAGGTGGGGGGCGTGGTAACAAATTGAGCTTGTTTGGCAACTTTGTAAGTGCGGTCTGAAATACGAATCGTTTGTGTATCGGCCAAATTCAGCGTATTTCGTCCTTCCAGCAAAACTGGGGGTAAAATATTATGCTCTAGAATTAATGAATTGAAATCATAAACTGTATCCAAACGACGTGCCTGTTTGGTCAGCTGATCATCAATGACTCTGGCGCGCCAAGCTAAACCTGATTGTGCTCCGACACTAAGAGCCGTCTCTTTCAAAGCCATCTCACGCATCTTATTCACAGTTTGTTTGGTGGCTTTGGAGCGCTTGGTATTCACCATGGCTTTCAAACCTTTAAGGGAGGTAGTATCCCCAGGCGGCACATTTTTGGTTGGAGTACAAGCAACCAAAAGAGCCACACAAACTATAAAAATACTATGAATAAATTTTGGCATAGCGCAATTCAACAACCTGACTGTTAGGATAAACATGGATGTCTGCCTTTCTTCCCGCTTGATAATCAATATCTCGCAGGATCTCAGCTAAACTCTCATCTTTACTGGTAAGACTAATTAAAACAGGAACGGCAGGTTCCTTGCCAAGAACACGTAAGCGAAAATGAGCTGCTTTCGCAATGCGCGCTGTTAATTCTTCAATAGGGCCGGCCCAATCGACAGAAGCTCGTGCCTGCAAATTATAAGCATTGGGAATGGTTAGGGTGTTGTCTTTGGTAGGAGGGGTAATCACCTTCTCTACTCTCGCCATTTCCAACATGGAGTCGCTTACTGACGTGGCAGCTTCCGCAAGTTTGATCGTTGCATCATCACTAGGATCATTAGTAGGCGGTTTTTTGAATGAATGAATGCACCCAGCCAATAGAGTAGATGCAAGAATAAGCATGACAAACTTGTTGATCATCTTTCGGGCTTTATAATCGATAAGTACTGCCTTGATTGAAACAGGAGCATGACGCCTTGTCAAGCGGAAGTAGTATTTAAGCATAGCAGACCCTAGCATTTTTCATAGAGGCCATAAATGACTTGCCCTGCTTGCCTGGACTTTCTTTCTTGCCAGATTTTAGGATCCAGGGTTAATTTTTCGGGGGCTTCAAGGTAAACCAATCCCCCAGCAGGTAGTCTATTGGAGTGGGCTAATAACTCCATGCATTGTGGAATATAATTTTCTATAAAAGGCGGATCAAGAAAAACAAGATCAAAACACTCTGTTGTCTGACGAAGATAATCTTGTGCTTTCATATGAACTACTAATAAATTATTTTCAGGGAATGAAGAAGCAATCTGCTGCAAGTTTTCATAAGCTTTGGCGGCGGTTTCAACAAAAACTACTTTTGCAGCGCCTCGCGAGAAGGCTTCGAAACCAAGAGCACCGCTACCTGCAAACGCGTCAAGGCAACGTGCTCCTCGTATATCATGCATTAACCAGTTAAAGAGTGTTTCTTTAACTCTGTCTGGAGTGGGTCTCAAATTGGCAATATCAGGAAAATGAAGTTTCTTGCCGCGATATTTTCCCCCGATTATACGTACAGTCTGCTTCACAACTTACCTACCGAAACGAGAAGCATTTTATTGGGGTGCACTTGATGCTGAAAGGCCTTCTTTATATCGTCTGCTGTGACTGCATTAATGCGTGCTACATAAGAATCTAAATAAGTATCAGGCAAATGATAAAAAGCAATCCGCAACAGCATATTGGCAATACTACTATTGCTAGCTAGTGATAAAGGGAAACTACCTGTTAAATATTGTTTAGCATCTAGTAATTCCTGCGCATTAGGGCCTTGAGTGATAAAATTGCTCAGCGTATCCTCGGTCACTTTCAATGCTATCGCAGCTTGTTTGCTATGTGTTGATAGGCTAATGATAAAGGGGCCGTCACCGGGCATGGGCATGAATTGGCTGACGACACTGTAACTCAGACCACGTTTTTCTCGCACCTCATAAGCTAATCGAGAAACCAGCGCGCCTCCTCCTAAAATATAATTTCCGACTGTCAATGGAAAATAGTCCGGATTATGATGATCAATGCCAATTTGACCCAAGCGCAACATTGTTTGCGATGAGGGGAAATCGATGCTGACTTTTTCCTTGTTTTTTAATTGGTTTGCTTTGGGGATGGTGGCGGCTGGTTTTCCTTTCGGTAAATTTTGGGTTAATTGTTCAGCGATTTGCTGGGCTTTTTTCTGATCAATAGCCCCTACCAATACGATAACTGCATTGGAACTAACAAAATATTGTTGGTAAAATTGGTGCACATCGCCAAGCGTTAGTGCTTTGACACTCTCTCTTGTGCCATTAACAGGATGAGCATAAGGGTGAGTTTGGTAAAGTGTTTTAAAGAACACTTGATTAGCCACATCATCAGGAGATTCTTGCGTTTGCGCGATAGACATTAACTGCTGATTTTTTTCTCTCTCGAAAGCGTCTTGTGGGAAATCGGGTTTGCTGACAATAAGTTCGAAGGTGTCGATTGCGCGTTTAAGAGCCTCTTCGTTCGTTAGAGTCTTTAGGCTTAAAACCGCCATATCGCGACTGATTTCATTATTAAATTGGGCACCAGTATCAGCTATTCTCTCTGCAATTTGAGTTGCATCCATACCGGCATTCCCTTGGGCAAGCAGATCGGATGTTAATGCACTTAAGCCAAATTGCTTGCCGTCATAGGCTGAACCGGCTGCAAAGGCTATGCTGATATCTAGCATGGGTACTTCCATGGCTTGATAAAAAACCACTTTTGCACCATTTTTTGTATGCCATTGCTGCGTTTTAAAAGTACTGGCTTGTAGATTAGATACGAAGCTGATACTTAATAGAATTAATGTAAACAATGTTTTCATTGTTGTTCCTCTTCTAATACTGGAATTAATCGGGCTTCTGTTAAGGCATTTTCCTGAAAATAAAGCTGGGCTACTTGCTGCAATTGTTCGGGCGTAATGCTATTAATACGATCAGTATAAGTATCCGCAGTTTTCCAGCCCAAACCGGTTGTTTCTAGTAAGCCAAGTTCCATGGCTTGACCAAAAATAGAGTCTTTTTCAAATGTTTTTTGGGCAATAATCTGTGTTTTTATCCGTTTTAGTTCGGTTGGACTGACCAGCTCATTCTGCAATCGATTGATTTCTTTGAGCATACCTGCTTTAAGTTCATCAATAGAATGGGCTTCAGTGGGTGTGCCAAAAACAACAAACTGAGTCTGGTAGCGTGAGTATAGATTGTAGTAAGCATCAATCCCACTGGCCAGATGGCTGCCACGGACTAAATTCTTCGCAAAGCGTGCACTTTCACCCGCATCGAGGATATTCGCGATGATTTCCAGGGCATAAGGCTCCCAAACTGTCTTAGCCGTCTTCACGCTCGGCACTGTATAGCCGAACATCAACATGGGTAATTTGGCGGGCGCGTTAATTTCAACGAATTTAGGACCCAGGTTAGGTGGTTCTATTTGGGCTTTACGGCTGTAATTAGCATGCTTACCAATGGATTCAAAATATTTTATTGCTAATTGATGGACTTCTTCTGGGTTGACATCGCCAACGACGACAAGGGTTGCATTATTAGGCGCATAAAAACGGTGATACCAGGTTTTGACATCGTCAACAGTCATTTGGTAGAGATCACTCATCCAGCCGATGACCGGGTGATGGTAAGGAGCGGTCAAATGGGCTGCAGCTAAATAGCGCTCGAAAGTCAGTGCTTGTGGGTTATCATCTGTACGTAAACGTCTTTCTTCACGGATTACTTTGATTTCTCTATTAAATTCTTCTTCATCAAATAACAGGTTTTGCATCCGATCGGCTTCCAGTTCGAAGCTAATAGGCAATTTTGATGCAGCAATTTTTTCAAAATAGGCGGTGTAGTCATAATTAGTAAAGGCATTTTCTTGTCCGCCAACCGCCGCAATCGTTTTTGAAAAAACACCTAAAGGATATTTCGAGGTTCCTTTAAACATGAGGTGCTCCAGTGCGTGAGAAACGCCTGTGATCCCTCCCGGTTCATCTGCAGAACCAACGTTATACCATATCATAGATACAGCAATGGGGGCGCGATGATCTTCTTTTACGAGCACTTTTAAGCCATTTCGAAGAGTGAACTCTTTTGTTTGACTATAGGCTTGGCAAGTTAATACAGCCAAGAAAATCATTAATACAGTACGCATGGATTAACTCCAAAGCAAAAAAAGTGATAGAATTCCACATTTCCTTCGCTTTGTATACCTTATGATTAAATGGTTTAAAAAAAATCAGGATGAAACAAAATCAATATCTACGTCTACTGAAGAGTCAGAAATGCCCGCTCAGCAGCCTGAGATAGCCTCTGATCCGGTGAGTGATGATCTTCCTAAACAAGGATTTTTTGCTCGTTTTAAACGCGGTCTGACCAAGACACGCCAGCAGTTTGGCGAGGGGATTGGGCGTTTATTATTAGGAAAAAAAGAGATCGATGCAGTTTTACTGGAAGAATTGGAAACGTTGCTCCTCAGTGCGGATCTGGGTATCGAAACTTCACAAGCGATTTTAAAGCAATTAAGTGAAGAGTTGGCGAGAAAACAACTAACCGATGGTGATGCTGTTTTTGAGGCCCTTAAAAAGCGTTTGGAAACTATTTTGCTAATAAGGGAAAAACCATTGCAGGTAGAAACAGTGGATCAATCACCTTTTGTCATTTTAACGGTCGGGGTGAATGGCGCTGGTAAAACAACCTCGATTGGTAAAATGGCTAAGCAGTTTCAACAGCAAGGCAAAAAAGTGATGCTGGCAGCAGGTGATACCTTCCGAGCTGCTGCAGTGGAGCAATTACAAATTTGGGGGGAGCGCAATCAAATCCCTGTAATCGCACAGCATACTGGAGCTGATAGTGCGTCCGTTATTTATGATGCTTTACAAGCAGCAAAAGCAAGAGGGATAGATGTTTTGATTGCTGATACAGCCGGTCGTTTACATACGCAAGGCAATTTAATGGAAGAGTTAAAGAAAGTGAAGCGTGTTATACAAAAATTGGATGCTAATGCGCCTCATGAAACAATGTTAGTTTTGGATGCCAGTATAGGACAAAATGCGCTCAACCAGGCGCGGCAATTTCATAAGGCTATTGGATTGACTGGTATTACTATGACCAAGCTTGATGGTACTGCAAAAGGCGGAATACTGTTTGCTATTGCTAATGAATTAGAGATACCATTCCGTTATCTGGGAATTGGTGAAGGAATTGACGACCTACGTCCTTTTGATGCCCAGCAATTTGTCAGAGCAATTTTTAATGATGATCAAATTTGACCAAGTAAGTAAACGCTATCCTGGAGGCTTTGAAGCCTTAAGCCAGGTCAATTTTTCGCTGCAAAAAGGGGAAATGGTTTTTCTGACCGGTCATTCGGGAGCAGGAAAAAGCACGTTACTAAAATTAATTGCTATGCTGGAAATACCCTCTTCAGGGCAACTCGCTGTGAATGGTATTCGTTTAAACCAATTAAAAAAACGGGATATTGCTGCCTATCGCAGTAGTTTGGGGATTACTTTCCAATCGCCTAATTTACTCAATGATAGAACCGTCTTTGATAATGTTGCATTACCTTTGCAAATTCAAGGATTTGCACCAGTTATGATTGCCAAACGAGTGCACGCAGCGCTTGATATGGTTGGTTTGTTAACTAAGGAAAAAATGTTGCCTGTTCATCTATCTGCGGGTGAACAACAACGAGTTGGCATTGCCAGGGCTGTAGTACACAAGCCCGCTTTGCTGCTAGCTGACGAACCTACAGGTAACCTTGACCCCAGCCTTTCTGCAGAAATTATGAAGCTTTTTGATCAATTTAACCAGGTTGGAGTAAGTATTCTTATCGCCACGCACGATCTTGCCCTTATTGCGGGGATGAAACATCGTATTGTTATGCTTAAAGGAGGCCGGATGTGTTAAAAAATCTGCGTACTTTAAGTGCTTATCATTTGCAAGCGGCTAATAGTAGTCTTAATTTGCTTTGCCGTAAGCCACTGGCTACCATGATGACGGTGATTGTCATCGCGATTGCTTTAACCTTACCGACACTTTTTTGGGTGTTTACTGATAATTTGGAGCAATTAACTATCAATTGGCAGCGTGGGGGCCATATTTCTCTCTATTTAAAATCCCCTCTATCAGAGGCTGAGCAGGCTGCTTTTGTAGCCCGTGTTCGTGCGACAGAGGGTGTTGGTAACGTGATACTCAAATCTTCAGAGGATGGGCTGGCTGAATTGCAGCAACAGGAAGGGATGCATGACATTATGCGTTATCTGCCAGAAAACCCTCTCCCTGCAATGGTTGATGTTATTCCAGCTCTTGCCATTAATACCCCTGCTCAAATGGAGCAATTGTTTGCTCGATTAAAGGTTTATCCGCAAGTTGAACAAGCTAAACTTGATATGCAATGGATAACCAAACTGCATGCAATCCTGGGGTTTGCGACTAAAATAGCTCATGCATTAATGGCTCTATTGGCTTCTGCTGTCGTTTTGATAATTGGCAATACCTTGCGTCTTGCTATTCATAATCGTCATGAGGAAATTCAGGTACTAAAATTAATTGGGGCCACTGATCCCTATATTGCTCGTCCATTTTTGTATACTGGCATGTGGTATAGTTTAGCCGGTGCAATCATGGCAGTGCTTTTTGTCAATATTTTCATGCTTAGCGTTGCTGTTGCCGTTAAGCAGCTGGCAGCTGCCTACCAAATGCATTATCCCATTATGGGGCTGTCAGTTAAACAAGCTTATTTATTGGTAATCGTTTCTACGATGTTAGGGTGGCTAGGTGCCAGATTGTCAGTAAAACGACAACTGGCTTCTATTGAGCCCTATAGTTGATGTATAATGCGGGTGCTATAGTTAAGGTTAGTACTGAATTGGTTTGGTAATTGTTATGGTGTTGGTAACTGGAGGAGCAGTATGAGTCAGCAGTTGCAATTAGCGTCATGGAATTTACCTATTGGTAGTCTTGATGCTTATATTCATCGTGTCAATCAAATACCGCTGCTTTCTGCTGAAGAAGAATATGAGTGTGCCGAGCGTTTTCATACTGAAGGCGATCTTGAAAGCGCGCGTCGTTTAGTTCTTGCTCATCTTCGTTATGTAGTTCGAGTTGCTCGTGGCTATTTAGGCTATGGTTTACCTCTTAATGATTTAATCCAGGAAGGTAATGTTGGTTTAATGAAGGCCGTTAAGCGTTTTGACCCTAAAATGGGTGTTCGCCTTGTTTCATTTGCTGTCCACTGGATTAAAGCTGAAATACATGAATTTGTTCTGCGTAATTGGCGTATAGTTAAAATTGCAACGACCAAAGCCCAACGGAAATTGTTTTTTAACCTGCGTCAAATGAAGACCCGTCTAGGCTGGTTTAACAGTGAGGAAGTCGATGCTGTTGCCAATGATCTTGGTGTCAGCCGTGAGGACGTGCTTGTTATGGAGCAGCGTCTTAATGCGATGGATGCCTCCTATGATGCCCCTCTGTCCGATGATGACGATGACGCCTTCAAAGCCCCTGCCCATTATTTACATGATGCGAATAGTGATCCCGCTCATCTAATTGAAAAAGAAGTAAGCGGGGAACAAGGCAGAGAACAGCTATTTGTTGCTTTAGAGCGCCTTGACGAACGTAGTCAGGATATTTTACAACAACGTTGGTTGGCGGATAACAAAGCGACATTGCATGATTTGGCTGATAAATATGGTGTTTCCGCAGAGCGAGTGCGCCAGCTTGAAAAGAATGCCATGAAAAAACTTCGCCAATACATGGAAGAAACGGTTTAAAATATCAAGCGTTCTTGTGCAATTGAAATAAATGACTAGGATTGTTCATCGCCAGTCAGTAATTTTCTTAATTTCAATTTTGTTACCTCATCTGCAAAAGCTGAATCAATGGCATTGAGTGTAAACATTTTCATTTGATTGTCAGAGTAATGATAGGTTTGTTGTACTCGTTGATACTCTTTCGCTAAATTAGTGCGAAAAAAAGGAGGATCATCTGAGCCGAGGCTGATTTTAATACCGGCTTCCATTAGGTGGGGCAGGGGATGACTCACCAAGTCTTTAAAAAGGCCAAGAGCCACGTTGCTGGAAGGACAAACTTCCAGTGCGATATTACGATCTTTCAATTGGGCAATGGTTTCTGCGGAATGAATTGCCTGTATACCATGACCGATGCGCTCGATTGGCAAATACTCCATTGCTTCAAGCATGCCACTTGCTGGAGCAAATTCACCTGCATGTACCGTACAATGAAGCCCCGCTTCCGCAGCGATTTGGTAGGCTTTCTTGAATAATTTAGGGGGAAAATGAATTTCATCCCCACCAAGACCAAGCCCCACAATACAAGGAACTTGCTCTTTAATTGCTTGTTTTGCGACGCGGATCGCAGCGTCTGCTCCAAAATGCCTTACTGCGGTTATGATGATCCTGCCTATAATATTAAATTGATTTTCGGCATCATCAATGGCCTGTTGTATCGCCTGCAAATGTTCGGATGAGGGAATGCCACTGGCTTGCTCAGCATGATCAGGAGAATACATCATTTCTATATAAACAGTATTTTCTAAAGCGTTGGTTTTCAGATAATCAAAAGTAATATCATAATAGTCTCTTGGTGTTTTAATCAGTGCAGCAATCGCATCGTAAGCTTTTAAAAAATCGAGAAAATCATGGTAACTATAGCCTTTTCCATCGCAGGCAAGTAGCGTTTGTGGAAGCGGCAGCTTATTGCGCTTGGCGAGTTTTTGGGCAAGAGTTGGGGTAATCGTTCCTTCCAAATGTGAGTGCAGCTCGGCTTTTTTTATGCTCATGGTTGTTCCTTCCCATTGCTATAATAGACTTTATTGAAATTCAGCGAATTTCGAATGAAGTCTAATGATTAATGGCAACTTAGTGTAAAAACCGATAAAATTAGCCATCTGTTATTTATTATATGCTATCCAGGACTAATCATGAGCCAGAATGATATTGATAAAGCTTACGTAAGCCCTTACGACAAATTCCTTTTTGAATTTGATGCGCAACATAAAAAATCTACCTCCCAGCTCAAAGAAATCAAAAAGCATCAGCGTATTGCCTATTTGCGTGATAATGCCAAACGAGATGAGAAGGATGATGAAATTTGGGGAGGATTCTAAGATCGGTGGGTATGTCCTCACAAACGTTCTCATGAATTTCATTACTCTTGCCAGAATTAGACGAGTGTATTCTCTCTCTCTTTGAATGTCCCTTCGACCGGGGAGGGAGAGATTTCTAGAATTGCTATGGGTAAATTTACCCATGCATCTTTCTTTAAAAAAGAAGTATGGTTGAACAAACTCAATCATTAATGCAGTTTAATGCCACTCCCTGAAGAAATTACCTTAACTCTATTCAATTGGTTACCGCGCAAAGATCTCCTGACAGTATTTTCTGTCTGTAAGGATTGGCAGCGGATAAGTCTATCGGCAAAGACATGGAAAGAGGCCGGTGCCTCTTCTTTTGAGAATTTTAAACAAAGAATCGAAGAACTATGTCCGGAACTAAGGGAGTTTGTTTTCAATGAGAGAGTGAGTTTGGGACTTGCCGAACGCCTCCATAAAGTATGGTCGTTATCTCAAGAAGAGCGCCAGGGATTAAAAGAGCTTCCCAATGAAGTCGATGAAAAATTGGCTAAATACCTGTTCTCCAATTATGGTTTGGCTCTTTTTTTAGAGGGGATCATTAACAAGGTAGACCTGGAGATTGTCCCAGAGGATTTTTTTAAGTTTATCTGCACGAAGGGAGGATTTATTGCCTTATTTATCGAGAAGTTAATTGTTTTCGAAGATATTGTATTGCTCGATTTCTCGCATCTGCAATGGTTATTTTCAGAGCATGGCTTACAGGCTTTGCGGGAGCAATTAATTCCCATTGAACAGCTGGTTCTGTTAACTCCTTCCCACCTGGAGTTTTTACTTACCCCTAATGGATTATCTGCATTGCGTGAAGGCTTAATGACTATTGATGAAGTAGTGGCTTTAAAGCCTGTTGAATTACAATTGTCACTGACTGATTTGAGACTGGCAGAATTACGGAAAGTTCATAGCAATCAGCTTGACTGTGAGTCACATTCCTATCAAAGCATGTAAGGCCTTATAAGCCATAATGGTCAGTAACGAGGCTGCCGGTAAGGTTAATACCCAAGACATAAAAATATTACGAATTACGATGAGGTTTAACGCGCCGATACCGCGTGCTAATCCAACGCCAAGTACTGCGCCAACCAAGGTTTGTGTAGCTGAAACGGGGATACCAGTACTGGTTGCAACGACTACTGTGGTTGCCGCAGCCAGAGTAGCCGCGAAAGCACGGCTTGGTGTTAAAGCAGTAATTGCACTACCTACCGTTTCAATTACTTTTCTACCATACATTAGAAAACCAATGACTACGCCTGCACAACCAAGCAAGATAATCCAGGCGGGATAATTAGCAGCACTCACAGGCTGATCAGCGTGCATAACAAGAGTATAAATAATACTCAATGGACCTACAGCCAAGGCAACATCATTGGAACCATGCGCGAAAACCATTGCACAAGCAGTCAAGGCCATAAGTACAGCAAAATACTTCTCCACTTGAAGAAAACGTTCACGTCGCCTAATTCGGGGCATTTCAGGGATTCGTTTTATAAAGAGCATACCAATGATGGTAATGGTAATACTGGTTGCAAGGGTAACAGCTAAATCTTGCTTTAAATTAAGGTGGATATCGAAATGATTTAATCCCTTAAAAACAGTAATAAAAGACAGAACCGATCCGACGATGAAAAGATAAATAGGCACATACCATTTTGCTTTTTCGAGGGGGTCGCTTTTTACAAAGATGGCCTGTTGGATACTAATAAAAAGCACGTAGGCAGTAAATCCGGCAATCAGAGGGGAAGTTATCCAGCCAATGGCAATATGATAAACCTGACGCCACTGAATCGAGTCTGGACCTAAGACGACAGAACCGAAGCCAACCATAGAACCCACAAGCGCATTTGTAATGGAGACAGGAACACCGAGATAACTTGCAAGATTCATCCACACAGTACAGGCTAATAAAACACCTAACATCCCCTCAATCAGAATTAAGGGTTGGTTTGATAGCTGGCTGCTAGTAATAATGCCGTCCCGCATGGTTTCTGTTACGCCGCTGCCACCAAGGAAGGCGCCGGCAAACTCAAATACAATGGCAATAATCATTGCCTGCCGAACAGTGACGGCTTTGGAGCCCATCGTTGTGCTCATTACATTGGCCAGATCGTTTGCGCCAACTCCCCAAGTCATGAAAAAACAGAAAGCGATGGCAACGAGAAGCAGAATAAAAGGATAATCCATAGGAATTACTACCGAGCAATAAGAATTTGTAGCCGACCACCCACCGTTTGGGCATGATCAGCCAAGTCACCAATCCATTGAACCAGTTTGTAGAGAAAAACTACTTCAATTGCGGGTAAATCCTTTTCCAGCTCAAAAATACGATGTCTGATATCAGCAAGCTTGTCGTCACTATCATGTTCAATTTCATCTAGTGTGACAATCATTTCTTCAACAATTTTCACTTCGCTTCCACGAAAGCCGCTTTCGAGCAGTTCATCAAGTTCATTAATCGCTTTACAAGCTTGTTTGGAAGCATCCAGACAACGATTCAAAAAGGGCATAAATACAGCAGTTAATGCCTCAGGGATAACCATTTGGCGGCTGGTAATAAGTCCGGCAATATCTTCTGCTTTATTGGCTATACGATCCTGGGCGCTAAGCAATTCAAGTAAATCTGTACGCGAGACTGGTAGAAACAAACCAGTTGGCAGATGCAAGCGCAAATCCCGTTTAATTCCATCCGCTTCTTTTTCAATGCTGGCTATCTTTTCTTTGATAGCGTTAGCTGTTTCCCAATCTTGTTGCAAAACGGCCTCAAAAAAAGGATAGAGCTGTTTTGCACATTGATGTGTTTTACGCATGTGTTGTTCAATAGGCCTGATAGGTGAGGGCCCGAACATGTTAAATATGCTACCCATAAAGGATGAGTCTTTGAAAAAGATTAGGGCGATTATAACTAAACTTTTACAGGAACAAAACAATTGTTTTACATAACCTATCCTGATGTCAGGAAGTAAAATCAGCAAAATAACCTGAAAAGAGAGACTTTTCTCGAAACGCCAACTGCCTTGGAGCATGGCTTTACCCCTACAATGTTCGAATTCTCAGGTATTGGCGTGTACACTGCGGTTCTGCGCGCCGTTTCTCCTCGCTGCGCTCTCAATGCAGTCTGTTCCGAAAGACGTCTCCTAACTTATTGTTCAAATTATTTTTTTTAAAAATTTAGCCTACAAGTGTTAGTCTGCTACACTTGAAAGTAGACTTCTTCGGAAACTCTACTATAGAGGAGAATTGCTTTGCCGGTACTGTGCTCGTTACGCGTACCCTCCGGTTCTGTTCTCCCTGTTTCCTTGCACAGCGCGCTCTGCAGCGAGTTTCCAAAGAAGTCTGGTAGTTAAGATAAAAATCGGCTAACAAGGAGTGTTACCATGAAAAAATGGTTTGTTGGTTTGTTGTTTTTAGCAATGAATGTTTGGGCTGATCAAATGATCACGAAAGTCATTGAATTAAATTACCAAAATGCCGATAACGTCATCCGCTTAGTTCAACCCCTACTCCAAGACGGTGAACAAATCACCGGTTCTGGTCAGACCTTGGTGGTAAAAGTCACACCGCAAACCCTAACTCAATTACGTACGGTATTGCACAAACTTGATCAACCACCAGTAACTTTTGAAATCACCGTTTTTCAAGGTGATCCAGATTGGCTTAACCAGCAGAACGATAATGATATGGTTATCAGTACGTCTTCTCAGAGCCAGCAACGCCGTCGCCAATCGGTCACTGTTATGAATGGTGAGTCAGCTTTTGTAAGTACAGGTGAAGATCAACCTGTACTCAGTTCTGTGGGTATCGGTTTCTGGGGAACAGGTGTTTCTTATGATCGCCGTTTAGTACAAAATGGTTTGCTAGTAGAACCTGTGCTGCAGGGGCAGAGGGTAAAATTAACCGTCCGCCGTGTTCGCGAACAAGATAATCAAGTCGTCAATCAGCAATTTGATGAACAGCAGGTTAATACAACGGTCATGGTGCCTCTAAATCAGTGGGTGCCTTTGGCAAGCGCAGAGGGGGATGCACCTGCGGATTCCAATACAATAGTGATTCGTGCTGGAAACCAATATACACAAAATTCTACTTTATACATTAAGGTTCGCATTGTACAAAAAGAGTCTTCCGGTATTAATAAAGAATAACGAGAGGGTTTTTGTCTATTACCTTGACAACACTTCTCGATAGCAAAACAATAGCTCCTTTCTAAATATTACTCTACCAACAAGGTTGGTAGAGTGTCTTGAGGATAAAAAATGCAAATAGCCAGTATTAAAGGGCGTGAAATTCTTGATTCACGTGGAAATCCTACTGTTGAAGCCGATGTGTTTTTGACAAGTGGCGTATGTGGACGAGCAAGTGTTCCTTCTGGAGCCTCAACCGGTAGTCGTGAAGCCTGTGAGCTTCGTGACCAAGACACTACTCGTTATGCGGGTAAAGGCGTTTCTCGGGCAGTGGGATATATTAATCATGAGATTAACCAGGCTTTAAAGGGTGTTTCGGTCAAAGAACAAGAGTCAATAGATAAACGGCTTTGTGAATTGGATGGGACGGATAATAAATCCCGGTTGGGTGCCAATGCCATTTTGGCTGTTTCTTTAGCCTGTGCAAGAGCTTATGCTAATGCTAGTAAACAACCTTTATTTATTTCGCTCAATCAAGGCGAAGCGATGACCATGCCTGTACCTATGATGAATGTGTTAAATGGTGGGGCACATGCGGATAATAATGTTGATATTCAAGAATTCATGCTGATGCCTGTAGGGGCGCCAGATTTTGCGACAGCGCTGAAGATGGGGACAGAAATTTTTCACGTCTTGAAGTCTGTATTGAAAAAGCAGGGATTAAATACAGCGGTTGGTGACGAAGGTGGTTTTGCACCGGATCTTAAATCAAATCGTCAGGCTCTTGATATCTTAGCGCAAGCAGTCGAACAGACAGGTTATCAATTAAAGCGAGACATTGTTTTTGCTCTTGATGTAGCAGCCTCTGAATTATTTCATGATGGTCAATATCATCTGGCTTCTGAAAACAAAATACTTAGTAGCGAGCAAATGATCGCTTATTATCGTGAATTGGCAACCAATTACCCAATTGTCAGCATCGAAGATGGTTTAGATGAAAATGATTGGCAGGGTTGGCAGCAATTGACTGCTGATTTAAAGGAGCGGATACAATTAGTCGGTGATGATTTATTCGTAACGAATACCCGTATTTTACAAGAAGGTATAAGCCAAAAAATGGCAAATGCTATATTGATTAAACCCAATCAAATTGGAACTTTAACCGAAACCAGACAGGCTATTCGTTTGGCACAGACAAATGGTTATCGCTGTGTAATGTCACATCGTTCAGGCGAGACAGAAGATGTTTTTATTGCTGATTTGGCTGTTGCAACCGGTTGTGGTCAAATTAAGACAGGTTCTTTATGCCGTACAGATCGAATCGCCAAATACAATCAATTACTAAGGATTAATGAGTTGGCTGCTCTCCCGTATGCTGGAAAAGCTGTTTTAGTTCGAGCTTGAAGCGGCCAATTGGGTAACCCGAGGGGTTTGATACGCTTGGGTTACGTTCACAGCGCCTTGTCGTTCTCGAGTTTCCGAAGAAGTTCTAATAGAGTATGCACGATAGAGTTCGCAAAACGAATCGTGCCCGGTATATAATAATGGAAAGAAACAATTCTCTTTGGTTAATCTATGCGATCTATCATTATTATTTTGATATTGGCGTTAATCGGCCTGCAATATAAATTATGGTTGGGTGATGGCAGCGTATCGCAATGGATTAATTTAGAAAAAAAATTAGCTATCCAAGAGCAGGAAAATGAGAAGCTTGCCGCGCGTAATCGTGCTATTGAAGCAGATATTCTTGAGTTAAAAAGCGGTGATCAGGCTCTTGAGGAGCAGGCACGTTCTGAATTAGGGATGGTTAAGAATAACGAAGTTTATTATCAGTTTGTGGATTAAGGGCCCGTTCTTTAAGATGCGTTAGATCCCATCCCTCTCTTTTGAAGAATGAGGGAATAGATTTCCAAGGTTAAACAGCAATTAATTCTGTCGGCACAATGGGTGGTAATTTATCCCATAAGCTTACTACATAACCCCCGCCTCCCGAGCCAGTTGGTTTAACAGCCAGGGCGCCTAAGTCAAGTAACATCTGCATATGTTGTTGTAAGGTTTCACTGACAAGCCCCCATTGCCGAAAACAATCGGCACTCTGTTGTATAGCTTGCACCAGGTCATCCAGGGCGTTGGGTCCGCTTTGCTCCAGGGCTAGTTGTGCTTTTACAACACTGGCATTCATCTTGTTGTCAATTTGTGCAGCGCAAGCGGCATCCGCTTGCCACAAATCCCGTACCTGGTTGATGCAATGAGAAGTGATGCCAATCTGTCCGCAAGAGGATAAGAACCAGTGTGGATGCCAAGCCTGTTTAATAGGCTTTAATAGCCCTTGTTGAAAATAAACGCCAGCCTCAGTGGCAACACCAGCAATATCAAGGCCGCTACTTTGACCATGAAATAAATTTTCCAGGTTTTTAGCAAAAGAATAAATGGATTGCGTGTTCAATACCTGTTGTGCTTCAAACCAGCGCGCTACAGCGACACAAAGTGCAGCTGAAGCCCCCATTCCTACACCAATGGGTATATCACTGTATAAATGAAAATGGCCGGAGAGGCTGTTAAGTGATTTACCTAAGAGCTGTTGTCCTTGTTCAAGTACAGACCAAAACAACAAGTGCATATCTGAACCACTGCTCCCTTCATAATCGGCGCTAAGTTCAGAATTGGATGAGTTGTAACTCAGGGTCAGTTTCTTTTCCTGAATAGGAAAAACAAGTGCACCGTGGCCACGCAAAACAGCATGTTCTCCTGCTAAAATCCATTTACCATAAGTAGTTGTTTGAAAATCATAAGACATCGTAATTGCCAATTAAATGATCATGTTGAAATTGCAGTGCCATTTTGCTTTGATCTGGACGATAGAGTAAATGAATATTAGGCCCTGCATCCATCGTAACAATAGGACCATCCCCGGTATGGTTCCAGAAGTTTTGCAGGCTGCGTAATGCTTCCTGGCATTTTTCTGTTATATACGAAAAAGGTTGCTTGCAGCTGGTAAATAACTGATGCATATCCTGAAACTCACGCCAACAAATTTGGTAAGCACTTGGCCAATCCTGAGTTTCTAAGGCATGACGTAAAACTTTTAAATTTTCTGTCGCTCGTTGACAGCGCGTTGTGTAATGGCTGCTACTTTTCACGCGAACGTGCGCTTCACTGGAAGGCACAGGCTTTTCATCGTGACTGATCACAATCACTTGATGTATTAAATCGGTATAAGGCAAATCAATTGCTTGTACAGTTTCCTCTTCCCAAAGAGCCCAGGGTGAGAAAAAAGAACGGCAGGATGAACCAGAACCCAGACGACTTAATCGTGCTTGTTCCTCAACAGAAAGCAAAGGCTTGTTACTAAGTTCACTTAAGGCAAGTACTGCACATTTGGTCAATGCTGCAAAACTTGATGCAGAGCTGGCTAAGCCACTACTGTGTGGAAAATTATTGGTTGAGCGAACAATAAAGGCACCTTTATAACCAAAATAAGCTTTCACTCGCGCCAAATGATCTAGAAAGCGTTGTTGCCCCAATGGGGACAAAACAAAGGGGGTAGCGCCCGGGGTATCTAAAGGTTCCCAAAAATCTTTTTTTCCGCTATGACTTTCAAGTACGACACTACTTAAGAGGTTGTTTAGCGTATAGGATAATGATGGATTATCCGGTATGTTTTTCTCATTGTCTTTTTTACCCATGTATTTTATCAGGGCAATATTAGCAGGTGCTTGGGCGAACCATTGCATAGCCTCTCTCCTTACATTTAGTGGCCTGGTGCATCATTCCAAAGAATTTTATGCAATTGCAGCTGAAAGCGCACAGGTAATCGGTCTGTTACTATCCAGTCAGCGAGAAGAGTCGAGTTTAACTCATTCCAGCTGGGTGAAAATAAAATTTGTACGCGCTCTGACAGGTTGTGTTCAATTATAATTTGGCAAGCCCAGTCGTAATCCTCACGGCTGCACAATACAAATTTGATTTGATCACTTTGCTTTAAGTGAGCTAAATTGGCAAATAAGTTTTTTTTGCTTTCTCCGGAGCCCGGGGTTTTCAAATCCATAATGACCATGACTCGCTTATCAACTTGAGCAATATCTCGTGCCCCACTGGTTTCCAGCGACACATTAAAACCTGCGTCGCAAAGTTGACGCAATAAATCGATACAACCTGGTTGTGCCAAAGGTTCTCCACCGGTTACACAAACCTGTTTACAATTGTAGGAAGTCACTTTTTCCAAGATAGAGGTTAAACTCTGCATCTCACCACCACTAAAAGCATAGGCCGTATCACAATATTGGCAACGAAGGGGACACCCTGTGAGTCGAATGAATACCGTGGGTAATCCCACGGTAACTGATTCACCTTGCAAAGAATAAAAGATTTCTGTAATGCGTAATTGAGTACTAACTTGCTTCATGAGACGCCTAATAACTCCAGTTTCTTCATTGCCAACTGCGCAGTAGGGGTATCAGGGTAGTTTTTTAGTACTTGTTGTAAACGCACTCTTGCGTCATCTGTTTTACCTGAGGCAGCAAGTGCATAGCCAATTTTGAGCGTGCTGGCAGCTGCTTTGCTTGAGGAGGGAAATTGCTGCAATACGATTTCAAAATGCTCGATTGCTTTGGGATAATTATTTTTAACCATATAAAGCTCACCCAGCCAATAATGGGCATTTGCAGTGTAGCCACCCTGGGGATATTGTGTTGCAAAGGCTTGCATCGCAGTAAGTGCTTCGTCAAAGCGCTTGTTTTTTACCAGATCGTAGGCCGCGAGGTAGCTGATTTGTTCATCAGCGGGATTTGTTCGGGCAGGAGTGGCAGCAGGAGTTATAGCAATTTTCGAGCTTGGTTTTTCTTGGATAGCCTTTACAGGTGTTTCACTCACCTTATTGGGAGTAGCTACTTGCGAGCCAAGTGATAATTCGGTTGGTTGGTTTGGTTGTTCTGCTTGGGCTGATTGGCCAGGCTTAACAGGAGCATTATTACGCAGACGCGCATCTAAATCTTTATAAAAAGCTAATTGTTGTTGTTGTAATAATTTCAAATCATGGGCTTGTACTTCTAATTGACCGCGTAACTCTTGGACTTCCTGTTGCAAACCCTGAACTTTATCCAACAATCCGGCATTATCGTCATTGCTGTCACGGGTATCTTTTGCGAGAGCAACTTCTTCCTCATTGTCAATATTTTCAAGCTGAGCTTTGGCAACAGGCTGCTCTATGGCGGCCTGTTGTTCATCAAGAATTGCAAAATTTTCGCTGTCATCAACTACAGGTGCTTCTGCCAATGCTTGTAACGGCAAAAGACAAGAAAAGCACAAACTTAATAGAAGTCGATGGGATTTAATCATCGTGTTGCCTCGTAAGTGAATTCAACACGACGGTTTTGCATATGAGACGCTTCGTCGTGCCCAAAATTTGCAGGCCGCTCTTTACCATAGCTGACGACACGGATTTGACTTCTACTGACACCAGCCATTCTCATCAAATCAGCGACTGTACTAGCACGACGCTCACCTAAGGCGACGTTGTATTCACGGCTACCACGTTCATCAGTGTGACCTGCGAGCAGAACACGTGCACCTGGATGTGTTTTTAGGTATTCAGATTGCGCGTTGAGCGAAGCCATATACTTGGGATTGAAACTACTGTCGTCATAAGAAAATAAATAAAGTTGGTTATGAGGTGCCTGCGTGGTATAGGATTCACCTGGCTCCTGACCAGCAAAACGGCCTAATTGTCCCAGACCATGGGCAGACGCGCCCCCGTTCATACCTGCACCGTCAGCACTACCGGGTGTTTTCGAACAGGATGCGAGCAGCACAATGCTTGCTGCAACAAGTCCCATCTTTAAAAACGATCTGGCTTTCATCCTCTTATCTCCTTTTTTTTTATTCGTAGTTTACTAATAGTTAAAGCGCCGCAATGGCGGCTCATTGTACAATTGTTTTGTCTATTTCGCTATTGTCTCTATTACTTATGAGCTGAATTATCGATGGCTATTATCCTGTCTTACATGGTTTACAACAAAATTGGCTATTTCAGCAGTAAGATTTTCTGTTGCTCGATTCGCGGCAATCACACCACCGTAGGGAGTGTCCATAGGGCAACAGACCTGTTGACTAATAACTTTCGATGCGACCACTCGATTATCACTCACATGGGTTAATGTTACTTTAACAATTAAATCTAATACACTGGGCTTTCTTAAAAAATTTTGTTGTAAGGCAATGAGTTGTGTGTCCAAGCGATAGTCAGTTTGTTCAGAATGCGGTGTTGAAGCGACTGCATAGAAATAACCGCTACGTTGTAAACTTTGGACAATCAGTGGAAACAGCATGTCGGCTGGAGGATCAATCCAGGCATTCTTTGCGAAACTACTTAATTCAAAGGGTTTCTGAATATAAAGCATTTGCTCCGTTTGATAGCCGGCAACGGCATCGGGAGTAGTAACAAGAATAGATTGATGAGCAGCATTCGAGGCTAATTGCTTATTACTGAAAGCTGCCAATTTGTATTGATTAGTAACGGGTGTTTTAATCGGCGAGCAGGCTAATAGTAAACATTGAGCACAGAAAAGAAGAATAAGACCAACTTTGTTCAAAATTATTCTCCTGGTCCAGGTTTAGGTGGTGTTGTACCACGGATTACTACAGCAGGGTTTTGGCGCATTTGGCTACTGACTTTTTCCAGATTAGCAGCAATTGTATCAAGACGGCGTATGAGTGTTAAAGTGGGTGGCAAGGCTTGCTGTGAAATTTGATTAATTGTTGTTTTACCTGCATCCATAGCGGAGGATACCTTATTTCCGGCGTTCGTCATCGCATTCACGGTAACCTTTAAATCTCTAACTATCTCAGGTAGTTGATGACTTGCGTCAGTAAGATTTTTTATGAGGATATCCGCATTTTCCAGGCTTTGGTTAATGTGTTTACCATTCTTGGCGATAACGCCACTAAAACTCTCTAAATTCGCCAGGGTCTTTTTGATGTACTTTGCATTTTCACGATCAAAAATCCGGCTAATTTCCACACTTACCTTATTCACATTCTCGGATACATCCTTCAATGCTTTGTCGAGTTGATTAAAAAGAGAGGGTTTAGCTGGAATAATGGGATAAGGTTCACTGGGCAATTTCTCCAAAGGCGTTAAATCGGACGAACTTGCTGACAGTCCTACATAAGTTGTTCCTGTAATTCCTTGGGAAATTAAAGTGGCCGAGGTGCTCGTGGTGATAGGGGTTCCCTCTTCAATATTAAGTAGAATTTTAACCTGTTGTGGATCGCGGCGATTGAGGGTAATTTTTCTTACAAAGCCAACTTTCACACCATTATATTTAACAGGTGATTCTTCGCTTAATCCTGAAACTGCTTCATGAATATAAACCACATAAAGACGGTATTGTTTTTGATCAAAGCCAACAGATAGCCATAGACCAGCCGCGATAAGTCCTCCGAGAAGGATTAGCACTGCCAAGCCGACTATTGTGTAGTTGGTTTTTGCTTCCAATAAACATACTCCTATTCTTTCGCTCTCAAACAGTTTAAAAGGTACTGAAGTATTCGGCAATCAAAGGATGCGGATTTTTTATCAATTCCTCTATTGGCTCGACAGCTAATATTTTTCCTTCACCGATAAAGGCGACTCGATCCGTAGTTCGTTTTATTGACTCCATGTCATGACTAACCATCACAATAGTCAGATCCAACGAGTCTCTTAAAAAAAGAATCAGCTCATCAAATTGTCTGGCACTGCGCGGGTCAAGCCCGGTTGTGGGCTCATCCAGGAATAATAATTCTGGATCCATTGCAATGGCGCGTGCTGCTGCTGCACGTCGCTGCATTCCACCACTTAACTCCGAGGGATATTTTCCGGCTGCCTCTTTAGGTAATCCTACCAAGGAAATCTTAAGCATGGCGAGATGTTCCATAAATTTTGTGTCAAGGGTGGTGAATTCTTGCATAGGAAAAACAATATTTTCTAACACGGTCATTGCGGAGAAAAGAGCACTGTGTTGGAACAACATACCCCAGCGACGACGAAGTGCATCTGCTTTGGCACTGGTTAAATTTGCAATATCCTGGCCAAAAACTTTTAGAGAGCCCTCGGTAGGTTTTAACAACATAAGAAGACTGCGCAAAATGGTTGTTTTACCGCTGCCGCTGCCGCCGATAATCGCTAAGATTTCACCTTTTTTCACCGTCAGATTAACATCAGAATGCACCCACTGCCCACCGAGATAATTTTTTAATCCTTTAATTTCAATAACTGGCTCACTCATTTTTAAAGCCCCATCCAGCTATAAACAACGGAGAATGCCGCATCAGCAACAATAATTAAAAATAACGATTGGACAACGCTTCTTGTGGTTTGGCTGCCAATGGTATCTGCTTCTACTTTAAAGCCTTGAAAACAGCCTACCAGAGCAATCAAAATGGCAAAGGCAGGGGCTTTATACAACCCTAACAGGAGCTGATCTAAGCCTACTGAATCTTTCAAACGAGCCATGAAATCAAAGTAACCGACATTCAATATCCATTTGGACATGAGCATAGCACCGATGATACTAAAAACGTCTGCCCAGAAAATAAGCAGTGGGAAAACGAGTAGTAAGCCAAGAACCTTAGGCAAGACTAATAATTCTGTAGGGGATAAACCCATTGTTTTAAGGGCATCAACTTCTTCATTGATTTGCATGCTGCCAATCTGGGCGGTGAAGGCGGAACTGGTCCTTCCTGCCACAATGATCGCTGTAATGAGCGGAGCAAATTCACGGAAGATAGCCATACCTGATAAATAGGCAATAAAAATATTGGCTCCATAGGTTTGTAGTTGTAAGCCCATCTGATAAGCGAGAACAATACCGATTAGGAAAGACAGCAAAGCAAGAATCGGCAGAGCCTGAATGCCAGCAGAAGCAACATTTGAAGCAATACTGGGTAATTGAAAACGTTTCCAATAGCCCAAGGCTTCAAAAAGTTTGGAGCTTAAGTCGCCAATTAAAATGACGAATCCATCGGCCTGGCGCAACTTATGGACAGTTTCTTCACCAAGTCGGGCTAATATATTTTTTTTCTTCGGGGTTGGCGGTTTGTAATCCAAATTACTTTTCTTTTCCGCCACGAGCTTTATTAGTGAATCTTGTTCTTTGGCAAATTCAACGAGTTCTACTTCCTTCCCATCAGACTTCAGGATCTCCACACACTGTAGTAAGGCTAAGGCACCAGCGCTATCAAATTGGCTAAGCTCGGTGCCACTAACGGTAATTTTTTCTACCTTGGGCAGCGGGGTTTTTTTAAAACGGTCAACCAATCCATCTAAATGGAGAACTGACCAAGAGCCTTGGCATTGATAGCGATGGCTTTCTTCGTTAAAGATAAATTGGCTTGCAGGTTTTACCTTGGTCATGATTGCGATCATTTCAAGAAATAGCCTAGGATAATACGAAATCACCTGCCACAGCAAAGTACTTGTAAAAGCGTGAATCATTTTAAACGACTGCAAATTTTCTTTTGGAACATTGATCCTGGCTATTTCCGTGTGAAGCATGCCTTTAAAACGGTTTTAGCCATTGTCATTGCTTTATGGTTTGTCCGTAATGAAACTCATTTTACGAAAGCAATGACTGGTTTGGCCTGCGGTATGTCTATGCAAGGGATGATAGCTAAATCGTTTATTTCGCGAGTTGTACAAGTGATCCTGTTTGATCTGGCTTTTTTTGCAGCGTTTATCACGGGTCTATGGGTACGGGATTTTCCTCATTTATGCCCAGTCGTTTTAGTGGTGCTTGGTTTTACAGTCAATTACATGCGGCGTTTTGGTTTAAGTAACAGTGTTGCGCCAATGAAAGTGTGGACGCTTTGTTTTTTGGCAATTGTTATCCCGTTGCAAACAACAGAGTGGTGGACGTCTGTTTATGGGTTTATTATTGGTTTAGTGGCAGGAGCACTGACTCTTCTTTTTGTTTTTCCTGAAAATTACGCCAAACTATTTATTAATAATTCTAATCGATTATTTAAAGCCTTAGCGCGAGGCATGAATGCATGCCGACGACATATTTTGTTTCCGGTTCCGCCGCGAAACATTGCCCGGCTTTCTTTTGTACGGATACGAGACGTATTGCATCGCTTATTAGACAGTAATCAGACCATCGTGCAAGGCCTGGCAATTAATGAACGTGAGAAATTAATTGATGGGATAATGATTCAGGAATATGCATTAATCCATGCTTATAACATGATGGTGGATTCTTATAAGACTATTCTGGTAAAAAATTATCAATTGTCGCCCTCGAAACGCCTTGCTTTGAGTGCAATAAACAGGCAGTTTGCAGCGTTGTTGACGTCATTAACGATGAACAAAGATTATTCTGTTACGGCGCAAACTTGTCGAATTTCGATGGCAAAAATTACAGAAAAGCTAAGTCAGGAAACGTTAACAGATCCTGCTTTAGTGATGGCTTTTCTCAATCTAAAGCTTAGTTTTAATTTGCTGCATGAAAATATACTGCGTTTACAGCGGGGTGAGAATGCAAATTAGAAATACAACAAAAATGGCATTTCAAGCCGCTATGGCAATCTCGATTGCTGAAGTTATCAATGGGTATTTTCAGATGGAGCGTGGCTATTGGATCATTTTAACAGCGATGGCTCTAACGACTCAGACTTGGGGGGAGAGTATTAAACGCTCTATTGAGCGGGTTAGTATGACGATTTTAGGTGGTCTTTGCGGAACGGGATTATATTTTTTATTGCCTGCTAATGACACACTCATTCTTGTTTTACTTTTAACGTTTGTATTTTTTACTGTCTACATATTGCCAATTAATCATCTTTTGGGTGTGTTTACATTAACCGGTTTTGTGGTATTTCTTTTTGCATTACTTGGTGATTGGACGCTGTTTTTACTGAGAGAGCGCATTTTAGATACGGTTTTGGGGGCGTTAATCGCTATTTTTGTTGGCTGTATTTTTTTACCAGTAAGAACCAATATAATCGATGTTTTCATTGGTTATCTGGAAAAAATGAATGCTGCATTAGCATTGACTTTTACTACCCAACAGCAAAGCAGTCCAGTAATTAGTAATCAAAATCTGTATGCTGATTTTCAAACAATCCGCAAGCAAGCCATCGCGATTCGTTATGAAGTTCTTTTTCATCGTCTTAGTCGACAGGAGTTTAATTCCCTACTGATGCACATGGCTTTTTCCACCCAGTACGTTGCTGGTTTAACCGAGGCTTATCGTTGGTTGGTTTGTTATCTAACTAATGAGGATAAGGCGCATTTAGAGACGGCTGTTAAAACCACACAACATAATCTCGCTGTATTGATAAAACATCTTAAAAGACAAAAACATCCCAGCATGCTGCCAGTAATCAATTTAACTGACTTGTTAACGAAGGCAATTAGTACGGATGCACAGCGTTTTGCTTCTTTAGAAAGTGAAGCACTGGGTTTTTATAGCTTGATGTATTTTTTTACTCGCCTAAATGCTCAATTAAATGAGTCTTATCGTTTGTTAAGCCACGTGTATGATTAGATCTTTCCAAACGTGCCTGTGGAAGGAAATTGCTTTGATGCGCTATTCGCATCCTCCCATACTGGCGTTCTTTGCTCCGAGCCTCCCTGCACTTTCCTTCGCCACAGCAACTTTTGGAAGAGGCCTGCTGAGCAAATTCAGTGTTCTCTAGTTGAAATTATTAGATTGTGATAAAATTCAAGCCATTTTTTCTGCTGTTGTGTACAGGACATGCAAGACGACTACAGCCAATTTGAAAAACGTAAGCAAGATCATATTGCGCTAGCTTTGATGCAAAGCAACCAAGCCAGTGAAATGAATGTATTGGATCAAGTATCTTTATGTCATGAAGCGCTGCCCGATATGGATTTTAATGAGCTCGTTATAGAAAGTCAGCGTTTTGGCCAGACCATTGCGAAACCATTTTTTGTCAGTTCTATGACCGCGGGGCATCATGATGCGGTTAATATTAATCGCAACCTGATTGCTGCGTGTGCAGCAAGTGGCTGGGCTATGGGCGTTGGTTCTCAGCGTCGTGAATTAACAGATAACCAGGCTGCTTTTGAGTGGCAATCATTGCGTCGCGATTTTCCTGAGGTAAGTTTGTTCAGTAATTTAGGTATTGCCCAATTAATTAATACACCACTTCCTCAAATTCAACGTTTAACCGAAGCCTTGCAAGCCACGGCGTTAATTATTCATTGCAATCCTTTGCAAGAAGCAATTCAACCGGAAGGAACTCCACAATTTAAAGGTTGTTGGAGTGCACTAACCAAATTAGTGGCTACACTGCCTTTACCGATTGTCATTAAAGAAACAGGCTGTGGGTTCTCCTTGTCTACTTTACGTCGTTTAAATGAGATTGGAATTGCCGCTGTCGATGTCAGTGGTCTTGGTGGTACGCACTGGGGGCGAATTGAAGGACATCGTGCTGCTGAGGGAAGTATGAAGCATAAGACGTCGATCACTTTTCGCAATTGGGGAATAGACACCGTACAAAGTGTTAACAATGCGGCCTCTTTGAGGCCGATGTTTGAAATATGGGGATCTGGCGGTGTTCGTCATGGTTTGGATGCAGCAAAATTATTTGCGCTTGGCGCCACGTCCGTAGGTTTTGCCAAACCAATGCTAGATGCAGCCTTGCAAAGTGCACAGCAGGTGCATGAGTTAATGGCATCTATTGAATATGAGTTAAAGGTTGCCATGTTTTGTACGGGCAGTCGTGTAATCAGTGAGTTGAAGGAGAAGGCATGCTGTTAAGCAGTCAAGCAGGTCAATTATTCCAGGGTTTTTCTAAATTGAATCGCGAGGAAAGATTTCAGCGCTTATTGGAGTTAGGTGCACTTACTGCAGAGGATGTTGCCTATTTAGTCAAGGGCGGTGTCAGCGACACCATTCTTGCGGATAAACTGATTGAAAATGTGATTGGTTATTTCCAGCTTCCTTTGGGAGTGGCCACTAATTTTTGTATTGATGGCCAGGATTATGTCATTCCGCTTGCGGTGGAAGAAACCTCTATTATCGCTGCTTTGTCGAAAACGGCGAAATGGATAAGACAACACGGTGAAATTCAGACCCAGGTTAAGGGTGAGTGCATTATTGGTCAAATTCAGCTGGCAAAAGTAGATAATTTGGAGCGTTTTGCTGCGATCTTCCACGAAAACAAGCAATTCTTAATTGAAAAGGCGAATGAAGAAGTTGCCTTTAACATGGTTCGACGGGGTGGTGGCGTGGTTGATTTAGAGTTGCGGCAGTTGCAACGCGAAGACGGCCATAAAATGGCGGTTATTCATTTAATGATGAATAGCTGTGATGCGATGGGTGCAAACATTATTAATCAGGTGTTGGAATACTTAAAAGGCCCCTTGGAAAATTTAACTGGTGAACAAGTCACCATGTGTATTTTATCTAACTTGAATGATCAGAAATTAACAACGGCTACAGTAACCATTCGCGATGTTGAGACGGAGTTAGGAGAGCGTTTACAAGAGGCTTCACTCTTTGCTGAAATGGATCCTTATCGTGCAGCAACTCATAACAAAGGTGTGATGAATGGAATTGATCCTGTTTTGATTGCAACAGGCAATGATTGGCGGGCAGTGGAAGCTGGTATTCATGCTTATGCAGCTCGTACAGGTCATTATCAAGCCATAACCCGTTGGCGCTACGCGGATGGGGTTCTAACCGGTCAATTAACCGCTCCAATTATTGTGGGCACAGTAGGAGGGGTCACGGCTCTTCACCCCACCGCAAAACTTTGTTTGCGTATGATGGGAATTGAGTCAGCAAACCATTTATCACGGATTATTGCCGCAGTAGGCCTGGTACAAAATCTGGGTGCTATCAAGGCATTGTGCACTGAGGGTATTATTCAGGGGCATATGAAGTTACATATTGATAATTTACTGATGGTGGCCGGCGCAACTGATAGTGAGATGCCGATATTAAAAGAGCGCTTACAAAGCTGGTTAGTCACTAACAAGCGAGTCAGTTTAAACAATGCCTGTGAGTTGTTGACTGAGATCAGGCAGGCGCAGACTGCAACATGAAATGGCGTATTCCTGCAAAAACTTTTTTACTCGGTGAATATGCCGCTGTGGCTGGTGAATCAGCTATTGTGTTAACGACATCACCCTGTTTTGAATTGTCACTTGCCAACGAGGCAACTATACAAGGTATTCATCCTGAATCACCTGCAGGGCAATGGTGGGCTCATCATCGCATACCCGAACAGGGACTCCTCTGGCATGATCCTTACCAAGGCAGGGGAGGACTCGGTGCTTCCAGTGCTCAGTTTCTTGCGGTCTATCTTGCCTGCTCTTATTTATTGCATGTAACGCCCAATCGTAAGGCAATGCTGGATGCTTACTATCAATCAGCCTGGCGAGGGGATGGGTTAAAACCCAGCGGTTATGATGTATTGGCTCAATCACAACATCGCTGTGTATCTATTAATCGTCAGCGAAATGTTATTAAAACCTATGATTGGGTTTTTAAAGATATTTCTTTTTTACTGTTGCATAGCGGGCAGAAATTAGCTACGCATTATCATTTGCAAAGGGCAACCTTACCGAGTTCTATTAACCAATTGGCAGTGACAGTTGATTTGGCAGAGGCTGCTTTTGAACAGATAAATAGTGAATGGTTGATACAGGCAGTGAATACCTATCAGCAGCAGCTGGCTGATCTTCACCTGGTAGCCCCGCATAGTTTGCACCATCTGAATGCCTTTCGGGCGCAGCCAGATGTCTTGGCTGCCAAAGGCTGTGGCGCCTTGGGAGCGGACGTACTCTTGCTGGTAGTGCCTAGTAATTGCTTGAAAACGAAGGTAAAAGAGTTGCGTTTGGAAGGGTGGACAATCCTGGCAACCAGCGATGATTTATATACTGGGCGCGCCTTAATGAAAAATAAACCCCATAAAACACTTGAAATTTTACCCTGATCCGGTATGATTCCAGCCTCTTTGGGGCCGTTAGCTCAGTCGGTAGAGCAGGAGGCTTTTAACCTCTGTGTCATAGGTTCGAATCCTATACGGCCCACCATTTTAGGAGTGTATTTCGCACTTCACTAAAATGAGTAGCTGAAAAATTGTTTACCCTGTAAGGGCCGTTAGCTCAGTCGGTAGAGCAGGAGGCTTTTAACCTCTGTGTCATAGGTTCGAATCCTATACGGCCCACCAATTCTGGCTTAGCTGCTGTTTAAAGCTAAAACACAGCGTAACAATCCTGATAGTTAAGTTTACTTCGAACAATGCGCTCGTAGCTCAGCTGGATAGAGTACTTGGCTTCGAACCAAGGTGTCGGGGGTTCGAGTCCCTCCGAGCGCGCCATTTAGAGTTCTTCCCCAATCCGGGGCATTAATCAAGAACATAAAACCTTAGCCCTTACTCTATAATTTTCAAAGTTTCTAAAGCCATAGCTCTTCATGCATCTTTCGATGAACCCCTTCTGTTATCCATTATGTTCTGAGGTATTTAAAAGCGTTTTGTTTGAGTGCTTTAACTATTTCCAAAAGCCGGGTAATAAGCGCTTATATTTTTTCGCAGTGCAATGCTTTTTGGGGTAGGGCATTGAGGATGCTGGTTTGAAAAGACCTAAAGAGGTAGAACTAGGAAGTAAAAATTCTGTAGTACCTGCAATTAAAATTCAATTGCAAGGCACTACAGAATCAAATACTATAAATCTGCGTTTGACGTGTTTAAATGCAATAAGCGCTGACAGAGGGAACTGGTAATTCCCGCCGCCAGCTAACCACAATCTATCTCGGAGGATAAATTATGGCTAAACGAATCTTAGTCTATTTCAGTTTTGTATTTCAATGGCATGTCCGTAAGAAGCCGCCAAAATTTCCCATTATTTACACCGGTTGAACCTTAAGAGCATGGTTTATAGCGTGCTTTTAATTCGCTTTTAACCAGAAATCTTAATCATTTCAGCGACTAGAGACACAGGGATTATTTTTTCAATAATTCCTGTGCTAAGTCACACCTTTAAAAAATAAAGGAAGAATAATGGCGACAACAAAGCGAGAAACCTTAACGGAAACGAATTTAATCGATAGTCCCTTCTTTCAAGTCTTTGCAAAAAATTACCTGGACTATTTAGGGAATAGTAATCCTACCCACAAACAGCTAGCCGAAATCCAGGCCTTACTTTCCAATACCTGGATAAGACTACCGATTTGTTTCGACCTGCGTTTAAGTGGGCAGGAAAAGCAGTGCCTCTATTTATCCGCCCAAGGCAAAGGACTGAAAGAAATTGCAGCGTTTCTAAAGGTCTCCATGCGGCGAGTGACTCAATATCGGCAAGCTATCTTTAAAAAATTAGGATGCAGGAATATAACCAGTGCAATTATTGTAGGCATTCGCTATGGGGTGATTAAGAGGGGGGAGGTACTGGACGATTAAATTGGTTTGGTAAGTTGCAAATTGCACTTCCTGTGTCAGCACATCCTTGTGCTGGCTCCCTTTTCCCGGACATCGTGTCCTGATATTTGCAACTTCCAATAACGCCAGTATGACTTAATTGCTGATGCGCGTCATTAAGACAAACCAGGTAAATAATGTGAGAAATATCTTACAAACTCTCATTAGGGTCTTTTGTGCAGATAGTTCGCGAAGAAGGATAAAGCAATTGAGCTAGTCTATATCGGAGTGAAATTCTCATTTAAAGTGTATTTTTCCGATTTTTGAGGTCTTACTTATTGGAAATAACGACGGCCACTCCAAGAATATTTCTTTATTGTTAGTTAACAATAAAAACGAACTGGCCCCATTTTATGATCTTCTATGCACAGCGATTTATGAAAGTTTGCATAAGGATTTTTCTTTTAGAATTGGGGAGCGATATACTTTTGCCAAAATAGGTTTGAATCAGTTGCTCCTTCTTGAGAAGGAGCTAGATATAAAAAAAGATACATTCACCCAACGAATTAAAGACATACGAGAGCTAATTCTAACGAATAAAGACCTGGTTCTGGAAGAAATAATGGATAAACACCCACGAGCAAAAATACCTAAACGTATAAGTGCCTTGATTGCAAAGCGAGCAAAAGGGTTACGTCAGCAAGGTGTGTGTTAAATGGATTCTATTCAAACTCCAGATGGACGCACCCTCACATACATGTCGGTGGGACCAGTAGATGGGCCATTGGTATTACATCAACATGGTGGCCCCGGAAGCCGATACGAAGCCTTGCTTCTATCCGACATTGCGCAATCAGTTGGGGTGCGAATCGTCGTGGTTGATCGCCCGGGAATGGGGAAATCGACCCTACAGCGACCGCGTAGCTTTAAAGGATGGGCTGATGATCTACAAAGCGTGGCGACGGCTTTGCAAGCTGAGGTATTCGCTGTTACCGGCGTTTCCGAAGGGGGACCCTGGGCACTAGCGGCAGCCTACTATATCTCCGAGATGCGCTTGGCGAATGTTACTTGCATGGCCGGCGCCTGCTACGGAACCTTCGGTACCAATTGGGCTGCTCGATACCTATCTAAAGCTGACGCAATCGGAGGGCGCCTCGCTGTGCACTTTCGAGCTGGATTCTCGGTGATGTACGCAATGCTCGGCCTCTATGTCACCAGGTTCCCAAAGCAATACGCCAAAACAATCATGAATGCCGTTTGCAAGTCGGATCAGGATGTCCTGAAACGGCCAGGAGCCATGGATATGTTTATACAAGACGGTGTGGAATGTTTCCGGCATGGTTCATCCGGTCTGGTCCTCGATGCAGAATTGTTGTATAAAAAATGGGCGTTTGATGTCACCAAGATTGTTCGCCCTGTACATTTCTGGCAGGGACTTGCTGACACATTAATCCCACCGATTATTAACCAGACCGTAGCAGAGAAAATCCCAGGGGCAATCTGGCATCCTGTGAGTGGGGAGGGACACCTGCTAACATTCGTTCATCCCGAGATCTTTCAACAAGCCAAAGACGATATCCAATCACGTTTCTAGAAGGGCCGTGCATGCCACATCCGATAGCAGTTTGTTTGCTTGCAAACGCGCTATAACATCGGTAGTGTTGGAAGCCCACTATCCCTGAGATCAATAAAATCAATTTTATCTAATGATAGTTCACTAACTTCATCAGATTCTTCATCACTAAACGACATCGTTGATTGGCCTGTTTCTAAATTGATTAGTAAAGATAACGTTTCATTATCGTTAGCAACAATGGGTGCATTGATTTCAAGTTTGATCTGGGAGGTTAATTTTAATAACCCTTCTTTAGCATAGTTTATAAGCAGATCACACATGCCTTCAGAGGAGTCATTAAAAGCCCGCCCTCCTGCAATCAAACAGATTAATTCTGATTTGTTTTCTGTATTCTTTATAAATGATGTAACAAGCTTGTTTAAATCACTCGTTATCTGGGATTGTTTAAAAAAATGAATAAGAAGCGCTGATTTTTCAGTCGGATTAATTAATGCAAATGCAACGCAGGTACGCAAGCCTGTGGTTAATACATTCTGATAGTCATCATTTGCTTGGAGTATTGCACCTTGACCGGTACCGACTTTATAGGTTATATCGGAATAATCGAATTGTTGTGTTGGAAAATCTTCTCGCGTAAAAAACTGGTACATCTTAAAAGCCTTTCTAAAAGATCGTAATTTTAACAGTGTGATCATTATTTGACAATTAAGGGGGGGTATCCGCTCGCGCGCAGCACTAGGGATTTAATTTGTCCTTGGGTTTTCTAATTTTGGTGTCCAGTGATGTAGCCAAACAGGATTGAGCGACTTAAGTAAGGGGCTAAAAAATTGGGTTAATCTTTCAATGTCAGCTCCACTAAATTCTTATAAATCAACAAGTCAAAGTACCTGGGTTCTTTATTTCTAGGTTTCAAAAAAGGCTGCAACAGAGTCTTGTATGGCCATTGTATCGTCAAAGCCCAGTTTGATTAATGCGCGGGTGAATTCTCTTTCGAATAACAGAAAGCTTAGTAAATCACCGGAGTGGCGTTTAGCACCAAGAAAATTAAGCAGTAGGCGTAATAAGAGCGGGATACTGTTGTAATGAGATTGAGCAATAGTAGCTATATCTACACTAGGCCGTAAATGTAAAATCTGAACAGTTCGCCAGGATGCTTGCTGTTTTTTCTCCGGTGGTACCAGACTGGCAATATTGTTCATATGATTGATTAGCTCAATATCACGATCGAGGTTATCTAAAAACAAACCATTGATCATCCCCCCTAAAACACGTGAAAAATCGATGTCACCATCCCGTATTTTTTCAGGAGTACCTTTTCTTAATTGCCGATTTCCAATTACTAATATTTTATCTGCTTGGCAATGAATTGCGCCACGTAGAGGAGCCTCTAATCCTAAATGACCATCTCCGTAATGAAAACCATCTATTTTTGAAGGCGGGAAGAACAGAGGCAGTGCTGTCGATGCCAGAAAATATTCCATTTCCAGATTGATCCGTTGACTAATATGCAGGGGATGATCCCAATCTTCAAAATCCTCAGAATGATGTTGATAGAAAGAAATGGTTTTTTGAGTTTCATAACAGTTGCTGATGATTTCAAGCGTTTCGATGTGTTTATTCTTAATGGCATTGTTCACGTCCTCGAAGTCGATAACTCTTTTGAGGAAACCGCGCAAAGGTGTTGTATCAAGAATATGTCCTAAAAGACGTTGTTTAAAAAACATGCTACTCATGTTGCGCATCGCTGTTTTACTGAGTGCATAATTGCTTGTTTTAAAAATTTCCGGACAAGTAATATCACCCCATAATTCACTTAACTTGCTGGCGCTAGCAGAAAAATCCAGCGCATTTTCAGCTAACACAGCAGTATTAATACTGCCGACGCTGGCTCCAGTGAGTATATTAAAAGGAATCTTTTTGGCATTTGTAATGGTACTAATCGCTTTGAGAGCCCCGGCCTGATAGGCTCCTCGAGCTCCACCGCCTGCCAGGTAAAGTGCAATTTTAGCCATTTCTTACTGTTTTAGAGGGAGAGGTAAAAAATATAGTCCTGTTGCAAGCTGCTGGCAAGTAATAGCTTAACTGGAGGAAAATTATTTATTCCTACTCATAATTGCTCCCGCGTTATTAAGTGGGACTAGCGCAGTCCTATTCGTTAGGAGGCAATTCTTTTTTGTAAATTAACAATAATTATTTATTGATAAACAATAATTTCACACTATAATAGTGCCACCGATTCACTTTAAGGAAACGTTATGAAAAAAATACAACTTACAAGTCACATTCTTGCTCTTTTTTTCAGGATTCTTTGTTGGTTCATCCCTATTGCTACAGTATTCCTGAGTTTGTTCCACATGGAAGACATGCTTCATTGGGGGGCATGGGCCTCAATCATTTCATCAAACCATATCCAGGAGCCTTCTAATTATTCTCTAACACACCGATTAGTGATTTTAGCAATTCAATTCTTGCCATTATCAATAACAGTCATGATTTGCCACAAGTTGGCTAAACTGTTTGGTCTCTATGAAAAGGGAGATTTATTTGAAGAAGAAAATATTATATTGATTAGAAGTATCAGTATTTACATGATAGTCGGGGAATTGGTCCAATTAATTTACCAGCCATTAATAACGGTTGCACTAAGTTTCAACAACCCGCCTGGAGAGCGTTTTGCAAGTATTACAGTGGGCACAACCAATGTATCTACTTTGATTACAGCCTTTATTATTTTGGTTGCCTCCTGGATTCTCAAAGAAGCCAATCAATTGAAATCCGATTCTCAATTAACTATTTAAGGATATTGCCATGCCGATTATTGTTAATTTGGATGTCATGATGGCAAAACGAAAATGTCGATTAAAAGAGTTGGCGGAAGCCATAGGGATTACTGAGGCCAATTTATCCATTTTAAAGAATGGGAAGGCGAAAGCCGTACGGTTTTCAACGCTTGAAGCTATTTGCGCTTATTTAAACTGCCAACCAGGCGATATTATGGAATATAAAATTGATCCGGATGATTTGCTAAAAAGGGAAATGGATATACCGCTATGAGACGAATGTTTATAGAGTAATGTAGGGTTATACCCATTATTGTCGATCAATTAGGGGTATGTCGGCAGTATGTTGGACTGGTTTCGAGAGTGAGAAAATTAGCTGTGATCAGAAATAAGTACACCTAGTGACTATAATAGATAAAAAAGCCCAGCTCAAAGGCAAATAATGATAGGCTCACCAAAGCAAAGTGTTTTTTCCGATTTAACTCAGGATGAGTTACAGGAACTGATTAACGCTGCAGAGTTGATTCATCTTGAAGAAAACAGTCTTTTCATTAAAGAAGGCCTGCAGGAGTCCAGTTTTTATTATCTGGATAAGGGAAAGGTGGCAATAGTAAAAAATTCTGGGATAAAAACGCATATAATCGCTGAATTAGCAGAGGGGGAGAGCATAGGGGAAATGGCTCTTATCGATAGGGAACCCCGCTCTGCTTCAGTGATTACGTTAACCCCCTGTGTCTTATATAAATTTGATTTTGATAAATTAAGCGAAAACCCTCAATTAGCTCCCTTGTTTAATAAAATGGCCAATGCGTTAAATCGTAAAATCGCTCATCGCCTGCGTTATACCAATGAAGTCACTGTAAAAGCACTGCAAAGTAAATACGTCATGAGTATTTTCTTTATTAGGGTACTCATTCTGTTATCTCTCTATGCGTTATCTTTAAATTTAATTGAAAGGAGCGAAGGGTATTTTTCAAGCACAACAATACCGAGCCTGGCAATAATTGTTATTTTTACTCTGGTTGCCTTTTCGGTGGTTAAAAAAAGTGGTAATCCCTATAGTTTTTACGGTATCACTCGAAAGGATGCAGCAAAAAATTTTTTCGAAGGGATATTATTTACTATCCCTATTCTTATGATGATTGTATTCCTTAAATGGTTCCTGATAACTCATATACCCTCTTTGAGTCACTTTCCTTTATTTGACCATACTGCCCCATTTAAAAATAGAGCGATATTTAACTGGCATTCTTATTTTTTCTTTATGTTTCTGTATCTAATCTTTTGCCCCGTGCAAGAATTTATTACCCGAGGGTGTATTCAATCGTCATTACAAAATTTACTGGATGGTACGCAAACTTCAATAAAATGGAAGGCTATCATTATTTCTAATCTTCTGTTTGCCAGTGTCCACTCACATACCTCTCTGGGGTTTGCACTCTCGACGTTCATCCCGGGTATTTTTTGGGGATGGCTGTATGCCCGGCAGAATTCTTTAATTGGAGTAAGTGTTTCTCACAGTTTGGTGGGTGTATGGGCGGCTTTTATTGTTGGATTTCAAAATCTAATTTAAAGTTTTGTAAATGTGCCTAATAGAACCAAAATTCGAGGGGCTTTAAACAATGCTTTTACAGGGAGTGCATGATGACAAAAGAGCAACTAAATGCTACAGGACGGGGGGATTACCACAGTCTCTATAAGGGACAATCCGTCGACGACTTAATTATCCAATATATGCAGGATAATAATGTACCCGGGATGGCTCTGGCCATTGTCCAGGCACCTTATATCACGCGCGTGGTCGGGTATGGATTGGCTGACCGAGAGACAAAACGACTTGTTGCTTCCAATACGGTGTTCAATGTAGGGCAATTAAGTAACGCCTATACAGCGGTAGCAATACTACAACTTAAAGAAGAAGGTAAGCTTAAACTCGAAGATTCAATGACGACTTATTTTTCTGATCTCCCTAAAGCGTGGTCCGCGATAACCATTCGTCATTTAATATCGCATAGCTCCGGGTTGCCAAGTTATAGCGACGAATCGTTTGATTTCAGTAAAGACTACTCCTTGACGGATTTTATACAGTTATTGGGTAAGAAGCCTTTGCTGTTTTCACCAGGCTCTAAAATGAATCCCAGTGCTACCGACCATTATTTATTGGGGAAGATTATTGAAAAAGCCAGTGGCATTTCTTATCAAGACTATGTGACTAAAAATCAAATCGAGCGCATGGGTCTAAAACATACTTTTTTTGTATCCAATGTGACTACCCTACAAAATGAAGTTAATAATGGTTCTAAGCCATTTAAGCATCAGCAATTTTTGCAAAATCCTATCTTTGTTAATCCCACTGAACCAGCGAGAGGTTATGTTGACAAGGATGGAGCGCTTGCGCCGAGCGCGCAACTAACCTGGTCCGCTACTTACGCCGATAGTGGTATTGTTGCTTCAGCAGAGGATATCAGTCTTTGGGATATAGGACTTGCTGGTGGGATTCTCTTAAAAGACCCAGAAAATAGAAACTTCATATACAATCCTGCCACTTTGGACGATGGCGAACTCATCCCAGGTAACGGCGGCTGGTTTTTCCCAGGCCATAAGGGGTTAATGGAAATTAAAGGCAATATTCCTGGGTATTCTTCTTTTTTAAGCCGATTTACAGATGCTTCCGAGTTAGTTTGTGTAACCCTGTTAGCGAATAAAGGCAATTTGCTGGATTTAGATATCTTGGGGCGAAAAATTGCAGCGGCCTTCGATCCAAAATTGGGTGCCGTACTGCAGGGGGCTGCCTGGTCTGAAACGTTGCAAAGTCCTTATTCAGTGTCTAAAACACTGGAACGGGTAAAGACGATTATTCAGGCTCAAGGCGGTACGATTTTTGCCCACATCTCTCACAGTGCAGAGGCAAAAAAAGTCGGCGAAAAGCTTCCCAACACGGAAGTGTTAATTGTAGGCAATCCTGCGAAAGGTACTTTGCTTATGCAAACGAATCCTGCTTTCGCTTTGGATTTACCGCTTCGCATCATGGCGACAGAAGATAGTTTCGGCCAAGTTTGGTTAAGCTTCACTGAGCCTGTCAGGTTGGCAGAAGAATATAATATCAGTGAAGAAGAGCTACCCAGACTACGCCAACTATCCAGTGCCCTGCGTAAGCTGTGCGAGAAAGCAATTTCGCCATTAACCATGGGATAGCCTACTAGATGCTATTGCAGAGAGAAGAGAGAATGACCGTCGATAGGGGACTCGAATTCTCGTGTACTTTACATGTACGCTCCGTGTCTCCTTGCAGCCCTCACTCTGCAGGGAGGGCTGAAGACGTCTACTGTCTAATTTTAAATGAGTTTTTGCACCACTAAAAAAGCATGAGCGACTTTTTGTGCCCAATAGCCTAACAGCAGCGGGTTGGTGGTGATTCGCATTTCATCAGGCCTGTCTCCTCAAAATGATTTTCGCGGGGGAGGCGATTTTTCAGCATAAGGTAGATATGGCGAAGGCCCCAAAAAAAGAGAAACAACACAACAACTGCAAACCCGATAGTCAAGGTAGCATCAACGTAATCATTGAATAGAATTTGACGCATTTGTGTTAAATTTTTTGCTGGTGCAAGAACGATTTCTCTCTCTAGGGCTTGTTGGTATTGGTTAGCGTGAGCCAGGAAACCAAGTTTAGGATTAATTGAAAATGCTTTTTGCCAACTGGCAGTCAGTGTGCAACTGAGTAGCCAAACTGTGGGTGCCAGGGTTACTGCGATAAAGCACTCCTGTTTTCTTTTTACCAGGACTACAGTTGCGAGAATTAATGCGATTGAAGCAAGCATTTGGTTGGCTATGCCAAATAAAGGCCATAAGCTATTAATACCTCCCAGGGGATCAATAACGCCTTGATACAGAAAATATCCCCACATACTGACGCAAATTCCTGTAGCCAATACATTTGCTGGCCATGACCCAGTATGTCGCATGTTGGGGAAAAAGGTACCTAACAAATCCTGGAGCATAAAACGGCCTGCTCGTGTTCCTGCATCCACGGCAGTTAAAATAAATAAAGCTTCAAACAAGATGGCAAAATGATACCAAAATGCGAGCATGGCCTTGTTTTCAAAGAGTTGAGAGAAAATTTGTGCAATCCCAATGGCTAAGGTTGGTGCTCCTCCTGTACGAGATAAGATAGTTTGCTCACCAATTGTTTCTGCCGTCGTTGTTAACAGGTCGGGAGTTAAAGTAAATCCCCATTGTGAAATGGTTTCTGCGGCTTGTTGGGCTGTGGTTCCAATTAAAGCCGGAGGGCTATTGATTGCAAAATAAACACCGGGCTCTAAACAGCATGCAGTAATCAGTGCCATGATTGCAACGAAGGATTCCATTAGCATACCGCCATAGCCAATAAATCGCGCATCAGTTTCATTGGCTATCATTTTGGGCGTAGTGCCCGAGGCAATTAAAGAATGAAAGCCCGATATTGCTCCACAAGCAATAGTGATAAACAAAAAGGGAAATAAGCCCCCTGCCCATACTGGTCCTGTGCCATTGATAAAAGGAGTCCAGGCAGGCATTTTGAGCGTAGGGGCTACGAGCAGAATAGCCAAGGCTAAGGCCAACATCGTACCAATTTTCAAGAAGGTGGATAAATAATCTCTCGGTGCTAGAAGAAGCCATACCGGCAACACGGCAGCTACAAAACCATAGCCTGTTAACAACCATACCAGCTCTTCAGCGCTGGCGGTAAAACAAGGTGCCCACAGAGCACTTTCACTGACTTGGCGTCCCAACATAATTGCCAGAAAAAGTAATAAAAATCCTATGACGGAAACTTCAGTCACACGCCCCGGACGTAAATAGCGCAAATAAATTCCCATAAACAGACCAATGGGTACTGTTGCTGCTACTGTAAACAAACTCCACGGACTATTAGTGAGTGCTTTCACAACAATCAGGGCAAGAACAGCTAAAATGATTACCATGATCATAAACGTCGCACACTGTGCAACAACACCAGGTAACCAGCCCAACTCTGTACGAATTAACGTTCCTAGCGAGCGGCCGTCACGGCGCATGGAAATCACTAAAATAAAGAAGTCTTGTACCGCGCCAGCTAAGACGACACCAACTAAAATCCACAATAGGCCAGGTGCATAGCCCATTTGGGCTGCCAAGACAGGTCCAACTAAAGGGCCCGCTCCAGCAATGGCAGCAAAATGATGACCAAAGAGGACAAAGCGGTTGGTTGGAACATAATCCAGGCCATCATTATGGCGTACCGCCGGGGTAGGCGCATTTGCATCAAGTAAAAGCACACTATTGGCGAGAAAGCGACTGTAGTAGCGATAACCGATAAAGAAAATCATACATGCTGCAGCAACAAGCCAGGGTGCCTGTATGGTTTCCCCATGGGATAAGGCCAATGCAGCAAAAGCGCAGGTTGCAAAAACTGTTAAAGTACAGCCAATAATCCACAACAACATGCGTTTCATCCTGATGTCCTTAAAAAAAATGTTACCATAGCTTAAATAAATTTAGGGCTTCGCTTTTTTATCATATTTCTTGTACAAAAAACTATAACTAAGTGACCACTATTTTTAGATTCATAAAATTTTGGTATCGAAATTTAAAGTCTCTGAGTTGTGCGGCAACTAAGCAGTGAATCTACTGATGAAAATAAAGCTATTAATGACTATTTAGAGCTGATCATTGGCCTCATTAAATTTTGCTAAATTCATTCTTGACTTGTTTAAATTATGTGTCATTATGATAAATGTTGTTCATGCAAAGGAAATTGCATGGTTTATTAATCTTACCTCATAAGGATATTAGATGAACAAGTACGTGATTCATAATGATGGAGAGTCTCTCTTAAAAGAGGCGAACTCTGAAAAGAGTAAAATTCACATCCAGTTAAAAAAAGCTCTTCTAGCGGTATCAGAAGAATCTAAGCAAAGACAATTCCACAAAGCCCTAAGCAGTATTGAAAAAGCAATGCATTACGCACAAAAATTATCCCAGTTGTCTTACTTGTCTGGGCCTGGATTGAAAGTCAGAGTAATGATAAAAGAGCCTCTCACTGCTGGGTTCCATCAAAAGGTATATATTGAAATAAGGAAAAGGTTATTAACCCTTTATGGTGAGATTGTTAGAGAGGTTAACATTATAAAGCAAGCATAGTGTGGATTTCAAAAGAGACTCAGTCAGGCAACAAAATTTGAGAAATCGATTGATTATATTTAACAAAGTCAAATATGGCTTGGTTTCCTGTTTTTAAAAATCCATCGTTATTCATTAGAATGATCGATAGAGTGGAGATGGTCATAAATCCTAACGATATAAGGCCAAGATAGATAATGGAGTTGATTCTAAGCGAGAGCATTATCAAGCTGAATAAGTGCTGCTATAATTGTTTGTACAGTCGTTCTGTCAAATTCAGCCCTGTCAGTTTCTTCATGTGTTCCTTTGTTTAAGTAACTCCATTCTCTTGAATTACCATTAACGCCGAGGAGTTGATTAATTGGTGATAAAACTTTGTCTTTATTAGAGTGCGTGAACTCGCTGTCTGAAAGCTTTGACCTTAATTGTTCCGTTAGATTACGTAACTCTATTGGGGAGGTAGGCGAATGTAATTTGATACTCAGATTTCCATTCCCATAGCGATTAAGGTATCGCCAGACTTTATCTTTTGTTAAAACTTCAAGAGCTTGTCTCGCTTTGGCTAGAGCTTGCCTTATTTCTAGGTGGCGAAGATTAGTTTCTGCTGCCAAAATATAGTTTCGTGGTGTACAATCAGAGTCTACTAGAATATGATTTTCATCAATTTGAGGACGGAATGTAAAACATTTAGATTGTTTCATTCGCGCAGCTCCTAATAAATTTTGTACGTCTTTGAAAAACTCCTCGCCATGGCAAGTCAAAATAATCTGCTTTTGGGTAAAAAAATTATCTTCAAATAAGGTTCTTCTGATTGATTCTCGATGATCGTCATCTATCGCATTTATTGGATCATCAAATATGAGAATAGGGCAATTCTCTTTCAAATTTTTTGCTGTGAGTATAGCAAGACCAAGACAGCGAATATGCCCTTCGCTTAGTATATGGAGTGCATCAAAATATCTAGAGGGATTCGTCTGAAAAGCAATTTCAATCCGCTGCCCTTGGGCAAGAGGTAATTTTATAGCGTTTAATAAATCTTTCTTTGAATCGTGGCGATTGAATGAATTATAAAGTTCTACAGTTTTATTTCCCAAATCTGTAATTAGTTGACAAGGCAGATTATCTTTGTAACTTAAGAGTCGAGATATAAACTGAGTGTAAGCATCGGCAATTTCCTGATTTTTTTGCACGATAATCTTTTCTGCCGCTACTTCACTGATTAATTGTTTGTTAATTTCATTAAACTTTGTAATATTATCATTTGCTTTTTGAAGTTTTTCTTCTGTATCTTGTCGACGTGTTTGGAGAATAATGATCTGCTTTTGTAGTTCCCTAAGCTGATGGAGCCGGTTTCTTTTTGCTATATGTTCTTTTTGCGCTTTATCAATATTTAAATCTTTCTGTTCAAGATGCATAATTTGTTCGATTAAATGTTCCCAGATACTAATGCCGTCTTTACTGGTAAACAGAGAATTCCACCATACTAATTTAGATTGGAATTCTTGTTGAAAAAATATTTTTAAAGAATGTTTAGATGTTAATTGTTCGCACACCGTTTTCATCATTTGATACACAGTATCAATTGTTTTTAAAAGCGTATTGCTTATTTGATCACGCTCTTGCTCCAATTGTGAAAGATGAGCAAGCTTGGCAAGTTCTTGCGTTGCTAGCAGGAAAGGATTATTTGTTACTTTATTTAGCGGTGTTTTACATGCTGGACACTCGTTTTGATTTACTTCAGATAGTGCTAATACAGCACTATACAAGTGTTTGAATGACAACTCTGTACTTAATGTTTCCAATTCTCGTTCTTTCGCGATTAAAGTCTTTTGATCCCTTTCAATCTGGCTTTTTTTTGACAGCAGTGTAGCGACTGTTAACCCCACTTTTTTTGGAACAGGTTGCTCGATTTCAGCCTCTAATGTTGCAATTTCACCAGGAGTATCGGTGTTTCCTATAAGTTTAATTAATTCAGAAAAAGTCGTATTAGGTTTATATTGATTTGCTAATGTAGTCTCTTCTTGCGCTAATGTTACTAGGGCTTCATTGTTCTGATCTGCGATGTGGTTATCACTGACCAATGCTTCTTGTTTCTGAGCTAATTGTTTGCCTTTAATCCCCTCAAGATCTATATAGCGATCGTCAATTTCTGCCGTAAAGTTGTTGACAAATTCACTAAAACTATCCAGCCCGAATAAAGTCGAAATCAATTCGCTTTGCTTGGCAGGTAGTTGTGCGGCGATGCAAGAAAAATTATCTATTCTAGTTTTCTCAATAAAACAGAATCGGTAGGCGGCTTCATTGGCTACAATTGTGCATATGTTTCCCTGAGTATCTAGAGCCTCGATAATTGGTGGAACACTGCGATTAACGTGAGCATTCTTTAAATACGCATCTAGCTTAAATCGTTTGTTTTCGGCTTCCGCAACATTTCCTAATAGGCCACATTCAAGTGCTTCACAAAAACTCGATTTCCCTGTCCCATTGGGACCATAGAGTAAAACGATGGTACTATCTAAATCAAATTCTTCTTGTCTTGCAAAACCCCGAAAAGGTCCGACTTGTAATTTCTTTAATCTATTTATAGAAACGCTTTGATGCCAATTTGTATCTGCCTTTATAAAGATCTCATCCGATAAATGTTGCCATTGCTCTTGCGCCAATTTGACAATTTTTTTTGCTCTTTGCCCTTGATGGGTTGATAGCGGACGAATAATGTCCAGATTATTTAGAATTAGATTCGCGATCTTACGAACTGTATTTGGAGTATCGGCAGTAGTTAATGTTTGCAAAAAGCGAAGGTATTCACTCTTGATCATACTCTTATTCCTTATAATTTTTTTACTATCTAGTCAGTAGGAGAAGGGAGACAATTATGTCTCCTTAGTTAGGATTGAATATACACCCCCTCCGTTTTAATCAGTTCTCAAAAAGAATATCTAGGAATTTGGTTGTAATATATTCTATTCCAATATATTAAAAAATATTTTTTTTCTTTCCTCTGAGAAATACTAATTTTTTTGTAAATCTAGCTATAATTAATGTTAATTAAGGTTATAAAAAATACAAAAATGTCTGAGCCAATAATTATTTGTCCATCGTGTAATACTGAAATTAAATTAACAGAATCTTTAGCAGCTCCTCTATTAGAATCAACAAAAAGACAATATCAAGAACAATTAGCAAAAAAAGATATTGAAATTGTAAGTCGTGAAGAAACTATTCGTATAAAAGAAATTCAATTGAAAGATGCACAACGTCATTTAGATGAACAGGTAGCCTGTCAAGTTCAAGAACGACTCAAAAAGGAACGTGCGGTTATAGCAAATGAGGAGGCTAGAAAAGCAAAGCTAGCATTAGGAATAGAACTTGAAACCAAGTCTAAAGAGATATTGGATTTACAGGAAATAATTAAAGCTCGTGATGAAAAATTGATTGCTGCTCAAAAAGCGGAGGCAGAATTTATTAAACGGCAACGAGAATTAGAAGATGATAGAAGAGAAATGGACTTAACTATAGAAAAACGCATCAGTGAGAGATTGGACGTGGCTCGATTAAATGGACGAAAGGAAGCGGAGGATGCTCTCTGCTTAAAGCTTAAAGAGAGAGAACAAACTATTTCCTCTATGCAAAAACAAATTGATGAACTAAAGAGAAAAGCAGAACAAGGTTCCCAACAATTACAGGGAGAAGTCCAAGAGTTAGTTCTTGAATCTATATTGCAAACTAAATTTCCTCTCGATTCAATTGTACCTGTTCCTAAGGGCGAGTTTGGTGGGGATGTAGTACAGCGAGTTTATGGTACAGATGGTAAGATTTGCGGTACCATTTTATGGGAGTCGAAACGCACTAAAAGTTGGAGTGATGGGTGGCTTGCAAAATTGAAAGAGGATCAATGGGCTGCAAAAGCAGAGATTTCAGTGATTGTTAGTCAGGTTTTGCCTTCTGGAGTTGAAACATTTGAGCTTATTAATGGGGTATGGGTTACTCATCCTAGGGCTGTATTTCCAGTAGCTATGGCACTTCGGCAAACTCTTCTAGAGGTATCTTTAGCCCGTAATTTCGCTGAAGGCCAGCAAACAAAAATGGAAATGGTTTACCAGTATCTAACTGGACCTCGTTTTCGCCAACGCATAGAGGCTATTGTGGATGCTTTTTCTTCAATGCAACTAGATTTAGAGAAGGAACGTAAGGTAATTATGAAACAGTGGGCTAAGCGTAATGAGCAAATTGAGCGCGTAATGAACGCTACGATAGGAATGTATGGTGATTTACAAGGTATAGCCGGCAAGTCTTTACAAGAAATAGAAGGTTTAGAGTTAAAAGCTCTCGGTTCTGATGAGGGTTCAGAATAATCAGTATTCGACGTATATATTGCATTGTAATTAGTTAATATGTATGTGATTTCCATTGATTTTTCTGGATTAAAAATGATTAGAAATTGGTTAATGTTTCGGAATTTCCTGATTAAAAATTTGGATGGCTAAAATCAACCTATATCATCAATAATAAAATGGCGATGCATGTCAAATACTGTCTTTAAAAAACAATTTATTTGATGTGTTTATTATTCTTGTATACAATAAATTGGATAGTTATTTGTCTTCCTTGAAAACAATTTTTGATGGTACTTAATCTGAGCTAATTTAAGTTTATGGAAATTTTTAGATGGAATTTTATTCTAAATAGCATTAGAATTTTAACAATTTTTGGCCGGTTTGTATGGTGAAATGAAGATAAGACCAATTACAGAAATTTTTTTACGAGTAAAAGGGGAAGTAATTTTATTAAATAATTCTTTAGAATATTTGGATAAAAAAAATGTTTATAAACATAGAATAAATCTGGCTAATTTATTAAGAGAATTGGAGATAAGTTTAGAATATATCGATAAAAATATATATGTACACAATATAGTAGCTCGCTTCTCCCCTGAAGTTATAAAAAACTCTCGATCCATCCTTTGTAACGCGTCTCGCTTCCTCGCGAACTGTTTATCGAGTCAATAATAGGACGCCATAATTGTTTGCGTATCTTATCGTGATCTACAGATGAGAGCTTGTCTGATAAATGCAAAAAAATGGACCATAAGTACCATTTATATTTACCTGATTTAATTTCATTAATTAAACCGAGATTTTTTAATATAGTTTTAAACTCATCTTTCTTGAGCACAGATCTAATCTGTTTTTTTAATGTAACTTTACATTTCTCATTTAATCTCTCTAAATATTTGTTAAATAATTCAAGTACACTTCCTGAGCGATCATTGTTGAGATTATTGTCTCTACGATATCTAAACCCCTTGTTAAAAATATGAGCAGGAGCGCCTGAGTGAAGGATTCTATATTCAATAACAATTTTATTTGCCCCCTTATTTTTTAGCTCTAGTAATTCATTAAAATAATTTTGAATAATATTTTTAGTACCTGTGAAAAATTCTTTAGGATTTTTTGAATTTATGATGAAATTTTCAGGACCGAACAAGATTGCGAATGAATTTTTTCCAATTTTACAAATTAAGTAGCTAATAGAATTGGAGGTTACGTCCCAATAAAATGCTGATTTAATATCCATATATTATCATTAGTAAGTTGATTACATATAATTTATAGTACAAAAAATAGACATCATCAATGCTATATTAACCACCTAATATCTCTCTAAATTTGTACTCGACCAATTTCAGGCTAGACAAAAGCCAGAAATCAAACCGCCTCCTGTGATGAAGTGTTGGGAGAGCAATGTTTGGCCTTAGGAGCTAATCATGTTTATGTAAAACCGGTGCTTCCTACAATGTTGCGGCGGATGGTGGAGAGTGCGTTGTTGCATTGATGATTTTGGGTGTGTTTAAAACCGGATGAGTACTGATATATTATCAGGTTTATTTGAAAAACATTTTTGATGAAATAATTAGATAAATGTCATTCCTGCGAAGGTGGGGATCTGCCTAATGCATGGAGGCATTGCCTAATCAATGAATGGGTTCTAGCTGAGAGAGCATCAAAAAATTTTCTTTCTTTCCTACGTACCCGCGCATAAAGCGCGGTACGTAGGAGATGTAGATTTTTTAGTGTAAAAACAATAGATTACTATTTAATTTTTTTGAGTGTTCAAAAATTTATATTCTATTCAGTTGTTTTCACCAAAGCTATGCGGCGCGTACCGAACGTTAGTTATCGTCCTTTATTAGTTGGCAAGATATAGCCTTTCTCAAAGGCAGCCAGCTTATTTTCCAGTTGCTGTTGTAGTCTTGCCTTTTCATTTTTTTCGACAAACTCGAGGCAGGCAGCGCTATTCAAGTCTTTACAAGCAGCGACTGGTTTTGCTGTTGCTGCATCAGCCCATATACTCTCACCGGGTAAAAAACTATAGGTGAGCGCGTTGCGATTAATCATTTTTAGAGTAGGGTAATCAATCCCATGATTTAATACGGCTTGCACATATTGACGGGTAAGATCCGTACGTAGTATGCCCTCATCATCAGTAGATAAAACCACGGGCACTTGGTGGGCTATATAAAACCGTAAAGGATGCTTTTTTCCAGCGATATTAAGAAGTTTTTTGTTAGAAGTGAGGTTGATTTCAACGGCTATCTGTTGGTTTGCCATTGTCTTAAGCAAGGCTTCAGCATTATTTTCAAAAGCGATATCGACACCATGGCCTATGCGTTCGGCATGACCCAAAGTCACTGCTTCATTAATATGAAAACGCAGATCTTCGGGTAAGACTGCTTCGGGAGCTAATTCACCAGCATGCAGGGCAATATGAACCTTAGGATATAATTGATGCATAAACGCAAAAATCTCCATTTGCTTATGATAATTTTGTAAAGAAATAGGTGCAGATTCAGCCTGTACCAAATTAACCCCTACAATTTCTTTAGACTGCGAAGCAGCGGTAAAAGCATTTAAGGCTTGGGAAAATACTTTTTCTGGGGCTTGCTCACGCAAAACATAGTATTGAAATCGAACAGTCAATTGACAAACATCCTGAAAGGGAGCTTTGTCGCAACCCAACTCTTTGCGTGCTTTTTGTAAAAGCTCTTGAGCCACGTCAATGGTATGTTTGACATTTGCCTGAAAGGCTTTGTCAGCGAGTAATTGTTTGCTCGTTGCAGCAAAATTGGCGGGGCTAATGCTCTGAGGAGCGAAGGTCGTTGACTGGGCATTATCAGGCAGAATCATGATTTCCAAATATTGCTCATGCTGGCTTGCTGCCCGTTGCATAATTTCAGCCAAAAGTTGGGGTCGGTAAGCAAAAACAATCGGCATAAACTTGTAAAAACTAGCAAAAAAATGGTCGTGCCCTGATTCTTCTCCCGGTATGAAATCCTTCAATGACCAGGCACGAATCACTCGATTATAGAGACCGGGTTGCTGTAATAATTCAGCGCTTTTAACGCCGACGCAGCGCTCAGTTGTTTTACTGATTCCCAAAGACATTTTATCCAGGCAATAATCTCCCTGGCTGGCCAGAGCGAGCATGGTCTCTGGATAGGCGCCACCAGCGAGGTGATAATGCAATTCACCCCCTTTGGGCATCGCTCTTAGAAAAGCATAAAGGGCATTAGGATCTGTTTTAATGGTTTCAAAGTATTGATAGATGTTTGCATGCGCAAAAGCATGGTAACCAAGCAGAATCCAGAGAAAAAATTGTTTGCACAGTCGCATAAAAAACCGGACTAAATTTAGCGAACAGCGATTATCGCATAAATAAGCAGAGAAAGCTTCTTGCTGCTTTTTGTTTGAAATTTGAACTCTCCATTGGTGCGCGGCTGATGTCGTGCATAAAGCATGGCAAGTACGTTCCGTGCTACCGGAGAAAGCATGGGTAGCCTTGATGCAGCGTAGCGTAATCAGGGTTTATAGGTTCAATAATCGTATCATTGCACATGCTACTCCCTTGCTATGGATGGTTAAACCCAATTGGGCAGGCTGTTTTGGAGAGGGAATACCTTGATTACGCTACGCTGCATCAAGGCTACGTTCCGTGCTCCCGGAGCAAGCATGGGTAGCCTTGATGGAGCGGAGCGTAATCAAGGTTTATTGGTTTAATA
>NZ_JBLZIO010000023.1:0-69237 GCF_048553315.1 Legionella sp. ST3F1 | reverse complement strand
TCCAAATCAGTTCAAACAGAAGGTGTTAGGTGCCCGTTTTTCTAATTAATGCTGGATCGATTTTGGGGAGAGGATCAAAGATCATAGCTCTGCAATATACAATTAATGATTAATTTGTTACCATTGCAACAAATTTACCCACTCTGAGTGAGGTCGAACTCAAATGTCTTCTTTTTTTTCAAATAGGCCGCCTCTACAATTGGCTGGCGACGTGGCTATCGGTGGACTTGCTGGTGCGAGAAATGGTGTTCTCGGCAGCCTTTTACTAGCCTGTGCGGCCGGAAGCAGTATCCCGGCTATTGGCACACTGGGAATGGTAGCTGGGGTCTCCGCCCTTGGGGTAGCTGTCACGATTATTCCCGTCATGATCGCCTACAAAAGGTTAGGTCTGGAGCCAGAAAACCCTGCCTTCCTGTTTGAAATGAGTGTCCTGATAAGGCAGCTCATCTTTCGAGCAGAATATGCCCTTCTTTCCGCTGACATGCTTGTTCTTATAGGGGTAGGCTCTCTTCGCGTGGCGACAGCCTGTTTTACCGCTTCCTTTACTTTGGGTGTGCTCGACCTGATGAGTTACCTGATTAGAAGAGCGACTTCTTCTTGTAAATTAGTCGGTGAGATGGTTAATGGCGCACTTAATGGTGCTAAGAATGGGGTTTTGGGCAGCCTTTTACTGGCCTCTGCAGCAGGTAGCAGCATCCCTGCTATAGGTAGCCTGGGAGCGGTAGCGGGCGCTTGTGCCCTTGGAGCAGCTCTCATGATTATTCCCGCCATCCTTGTTTATAATAAGTTAGTTGCTGATCCGGACGGTTCATCTTTTCTTTTACACACCACACCAACGCTTGTAGCCCTTAGAGCAGGGCTTGCCTTTGCTTCAGGCTGTGCCGGGGCGGCTATATTGGGGTTAGCAGTCGTTCCCCTTGGCCTGACCTGCCTTAGCGCTTCCCTGACTTTGGGTGTGCTCGACCTCATCAACCACCTCATTGCAGATCTGACCGCTCCAAGGTTATTACCAAACGATACATACCTGGCTATGAGAGTTACGCAATAAAGATTTTTGTCCGATACCTTTATTCTGCCTGCTGCTTTCGAGCGGCAGCTTATGTTTTTCTTCCTTAGCAGTCCGCGAAACCTATTCTTGAGCGGCACGTAGAGGCCTGCGAAATTACGGTTAACTTTTAGTTAAAGAGGAGAGTATTTTCAATGTATTTGCTTAATTTTTATGCAAAATTAAAATCAAACTCTATACTTAATGGTGTATGAATAAATACCAATGAAAAACAAGGAGGATGTTATGAGTGCGCATTCTATACCCTTTTTAAGGTTAGTAGGTGCAGTAGTAATCGGAACCATCTTATCTTTGGGATTATTATATACATCAAGTGCTAGTGCGGCTAATGGATGTGGGTTTGGTTATCATATGACCGCTTTTGGTCGATGTGTACCCAATAGTCCTGGTCCCAATGCAACTCCCGCTCCTGGACGCCCAGACTGTTGGTACAATGCTGCTGGTCAATTGCGTTGCTGGAGATAATTTAAATCCTGGACTTCATAGTAAGCAGATTCGGTTTATAACTCAATCTGCTTACTATTTACTGTGACATTGATTGGAATAACATCAAAATTGGGTTCTTGTAAATTGTAAATAAAGCGATATGATTTGATCAAATTTCTTCATATTGGATTTAAAAATGCAAATAGAGCGCTTATATAACAAAGTAGCCAAGACCTATAATCAAGACATCAGTGGTAAAGTTCTTGATGAAGCGAAACATAGAGCTGTCGATTTGGCTCTTACACAAAATCGTTCATTCAGCTCAATCCTGGCGCTGGGCATGGGAGATGGTACTGATATACTCCCTTACGTAGAGCATTACCCTCACGCAAATTTACATGGTCTGGACATCTCTGAAAAAATGTTGGAAAGGGCACAAGAGATCCTCAAATGCACGACTTATCATGGAGATATTAGCAAGGCATCCGCTATTATTAAAAAACGGGATTTTGATTTTATTCTCGCCCATTTTGTGTCTGCCTATGTTCCTCTTCCTTTTATTCTTGCTGAGTGTAAGAAATTAATTGCTGCGGGTGGATTAATTTCAATTGTGACTAATACGATGGAGTCGTTTCCAGTTGCTCGATCTTTATTGCCTGTACTCGAGGAATCACCTAATCCTTTTAACAAATTGGTTGCTTATCATATAAAGAAAACACTAAAGAAAGTGTATGTTCCACAAAATTTAAACCATTTGCAGAACATGATCGAAGACAGCGGGTTCAAGCTTAAAACACTGGAGGAAAAAGAGATTCAAATTTCTCTTAAAACAGAAAAAGATGTCTTTGATTTTTTTATCCATGGTGGTTGGTTCGTCAGTGGTTTTATGCATCCACTCTTACCCCATAAGCTCATGAGTAGAGTTTGTCAGCAACTCATTCATAAAAATTTCTCCATGCCTTATGAAGACAGTATGAAGATTGCCTTTGCTATTGTTGAATAAGAAAAAGCGTTAATGCAAAATAAATAAATTATCAGGAGAGCCTAAGATGAATCTACCCAAGCGCATTTTTATTATCGGCCATGCAGGTGCCGGAAAAGGTGTTTTGGCGCAGGCTCTGGCTGATAAACTGGGTTGGCGATTTATCGATGCGGATTTTGGATTAGCACCCTCTGTTGGCCGTAATCTGGCTGATATTCTTGGTAGCACAGGAGAAGAAACGTTTCATCATTGTCTGACAGATATTCTGACCTATCAACAACATCAGGAATATATTGTTGTAACCACCGATGATAGTATTGTTTGTAGTAAGAAAAATCGAGAATTACTGGCTGCCGAGTTTACTGTTTATCTGAAAGTAAGTATTTCCGTGCAACTTGAAAGAATTTCCCATCATCGTCCGCTTTTGTCGAATCCTGATTACAAAGCCTTTTTGAACAAGCTTCGCCAGGAGCGAGATCATCTCTATGAAGAAGCCGCTGCTTTTTCCTTAAGCGCTGATAGTGGCTCGCTAGATGAGCATGTGTTGAATGTTATCAAGGCTATGAAAAAATAAGCCATATAAGGGATTAAATATCGGATAGCTTTTTACGGGTTTGTATGCCTTCAAAAAAGAGAGTCGTGTTACCTGAACAGAATCAACTGATTGATTCATTCCAGGTTTTTGCTTTTCAACCAGAAGAAAGTTTTTATTCTTACCCTTTTGACGAGCGTTTAAGGCTATTGGAGGAGCGAATTCTTCTTGCTAAAAGATATTTGGCTAAGAAGGAAGAGGGGAACACGAGCAAACAATCCACGTCATTTTGGGCTAAAAGTAAATTGGAGGCTTTCAAAAACACACTAAGTGGAAGTGGCGTCAAGCAAGCAGAACACCCCCCCAGAGCCATTTTTGTGGCACCTGAATACTTATTTAAAAATCTTTCTGAATTTTGTTATAAAAGATATTGTACCCAAGAGCAAAAGAATAAATTCAAAAAGCGATTACAAGCGCTTTCTGTGGATACTGATATGTTAATTGTTCCAGGAACAATGTGTTGGTACAAGAAAGGGGCTGATCAAGAAAACTATTATCGCAACACGGCTTATTTTTTCTATCGCGGGGATCTGCAAAAATACAAAAAGAGAAACCCCCATACAAACTATGACTTTGATTATACCAATGAGGGTTTTTTAAATCTGATGGATTTGCGTCGAGTTTATTTTAAATCGGGTCAACTCGATACACTGGTTAAAAATTATTTTGGCCTTAAGATTGGTATTGAGATTTGTTTTGATTCTGTTCACGGTGAATTAGTTGATTTTGTTAAAGCAAATGGCCTTTCCATCAATGTACAACTCATTATCGCAGATGGAGCCAAAAAACCAGTTCTTGTCAGGCAAGAGGGAGTTCTTTTTGTTAAGCTGGAAAGAGATCCCCAGCAAACGGAAATAGGTACAATAATCAAGATTGATAATAAGCGCGTAGAATTAAAACCTGCCATTGCTTTAGGTAAACTCGAAGAAGACGATCTGACTTGCTTTCAATTCAAATAACCTTAAAGGGTTATGAGGGATTTTGGTTGCTTAATAAAGGATTGGCTGGTGTTGGCAGGCAATCTTCCAAGCGCGTTTAATGAGATGTCTTATAATTAAGAAAACTCTCAATTCCAGGTTGACTATGAAAGAGGTCGACGAGCTTATCAACGTCATTATTGAGGCCCTTCAGCCCATTAATAAGGACGAGCCCTTCCTACACCAATTAGTCGATGATAACACTGGGATTACCGTCTCTTCTATACGATCATCAACCCATCCAAAAGTTAAGAAAATTGATCTTTTTACTATCCCTGACAGGCATCAATCCTCATCCAAACCGCTTGGTACTGTAATACAAATTACAGGAAAAGATAATGTGGTTGCTTTATTCAAGCTTGCACCCGAAGTCTTAGAAAAATTAAAGCCATTATTGATACGGGCAAAGGTTTATCCTGAGTCTGCTTTTTTACGTCCAAGAGTACCTGCATTAACCATTTCAGAGTTTGATAATTTGCAAATCTACGATGAAAAAACACATAAAGATTATGAAGTTATCCGACAGTCTATTGCTAAGGCTGTGGCAGCTTTCATGCAGGAAAAATCCAATATGGAGGTTATGTTGGTGGATGTTGGAACGGGATTGGGAGACTGCCTGGCGTTAACTGCAAAAATGGTGCAATCAATTCCTAAAAATATTATTGCGATAGGTATCGATCCCAATGATAAGAGCATAGAGACAGCGCAAAAAAAATTTTCTGGCTATCAATTTCTTCTTGCTGAAGCTCGCTTTTTAGAAAAGATAATTAGAGAAGCAGAGCAGCAAAATTCGAAGAATTTTTTAGTTGCTGTAACTGCTAGTGGTTCGCTTACACGTCTAGTGCTCAATAATACCCTGGAAGCATTGAATGTTTTTCAACAAGCCTATCGTGTAGCTGATATTATGGTTTTAGGTGGAGAGAATGAGATACTAATTACCCGTAAGATTGCCAAAAAAATTGGGTGGCATGCTCAATATCAACCTAGCCAATTAGAAGAGGGAAATTTAGTTTATGTACTGGCAAAAGAAGAACTTCATATTCCCAAAGTAAACGAGGGTCATCTTAATTTATCTTTACATGGGAACCCTCTTTTAGTGTTAAGTCATTACCCTGATCTGGCAAAAATTACCAGTCTTGATCTTGGTTTGGCTTATCTGAAGGAAGGAGAGGTTGCTCAATTACTTCAATTGATGCCTCAACTTAAAAAAATACAAATTTCAGGCTTGGAAACATGGAAGGGGGAATTAGAAAACAGTATCAAAACACAGGGTCTTGAAATAACTATTTCCGTTGATTCGAAGGCCTATGCTGATACTGAATTAGATCCTAAACAATGGGAATTAAAAAAATTCACTTCAAAATTTTATAAGCAACATGCGGGAATGCTTACCTTTTTTAATAAGGCTATTACCAGTTTAGAAAAAGAAGCTAATGCGGCAGAATATAAGCCTGATAAGCATGAATCACCTCAAGACTATCTTGCACGCATAGAAATTCGAGCTAATAAAGGGGATGATATAGCAAGTTATGTACTGGCAAAAAAACTGTCAGAAGAGATAACAAATTTTCAAAATTTGCAAAAAAGTTTTAAATATTGGTCTGTCTTATATGAAAAAGGATATCCTGTTCTGTTTGAACTTGAGAAAGTTCACCATCTTATCGAGAAGGCAAATCCATTACAGGATCTTTATGCGAAACTGAATGAGGCATTTTCTAAATTTAAGCCAAATGGCTGATGAGACGACTATGAAATTTTCTTGTAAGAAATGTGGTATTCCTGTGACTCCAAAAATAGAAATAGTGAAGCAGTTGAGTAACTCGCCTATTCAAATTTACTTTTGCAGTCAATGTAATGAACGATTATTGGAGTTAGGGGGGCGTCCTAATTTGTGGAGTGGAATTTGGGAATTTGCTCTGTTTGATTTATTGCGAGTCATTTATTTTGAAATCAAGCGATTCCTGTGTCGTTCGAAGTCTAAATAACGGCCTCTTTTGTAAAAGGTTTTATTCTGGTTTTCCCTCCTGTCCGTTATACTCTCGGCATTGATGTCACCAGGAGAGTAAATGCCTTTTAATCTTATGGCTGATTGGTTAGCACAGGAAGCTAAAGCCGGCTCAGTATGTCCTGACAGAGCTGTTTTATCGACGGTAACTTCAGCCGGTATTCCGCATAGTCGTGTGGTAGCAATTAAATCGATTGAGAGTGAGAGCGAGAGCGTTTTATTTTTCACACCGCGAGGAACAAGAAAATTTATCGAGTTAATCGAGAAGCCGCAGGTTTCAATAACGTTCTGGTTTGCAATGCAGCAACGACAGATTATCCTGGAAGGAATTGCCAAGCCGCTTTCTTTACAAGAAAACGAAATTTATTGGCGAGCTCTCCCACGCGAACGCCAATTACGTTTTTCTACCTATGCGTCTACCTCAGGTAAGGCTATCGATTCCCTTGTTGAGTTAGACAAAAAACTTGCAGTACTTAAACAACAATATCACGATGTCCCATCGCTCCCCATGAGTGAATTTTATAGCGGATTTCGTGTATTCCCTGACACGATGTATTTTTATACCTTAGGCTCAGAATCCTTTTCTGAAATGATAAACTATGTGAAAAATACAAGTGGTTGGAGTCAACAATTGCTTTCACCTTAGGCTGGGGAGCGAAGGTTAATTAAAGGGACGATGTATCGCTTTTTATAGAGTGGAAACTATAAATTCTGCAGGCTGAATCCCTACTAATTCTTTTTTACAATGAAGGGGATTAACGCCCAGTTATCTTTTGTGCAAAAACAATACAATAAGTCTATAATTTATGAAACGAACAAGGAAGAGCTGACCAAGTTCAACAGAGAAAACATGGAAAAAGGATTAGTCAGATGAAAACCTTCGCTCTATTGATTCTCTTTTTATTTTCTTTTCAAGCAGAAGCTGTCACTGCTTGTAGATGTACTTGCGACTTGTCGGATAGAAGGCTCTGTGCCAGTACAATCTTTCTTGACCAGCCTTGTCCTGGGATATGCCCTTCGCAGAACCCTGAAGCACCACCAATGGGGAATACAGCCTGCCCTACATCAAAAGTCTTTAATGCCAACAAGAATACTTATGAGTGGGTAGCTATTTGTCCTGATTAGCGGGTGAGTTATTCTCCAGCGTAGCGACACTCATTTTTAGCCATCTCGGTGCAGATTTGTATACAGTTATCATCCTTTGAGTCCGGGCACCTGACTCCAGTGCATCGCTCTACGCTTTGTTGTACACAAAGATTCTGATCGAATTGTTGTTGCTGGATCTGTACTTCAGGAATATCTTCGGCTTGAACAGAAGTGAATGATAGTAATAACAGTAAGCTGACGATCAATTTATTCATGATATGATTTTCCTTTGCCATATCTTTCAACTTAGCATAGAAGAATAATGTACGCTATATCTATCGACTGTAATGGTCTAAATACCAAGGAAATCGAATGAAGACTATCTTTTTACTGATTGGTTCCAATATCTTTATGACATTTGCCTGGTATGGTCATTTAAAAAATCTTAATGATAAACCCTTATATCTGGCTATTTTAGTAAGCTGGGCTATCGCATTTTTTGAGTATACCTTGCAAGTACCTGCGAATCGCTTGGGCTATAAAGAATTCAATTTAGGGCAACTGAAAATATTACAAGAAATTATTACAATGAGCGTCTTTGTAGTTTTTGCCTATTTCTATATGAATAAACCGGTGGGAGTTAATTTTCTGTATGCAAGCCTATGTATGGTAGGAGCTGCCTATTTTATTTTTAAAAATTAATAGGGCACCTTAAAGGCCTTGTTTGACTAGTGTCCGGAATCCAGGTTATATCTCTAATAATTTATTTGCGCCGATGAAAAGTCTCTATAAGGATATTGTGTGGAACAATTCATAATCTTTGCATTGAGTAATTTTACCCTGACACTATTTATTCTAAGTGTCCTGTTTGCTGCGCTTGCACTTACATTAAAATCCGAGTTAAAGAGGGCAGACGTTATTGACGTTCTTTTTTCTTATTTTCTGTTGTTTAACGTCGGCATTAGCTATTTATATAATTTTGTCATGCATGTTTTTTTAGGTGATATGGCAGCCCAATTTATTGGTTGGGCGCAAAGCCCCTTTCAACTGGAGGTGGGGTTTGCCAGCCTCGGCTTTGCTGTTATTGGTATCATTAGTTTTTGGAGCAAGCTCGGTTTTCGTGCGGCGACAGTGATTGCACCTGCCATGTTTTTATGGGGGGCAGCAGGTGGTCATATTTACCAAATGATCGTAGCCACTAATTATGCACCCGGCAATGCTGGTATTATTTTGGGGACCGATATTTTCATGCCAATCCTTGGTTTTATCCTGCTTTGGTTACAATATAAAAATCCTCCCGTATCGGCTCGATAGCTGTCGACGGCCCGGCTACGATTAGGGCTTTGAAGAATAAAATTAAACTATCCAGGCTTATTCTGTGAATACCAATAACAATCCAATGTGTTCATAATGTTTACTTAATTTTCCCTTGTTACCATTGCGATTTTTTAAATCAAAATGGTTCGTCATGGGTAAATCTATATTTTTTCTAAACACAGCAACACTTGAAAATTCTGATCTATTAAATATTTTAAATTTGGCTGAAATTAATAAGGGAATGAATTTCACTGCCGAGATTGCCAAGGCATCTCCAGGAGCCGCTAAATTACTTAGAATGGCGCAGGTATATTATGAGCGAGAGGGCGTATGTTTTACCTTTGATAAATTTATTGTCAAGCCCACTAATACCAGCAAAAAGGTGGAAGATATTCCTGCGGTTAGAAATGAGATTCGCTTTGTCTATGATGAGGTCCAGACATCATGGTATCTTGTAACAGTAGCAACGGATGGTCAGCGATTTCAAAAAAAAGTTAATCAACTGACGGTTCAAGATGCCAGGCAACCTTATCTTGCTGGATTAAAGTTGGCTGAGCTAAAGACACATCTCAATCAAGCAAGCTTAACCACGAGTGAATGGAACCGAATCAAATCAGACTGTTTTGTTCATCCTAATCCTTTACATGCTATGGCCGAGTTATTAAGAACGACTTTGGATAAGCCCAAAAGCCTTCTCGCTGCAAAGGAAACTAGAGAGATACGTGCTTATCTTCAAGATAAAATTAAAAAACAGGGAATCACCTTAATTATTTACTCGAATGCGTTAAATGCTGATGCTTGTGGTAAAGCAGAAAGTGATTATGTAAAAATTTGCGCGGAGCGAGCAATTAAGCCTCATCAGCAATTGAGAGTATTGTACATAGGCGGGGGGCATGGTTGGCCTAAACAGGCATGGGATGGACAGGGAATGTTGTCAGCATTAAAAGCAAAAGATGTAGAGGAAATTTGCCTCGCTTTAGAAGCAAAAAACGTACGTGTTTATGGTGTAGTTGTCTTAGGCAGCTGCTTTAGTGCTTCTTATGCCCATCAATTTTCTTTCTTGCTGACTCAACATAGCGTGATGTTGTCTTCAAGTTTATCGCAGGCAGGAGAGAATTTCTTTAAAAATGCAGTAACCGTCGCTAGCCTCCAGAATCGGTTAAGTTTTTTTAGTGTCATTCAAAATCATCCAAAACCAAGCCCAACAGGGTTATGTATCACTTATAAAGACAAACACATTGGGCTTAAACTGTGTGTTAAGAAGACAGGTTTACCAGCCACCTCAGCTTATGATGAATATGCTAAAAATAATAACATCGTTACTTATCTTAAGAGTAAAAAGCCTAAAAGTGAGTTTAGTGACTCTTTACGCGATTGCAGTGAAAAAAGTCAAAAAATGAAATTTAATGAGTATTCTAAGGCTGCTTTAAAAGGCCAGGAATCATGGAGCCTACTGACCAAATTTTCTTTATTTGCATTAGGGGGAGTGGTCATAGGAACAGCAGGTTATTTTGCAATAAAATATAGAAGTAGTCGTAATGGATAAGTTAAAACAGGCATAAACCCGGATTAGCAAAGCCTAATCCGGTTATAGAGCTCGCTATCCCGTACGAGGGTATTAAACAGGCCCCTGAAAGAGAAAGAAGCCGTGTGCCATCAGGACAATACCAATGAGGCCGGCTATGATTGCTACGGCGTAATACCCCGGTCCTGAATACACTTTATGCGTCAGGTTTACCATAAATTCTGGGAAAGATAGCCAAAGTATCGATTTAATTAACAAGCACCAGGCAAAAATTGTAATTAATACTTCTGATTCCCAAATCCAAAGGTTATGCACAAGGACGAGCATGATACCAAGGATTAACCCCAGAGTAGCTGCTACGACAATAGCAGAACTTCCTACCTTGATGTGGGTTAACAAGTCTTGATAATACCTCGCGCGAGCTAACATAATAATGGCAATAATTACCAGGTAAAGCCCAACAGCTTGCGCCAGAAATAAGGTATGTAATGATTCGTGCATGGTAAACTCCTTTTAATAAGTTTCTACACTAAGTTTAGTATAAAAAAGAGGGTCTTAAATCGCGGGTTCGGGTTTGACAGGGTGCTTTTTATAGATAGGTTGCAAGCGTAAATTGGAAAGGATTATTAGAGCCGTTCTCTACGATAGAGACTGTAGTTATCGACTTTTTTAAGATCAGTAGCTCGTTAAAGACGAGCTACTGCAACTGCTCTAGAATGTTAGTGTGCTAATTGTTTTATTAGCATACTCTTCTCGGGCTTCAGCATTCATGTATGAATGTTGAAGCTCGTGGACATAAAGGGTCTCTGAAGAAAATATCCGGCCATTAATAGTTTTTCTGTTTTCATGGAAAAATAGTAGAGGTTTTGGTTCACTGGCAATTATTTTCCGAATCGCTGTATCCATTTCAGCTAGTAGTTCAGGAAAGGTGGTTTTAATTTTGTCGAGGCCCGCAGTTAATTGCTCCTCAAATAAACCCGCTTTTTTAGGTACCAAATTCCGCTCAAGAACGAACTCATTACTGCCCTGGAAAGTATCAGTTTTCACAGAAGCTGCTACACAACGTTTAACTTGTACTGTTTTGAGGGTCCTGGCAATAATAGCGAAGAAAGCAGCTTTATTGGCAGTAAAATCGTTCTCTCCTAGTGAAGAACGTAGGGCTCCTAACTCCCTCCTACAGGCTTTAGCTGCGTTTTCCAGATCTTGGGTGAGTGGCTTCTCGGCAAAAAAAGGTTTATAGCCAATTTCATACCAGCGACTTTTTCGTTGATTGTTGCCATCCAGATATTGGAACCCTTCTGTAAATGCATCAATGACCTCTTTTACTGAAGGCATGATTTATATCTCCCCGGTAAAAAATGGCTATCATAGCTTAAAAAGAAAGGAAATTCTTGCTGCTTTGACGGCAGGATAAAGAGCAGATTGAGATTAAATGAGATAATTCAATAAGATGGGTTTTGATTCTGGTGCGGTATTTTTTTTGCAAACTGTTCCTTATTAGCTATCATCTCATTTTATAGAGTAAGTGCTCTCATAAAGATAAATGAAAATCCCTGGGAATATCGCTTGGTGAAAAACCAGCTCTGTAAGAAAAAGTTTCACAAATATGAGTCACAATTAGATAAGTTGAGTGTTTGTCTTTTTTCTCCAATTCCCAAGTATGACTTAAATCGGCAATCAATTGTTGGCTGTAGGGGGCAGGGGATTGCCAGGTTCTGGCATACCAACTGCCGTTTGTTTCAATAATGACTTTATTTCCCTGAATTTGGCTTTTTTGCAATTCACAATCAAATTTCTGATCGAAATAAATCAGTTTACCAATTTGGTGATCAGCAAAACCCGCGATGCCTTTAAAAACAATGTCACTGCCACGAAGTGTGATAAGAAGGTTGTCTGCATCGACAATGGGTAAAAAGGCAGTCATGGGTGCCCGTGAAGCATTGAGATGGTTAAATTGTTTAATGATGTTAAATGCTTCATTAGTAATAGTCTTATTCATTCTTTATCCATTTTTTACTGGGTCCCTCCGACCCTACAGAAACACAATCCAGTACTCTATCAAGAAGCAAACCAAACCAATAAAAGTATTTCATCACTCTACAGGCTTTTGATAGTAGTGAAAAGCATATTTTTTGAGCATATTTAATAAGGAATAAATAATACGATAACTTCCGTCAACTAGATGGCTATTTTTGTAAATAATTCATGCCTCTTAAGAAAATATTAATCTCTGTGTGCTAAAAGTTATCAAAGAGAGTTGATGTGTCAAAGAGTCCGGAATGCCAAAATTATATACAAAAAAACGGGTTAATTTTAGCGCCATAGATCCATCCGATATTCCACGCTATCAGTATCACCATACTTTGCGTCAAGCGATTGAACTATCGGCTACGAGCTATTCTTACCAGGAAGGCCGCGATGGGAAACCCTATCAATGGGACAATATTGCGCCAGAGGTAGCCTTGGTTATTCTGCAGGATGCCGAAAAGAGTGGTGTGTTGATAAAACAAGAGGTGATTGAACAACTGGGCTCTGCGGACCTGTTTAATGCGGCCGCTTTAGACGCCGTATTGGATATTCTTAATACTAATCCTGATTATTCGCTGTTCACGCAAAAATTGGCTTTACGCCTCACCGGCAAACAATTGACTCAATTGACTCGCGAAGAATTAAAATTAGCAGGTATTACCACCGTTGAGCAATTTGACAAGGTTTATAGTGCTTTCTTACTTGAGCAGGATAAATTAACCAAAAATTTTCCTAATTTTGAAAAAATTAAAGACAGCGATGACTATAACGAATTGATTGATTTCCTGGTTAATAATCCTTTGTACGATAAATTTTTAAAATCATTCACAACAAACCTGGCCAATGAATTCAATAGAAACAGAACGAACGTCGATCAAGTTCCGGCTCCACAAGAGATTAGCAAACAGACATTGCTTCATTTTTTTACGGCTATTAGCTGCGATCTACGTTTAAAATACCCTCCTTCGGGCGTATTGGAAAAGAATACTTTATACCTTGATATCATTGATGGTCAGCTCTATTATACTGTGATAGCTCCGGATGGTGAGACAGTTACCGCTTCAATTCGCCCGGAAAGATTAAGCCTTCACCTTGATAAAAATACTTCCGAAGACGAGTTGCGAGATGCGTTACCCTTGATTCTGAGAATAACAGCAGAGAGAGGGCACACAAGTACTATGGCGTTTCATAGTACGGCCTCATTAAAGGCTCAAGGAATGGAATATTTAGCTGGTGATACACATCATGATTTATTTCTGTCACATTTACCTGCGGTCGATTTGGTTAACGATGAAGCCAATAAATTTTGTATCTACCAATGGTTGCAGCAGGGTAATTTACCCAGATTAAAAAGTCATATCACTGAAGGAGCTTGTCTACGCTATTTTAGCAGTTTGGAGCGTTTTGCTCACCAGGCAAAAGAACCCTTTGCAAAAGATGAGGAATTTATAAAGCAAGTTGATTCAGTTTCTCTTTTGATGAGAGAGATTGTTGAATTGATTGCCTCATTAGATACGAAGCCCAATGAAAAAGATAAGGCGTTAGATGAAAAATTACTTAAACTGGTTGGGCATTTAAGCTGGCTAAAAGAATATTATGGCAAGACGCCTTTAATCAAATCAGGTGATATTTTTCCAAGTACAGAAGGAAATTTTGACGATTTTGTTAGAAAAATGATTTTCAATTCTACGAACGATAAAGTGGTTCGGTATCTTAGCGATCAAATGGATTCTTCTGACTCCTTGCGGCTCAATTTGGTTGATTTAGTCAATGCGCTCATTAAGAGCAGTTCTACTGTCCAGGTTCGCCAGGTAACCAATAAAAAAATGATAAAGATTCTGGTGGATGACCAAGGAAGTATTCCACCTTTAATCGTATTTCGGGAGCAAATGAAAGAGCATGTTTCTACACAGTTAAAGAGTAATACTCATCATTATTATACGGTTCGTAGTTATGACAATGATCAATTAGAGTTGAATGAAGCCCCCCTGTCTTTTAGGGGAGGAAATTTAACCAATACCATAGAAGAGACGAGGGTATTTGCTAAAAAATTTACGCGTGGCGGCGAATTTTCTGCTGATAGTCATTTACTCATTGGACAAGAGAATAACATCAAGAAACATGAGGTACGCTCGGCAACGGCTGCCAATTCATTGGCGGCTACAGGGGTTGATGGAACACGTTCGGCAACTGATAAACTCGATGTGGCAATTCAATATGGTGGCGATAGAGACGTTAAGATCATCTATATATTACGCGGGAAAGAAGCATTCCATTCCCATTCTTATTTAGATCCTCTGGGTAAAAATAAAATGAGCGAAATTGCTTTTACGCACGTTAATCCCAGCGACTATGTAATGACGATTATTTACGATAGGAATAATACGATCCTGGATGTGATTCCAGGAAATCTGACTGGGGAAATTCATGGTGTTAGTGATTTCACCAGAAAAGTACTGGAAGCTGGTATTGAATTTTATAATGTCAAACACAATCCCAATTACAGTGGTTCCGTTAAATTACCTAATCCTGCAGAGCAGCTTAAAACGCCAACGAGTCATTTGCATAAAAAGAAATCACTGATCGATATCATTCAATCCCATAAAAGTGAAACCCGTCCAAAAGAGGATAAACCCACTCATCAATTAAGTAGTGTAAGAATAAGGCGTGGGGTGACGATTGATGGTTACAAACATTTATCACTGGATACACTTCGCCAGGAAGTGCAAGCAACTGACCGATGGGATAAAACGTGGACTTTCCCTACGAAACCATTCAATCCTCTTTCTTCGAGTTTAACTGAAGTTAGAGCGGAAGCGCAGCGCCATTACAACATGAGGCATGTTTTAACACTGAAAGACTTTACCGGCTGGAGTGAGCGTGAAAGAAAACTGCAAGAAGCTCATAATCGTATCTTGCAGCCTGGCTTCATGGCTGGTGATATCGATACACAATTAGCGCATGCGCAAGTTGCCAGGGAAGCCTGGTTAACGGATGTGTTAGTCCCAAAGATGCAAACAGCGCTTTTGCTGCATATTGCTGCGAGATTAATTACTGACTACCAGGTAGATGTGGAAGATCTCAACCAGATTGCTCAAAAACTACAGCTTTTAATTCATGATAAACACACGTCGGAGCTTATGGAGTATGAGCATCAGATAATGAGGACCCTGGATATTAGTGATGTATCTGGCCAATATCAGGAATGCATGGAAAAGGCAAAAGCCAAAATGACAACAATCTACCCCCTGCTCAAAGAAGACAGCTACGAGTACCGCAATAAATTCACGTCTTGTTTTGAAATGGAGAAGAATAAGTTAAGAAAACAATCAATAAATAAAGCGATGACAGAGTTTCTTGATAAGTATCTCGATGTTTATACTCAGCAGAATGGACTCAAGAAAAAGACGGTCTATCCACTGGCAGATAATCATGACTTTGTCTTTTTAGGACCGGCAGCCAGCGGTAAAAGTACCATTTCCAGTCAGTATATTAATCGGGAAGATCGTAAGGATTATGTTTCACTGGCTACGGACGATTATCGCGGTGTCTTTTTACCTTTTACAGAGAAGTTTGAAGGCCAAGAGATTGAACAGGTTTTTATTCGAACCCAAGACAGTGCATTTCTCATTAGCGAAATAGTCGAAGAACGGATGAAGGCAAAAACGGTAGAGAGAGCTAATGTTATTGTAGATGGGGTGACTTATAAACCGTCTCACCGGGAACTGGTGGAAAAAAATAATAATTCGATTGTCGTTTGTGCTTGTCTTGATGATATGAGTTTGGTTGTCAGGCGTTCTTATGAACGGGCAATGCAGGAAGATGCTGGTTCGGCTGATAAAGGCCGGCATGTTAACACCAGCAGTTTGATCAACATGCACAAAACAGCCAGTCTGAATTTAATAAAATATTGTACCCCTAATTCTACTATCAGGTTTTATGACACCAATATTCCTAAGGGGACAGTGCCGCCATTAATTGCGACTGTGGATACCCACGGCACGAAAACGTTGACGATTAGCGAAGAGAAAGGTGCGTTAGTGAGATTGGCTTCTTTCTTCAATAAAGCGCGGGTTAATATCGGTGCAAAGAGCGATGACAGTTTATTTTTCAAAAAATTAAAAAAAGCGGAGTTTCAGGTTGATTCGTTATTCGCCGCCATGAATTTTGGCTATCAAATTGTACTCAATGGTGAAAATCAAAAACCTTGTTTAACAGTAAAAAAAGAAACAGATGGGCAGATTGTTATGGAAGTGAACGATGTTGATGCGCTGAAGAAAAAAATGTCAGATTCGACCGAAATGGAAAAGGAATTGTTGGCAACAGTTATAATCTATGGGCATTATGGTAGCCTTAAAGAAGTTCATAAACAACGGCTATTACATGATATCAGTGCAGATAGGATGGCAGAAAAATTCCTTGCCTCTTTACCTGAGCAAGCTGTTTGCGACTTCCACCCAGAATCCAAGCGGAAATGATGGATAGGGCATGTAAAGGCCAGATTTGATAAATTCAAGACGCGTGTTGTCTGCATTGGAGAAAATGCTGTGGAAGAAATACTGGAAAGAATGACAGACTTTATCGATGCGGTGCATAAGTCGTTAAATAGCACCGCAGATGTTAAAGAAAGAATCAAGCGCCTGGAAGTTTTTGATTCGCTATTACTTTTAGCAACCTATACTTCCGCAGCAGAACTTGATAAGGCGTTGTCTAGGAGTCTCCCCTTGGAAGAGGATAACCCTGGCTTAACATATCTCTGTAAACAATTACGAGAGATCAATGGGCTTTGTACCTTTTCCTTTAATGACAGCCATGACATCTACCGCGCTCTTTTCACCAATATTCAATTTAATAATTTTGATGAGAAAGAGCGTTTGCGTAAAGAACTTAGCCGACAACTTACAGAATTAATTTTTGAGAAAACAAATACGGAGATACCGTCCAATAGCCTTAGGTTTTAAGGACTACTGACCTTTCTTTTCGCTTGGGGCGCTTATGGCTTGATTCCCTGCGTTCGTTGTGGCGCTTGAATATCATGCTATAAGTACGCCGTCGTCTGGATGAAGGTAGAAGCCCTAATCCAGGCCTTTAAACTACCAGTATATTCAGATAGTTAGTCAACTCCTATATATACAGCACACTCTTCAGGGGTTTTGTATATTTCAAAGTCAGTGATATAGGTTCTTCTGAATGGTCTTATTGATGAAAAATATTGCCATACTTCTTGCCAGGTTTTGATGATTGCCTGAGGCATGGGACCCCGATTTTCGAAGACGAGGTAATTGCCTGTCTCGATAGTAACGGAATTAAATTCAGGTAAAAGCTCTTTACTCTTCATTTCTATCCCTGCAGTAACTGTGTAGGATCCTGTAAAGTCTGCTTCATAATTCGAGTAGACTCCGAATAGGGGTAAATTGCTCTGCTCTTGCTGAAATTTTTTGACGATCTCCTGATTATAAAATTGTTCCCATAGTTTGGGTAACTGAGCATGCTGGGGATCGAACTCGTTATCATTTTTTGTTCTTACGCTTAGTCCCGAAATAATAAAATTTTGCACGTGGGTTAAATACGGTTCTTTGTCAGACATACCATTCTCCTTAATAACTATCGATAAACAGGCGCTGGGAGATAACAGTAATCAGCTTGAAACTCATAATGGGTTAAAAATGAAAGGCTAAGTTTTAACCGATGGTTCAAGTCGCGCAAATATGGCAGAATCCAGCTTGTTTAACCTAGTTTAGAAGACAGTGCTGTCAAATTCTGTCAGCAGTAAATAGGTTGATAAATAAACATAACCGATTGAGGGTAAGATGATAAGGCTTGGCATTATTGGCTGTGGTGATATTGTAAATCTTTATAAAGGATTTTCCAGTGAATCACTTAAGGCAAAGGGACTTGAAGTGACGGCCTTAGTCGATGTCAATCTAGAGAGTGCAAAGAAAATGGCAAATTATTTTGCCAATCCCCTCCTGACCACCACCTTTGATGAACAAGTGATTGCCGCTACAGATGCAGTTCTAATTGCGGCACCGAATCATTTACATCATTATTATGGCAAACGTTGTTTGGAAGCAGGCAAACATGTGTTGATGGAGAAGCCTTTGGCTCTCACACAAAATGAGTGCGAAGAATTAATCGCTATCAGTAGAAGAAAAAATCTCGTTCTAATGGTTGCTTTATGCATGCGTTTTCATCCCTTATTGCAACAATTTAAATCGTTGTTAGACAAGCAACAGTGTGGGGACTTATTTCAATTGTCTATTTGGACCGAGCAGCATACGGAATTTCCACAGGACCACTGGCATAATCAACAAGTCACTTTAGGTGGTGGACAGTTGTTCAGTCATGGCTGTCATTATATCGATTTATTGATGTGGTTCCTGGGGCAACCGGTCGAAGGGTTTTTTCTGGGTACAAACAAGGAAACCCCCTGGATGGAAAAAGAGGGTACAACCAATGTTTGCTTAAAATTCCCTGATAATTCTTTAGGTTATTATTTTGGTACCTGGGGGGCGCGCGGCACGCGTAATGATTATTTAATCCAGGCTCATGGATCAAAAGGGATGTTGGAAGCTGATTTTAATAAATCAGCGATTACACTGTATTCGAAGGGCAGTACAAACGATACAAAGCAATTTTATACTGGTTACACCAAAGAAGAGCTGCTGTGCAAAGAAAAGGTGGATATTAGTGAAATGTATCACAACGAAATGCTTCATTTTTTAACCTGTATAACAACCAATCAAAAACCTTTAACCGATGCGACAGTCGCTTTGCAAAGTATGAAACTTATATGGCAGCTCTATCAACATGGTTCCCTACACTCAGGCAGGGAACACGCCTGAATGGATTTAAATAAGTATCTATGTTGTGTTTTATACGTGCAATCCAGTCACCTTCTCATTTATTAAGATCCGTTCACTGCCATACTGGGGATTTTGATTGGTTTGAAAATGATTAACGGCCAACACCGCCCACGCCTCCTGGTCCGCCATTGCCAGCACCTAAGCCGCCACCGCCATAATCCTCTTCCGTTGTTACCGGTTTTTTTTGGCTCCAAGAGCAGCCGTTGAGGAGGCTTGATAGGCCAAAAATTAATAAAGTAAGCAGGATCCACATCGTTGTTCTTCTCATCTGAGCTCCCTATAAATCAATTTAACCTATCGAGTGTTGTCAATAGTATGCACTACCCAAGGTGTAGTCACTAGCTTTCTAGCTGTTTTAAGGTTTTAGGGGCTGATGAGACAACTATCAGTAGTCAATCTCGCAGTGAGCAATAGCCCTAATTAAATACATTGTGAAATAAAAATGAGATGAATGTTCATTATTAATAATTTATTAAGGTTGGTGAAATATAATGACACCTGTTTTGTTATTAACCGGAAATTAGTCTTAAGCAGGCAGTCATCCAACAGATTGATGGAATTAGGAAGGTAAGGAAAGGCCGCAGTTATTGCCTCTAGTCTATTCTCCCCTAAAAGTGAGGGTATTATGCCTTTTCGTATAGATGTTCCATCTCCTAATGGTGAGTCTTATCAAGCTCCAACTCAAGCTTATCAGGATTACTTGGACGATGTAGAAAAATACGGTGATATTTTTGGCCCGTTTAAAGGTGATATGTATACACCGGCTAGTCTATATCTTTCCGTCACTCGCCAAAGTATCACCTGGTCAATGGTTGCTCCACTTGAACATGATTATACTTCACAGAAATGGCGTAATGAGGTCTATGGCACGGCAGGTTTGGCACATCGTGAAATTTCTGAAGGTTGTGTAGGCTATTATCGTGGTACCAATTCATTACACGTTAAACGGCAACATCAGACAGCTAATGAAGCTGCTCACAACCACAATCACTATCGTTTTAATACTGATGTAACTCCAGAGCTTTTTGCACAACATTTGAGAAATTTTGTTAAACATGATAAAGCGTCTACTCATAATGGTTCAAGTTTATGTGGCGTACCAAAATTTCTAACTTCAATGGATGCTGAAAGGATCATTGAAGCGTATACTCTCTGCTATCAAGAAGAAGTACGTACTGGTTTGAAAAAAGAACTTGAGTCAGACCCCTATTACCAATACACCAGGGAAGATACCGAGGAATTGCGTGAAGGGCTAGTCATAGAAGGTACCTGCCGAGATATGAGTAAGGGCTTGGACCATACCATGGTGGGATTAAGATATGACCGTGCTGAGGAGCGTCAACATAAAGACACACCTCTCTCTGTGCTTAAATCACGGCAAATTTATGCGGGAAGGTCTCAAGAATTGGAAGCTATACGTGCGAAGCGTGAAGCTTTCGCGAAGGACTTTTATGCTCCAAAGGTTGATGTTCCTACTCCACATGTTTCACTGCAACCAAGTTCTATGCAATCACGTTCTTCAACGGAAGTGTTTTCCCCTGAAACGGTTACCCAATTGAAAAAGAGTAGTCTAGCTGGATTTTTTAATAAAAAACAACCTGAACCTGTTATAGCTCCAGTAATGACTCAGAGCGTCCCTTCGCAAGGGAGTTCGGTCGCATTTACAACAGAGACTGTCAGTACCCTGAAAAAGAGTAAATTGGCCGGATTTTTTAACCGTCCAGGCGCTTCTCTTGAAGATGTCCCAGATACATTCCAATCGACTGTTGAGGAATTAGCGAGAGAAGATGATACGAATGTCCAATTACCCGTTCTTGAACCCTCTAATCATGGTAGCCATACCGATAAAGGAACTAAGGATTTAACTGAAAGCGTTGTTGTATACAGTTAATTGGGAATCGCCTTGCCGGGTAAACCGGCAAGGCCTTTCTTATCACTCAATTAGAGGCCTAACCAACGGATAAACTGATCAGTTGTCCTTAGGTTAACAGAGGATTTTTCTTCAAAATCAACAGTATAGTTTTTAATTGGTTCAGCGATGTTGGTCGAATCAATGTGTGGCCTGACCTCTTTTATTCTGCCTAACGGCACAATTTTCATTTCAGTAACATAATAACCCCGCTGCATCTTAACTTCAGGAACTACAAAGTAAATAAAACTCAAGCTGTCTTTGTCATTGCTGGAGACTAGATTTTTAAACTCAGTATTACTCAAGGCAATGTATTCCATATTCTCGATTTGACGCCGCAGCATGCGTTCCAGAGGCGCTTTAGTATGGAATATCCGTTCGTAATGATCGGCAGCCATGACGACAATTGCTTCATTATGTTTACTCAGACCGGCAAAAAGCACTGCTTCGCGTTGTTCTGTAGGTGGTTTCTCTTCTGCCTCAAGTTTGTATGAACTTTGTAAAGGAGAAAAATGATGGCAATTTAAAAATTTTGATTTTAAAAACCAATCATCACTTGGATAATAAATCACGAATAATGAATTATCTTTTATTGTATTGATAATCGGTGTTGTAAGGTGTAAAGGAAGGGCAGGACATCCCCAACTTCGACCCGCTCTGCCATATTTTTTTATGAAATTTTCATCCATGTACCAGCCGCCATGCATCACAATAGAGCGATTCGACGCATTATCATTAAAGCCCCTATCCAAGCCATCTAATCGCAATGATAAGCCTTCACGGCCGTAATAGGCTTGGTCAGTTGTATAAACACCGATGCTGCTGGCTTTACTATCGTATTTGTTGGAAAAATAGTTGGACAATAAGGTTCCCGATTTAATACCGTGGGACACATAAGTATAAAATAGTAATTCCTCGCTGTTTAAATCAAATACCCATAAGCGTTTTTCGCTGGAAGGCAGAGAATAATCAATAATCGTTAAGATATTATTGTGTGCGACATTATATTCTTTGGCACAAGTCAGGGTTGCCAGTACCTTATTAATAACCATTGTATTCAAAGTAGGCGCTTTTTTACGCAACATTTCTTCAATGTTGGTTTCATTAAACGATTTGATCGTGGCTCTGGGGACATATTTATTACTCACCAGCGTCATGATCCCCTCAATGACATTATTCCTGTTGTTTAGGTCATTGGTTAAAAGCAGGTTTGACGTGGGTAAGGAGAAACAAGTCGTAGTGACTGCGAATAGCAGTAATAGCTTCTTTCTCATATGATTTCCTTGAGTTGGATTATTTAATTCTTATTTTTCCTATCAATTAATATAGCCCATATTTGCATAAAAGATCGGCAAAGTGATGTGACCTCCTTTCTTAATGGTGATTTTCAAGTTTAGTTTGGTTATTTGTTGGTATAGCGGTGTATCAGGCTTCTTGCGAAATTCGCTACAATGAAAGGATTGCCAAGAGAAACGGCGGAGTGTACAAGCCAGCCCAGGAGGATTCGAGCACCCTATCGACAAAGCAATACTCAATGCAGTAGCGTTTCGAAAAAAAATCCATTAAAAATCAAGAGATATTGACTCAAATAGAATGATTAAATTCTCTTTTCTATAAAGACTTGCTCGTGCTATTGACATATTTGGTTATACTTTGATGTTTAATCTCATCGTGCAGTAAGGTAGCCAGGTCGTGATAAATCGCTGTTTTTAGTAATTCCCATGTGTAAATAGAGTCTTTAGACTTAAAGAAAGATGGTTTTGTATCATTATTGCTCTGAGATTTTTTAAATGTTATCAAAAGATCAACAAGCGTATCAAATTCGAGGAAATTAATTTCTTTCTGTACGCTGGCTTGGAAAGCCAAAAGAATGACATTGGTATCCTCTTTTAAAAGAAAAGTAGAGTCTTGAAAAAATAAGGCGTGACCTCTCATTATTTGATCAAGAGCGGTTACTAAAAATTTTATTTTATCAACCAATTGGGGAATACTATCAAAACTGTCTTTGTAAAGCGCCTGTTTATTGGTTTCTACTTGATAATCATAGTCACCCGATAAATGACGATCGGTAGCATAATAAGGCGCGTTTTCTTGGCTTGTTGGAGTGGTTGAGTCGACTAAGTAGATAGCCACACTCTTGGGAATCCTGCCTTGGATACCTGGATCATAAATTAGATCCCCTTGTTTCAATGGGATAGGGTGTGCTGCTCCACCTACAAAAATAGGTAGTATATCGTCCCCACAGTATTCTTTAATGAAATTAGCGAAGGTTTCATTTGTTTTAATGATTCTATCCGGGCTTCTTTGAAATTTTTCCATCTCCCTAAGTGTTTCCATGGGAATTTGACCTTTAAGCTTGTAAAAAGGATTGCTAGCCTTGTTTTCTGCACCTAAAACGAGGATACCGGCATTGGTAACTGCCAAGAAAAGAATGAAAGAATCAATTGTTTTTTCTTGCATTGCTTCAACCTGTTTTAAAGGATTATTTGAGCCTTTTTGTGCTTTGCCAAGTGCTCTTTTAAAATCAGGATTTGCATCTTGGTTAAGATGTTCGAAAATTAAAACCACTCTTTTTTTAGAGCGGGATAAGACATCTAAATTGGCGAGAATAGCCTGCCAGGTAGGACTGCTATCATGTATTTCTCCTAATAAAATAGTAGAAATTTCCTCCCTGTTTGCTTTATTGATTAAGTTGGTCAGTATTTCTCTGAAAGTAGGTTTCTTCTCTTTGGTCAGTTGATCCAAAATCTCTGTGGGGCCAAGCATATATAATCTCTTTTATTTAGCAGTTTCTGCACGCAAATAATGATCATATTTTGGCCATAAATATCAAAATATGCAAGGCTTAACGCATTACGCGAAGTGATATTCGGTTCGCAAGAGACTTTTAATTTCTTCTATGGTTAAATTCCGTTGCTAAGTCGATTAACTAAAAAGGAAGAAAATGATGGATATACCAAAGATCGGCGAATTTTGTTGGAATGAATTGGCTACACCCAATGTGAAGGCAGCAAAAGATTTCTATGGCAAAGTGCTTGGGTGGGAGTTTACCGACCATGATATGGGAGATATGACTTACACCATGATTAAATGTGGTGGCGGTAAGGAATTTGGTGGGATTTGGCAAATTCCTAATGATAAAAAAAATGAGATTCCACCCCATTGGATGGGTTATATTTTAGTCGATAATGTCGACAGTATCTTAACCAAAGCAAAAAATGCGGGGGCTACAGTCAAAATGCCTGTCACTCCGGCAGGGGATTTTGGACGTTTTGCCATTATTGTTGATCCTACCGGTGCCCATATTGCCTTTTGGCAATCACTGAAATAATCAATTTACTTAAGACAGATAGACCAGTCCCAATGAGTTAAAAACACGTCTTGATCTTCCTCAGCCGGGGGGCTGGTTTTTGTTTTTCCCTTCCAAAACTTGTTTAAGCAATAACGGCTATCTCCAAATTTGGAGAGTTTTTATTTTCAGCAGGCAAAAATAAAATCTGAATCGATCAAATCCTTTGAGTCGCATTCATCTGGTTGCCCTTGAAAAGAAACGGAGTCAGTTGATGGTCAGAGTAGGTAATTAGTGGCGACATACTAGCTTTCTCCACCGTTTAAGCGAGTTAACCAGGGCCGCAATCCTGGGTTCGTCGAAGACCCAGGATCAGATGGATTCTGTTAAATTTATTTAATTTTTTCAACGGTAATAGCCCAGCCAGGACCTGCGCCAATATGGTGTTTTTTGGCGAAAGACTCTTGATTGGATGCCAGTGACAAATTAAGCAAGCTATTTAAATAAAGTAAATCAGCGTATTTTTGGGTTTCACCAAAGGTGTTATGGAAGGACATGACCCCAGAATACTGTTTAACTTTATTATGATAAATGGTTACCCGATAAGGTTCACTCGCTTTAAGACCAAAAGTTTCCATCAGCTTCTTATCAATGTTGGTCCAGACGTTTCCATACTGAGCATCGAGAATAACAATTGTCCCGTGCAAGGCATTGTTTTCAATAGTCGCTTTTTGGTAGGGCAGCTTGATGATTGGTTCTTTCAGGACAGGGCCAACTTCAGCGAATGAAATCTTGCCTGCAGCCAATTTGGCTGCAGTATAGGCATACACATCTCGGCCATAAAAAGTGTAAGAGGTGGTAGAACCTTTTAAACGATTTCTTGCTTCGTCGATGGTTCTCACTTCTTTAATACCATAAGCATCATCAATAAGGGTTAGAGTGCCATTATCAGGAGTGACAAAATATTGACCATTTTTTGTCAAGGCGACAACCGATCGTCGCGTTGTACCTACTCCAGGATCCACGACACTAACGAATACGGTTCCCTGGGGCCAATAGGGGGCTGTCTGGTAAAGCCGGTAGGAGGCTTCCCAAATATTGTAAGCCGGGATTTCATTGGTTAAATCGGAAACAATCAGGGAACGATCGACGGAGTAGATGACGCCTTTTACTTCGCTGACCGCACCATCTTTAATACCAAAATCACTTTGGAAGACAACAATACCTGGTTCGGCGAACGCGGCAGAAGTGAGCAAAAAAAAGGAAAATAACAATTTAACACCACGCGCAATTATTTTGTTCATTTTGAGAAAACCTTCTATCAATGATTGAAACAAAGCTGATCCTGACAGGTGAAATACCGGTCGTAATAATAGTCAATAAATACTAACATCAGTGCTAGCTTTCGCCAATTTTCTTGTAATCTTTTTCACCAAAAATAGCGGATGGGTAAGTATAATATTTAAATTCAAGGAGATTATTACTTGGATCTTTCAGAAAAAAACTTTGATGTTCAATCCTTGTATTGGAAAAGCGTGTTTTAAGGGGGACTTCATAATTAATTTGTTTGGCGTTTATGCGTTGAATAAAAGCATCAAATTCGCTTTTTTCGGTAAAAATTAAACCAAAATGCCTTGGATAAATACTTTGTTGTGAGGGGAGGGGCTGATCAATTTTATGGGCCACAATTTGATGCGAACCAAATTGAATGATCAAGGCATGCTCTGACTCTCGACCTAGTTCGAAACCAAGTTGCTCGTGGTAAAAAATTTTTGCCAGGTTGAAATCATGGATAGGAAAGGCAAGGTGGAAGAGGGTATTCATTAATTATTAACCAAGGTGAATTTGAACCATTTTAAACACAATAGAGGGTTAGGTAGAACTCATTTTTTAAAATTTGGAAAGGGGGGTTGCCAAAGTAGAGACGGGTACTATATCTTTTTCCTGTTTATCCATTTAACTCATGACCAAGGGTGTTTAATGTTGGCAATCATTCAAGCCCAACCTCGATATTTGGGAACTATTTACTCTTTGATAAGGGAGCTCGCTAAACATGAGGGAATCCTGGATAAGATTCAAATTAGTGAGCAGCAATTGGGCGCGTTGCTATTTGGTACTAATCCTTATCATTTTGTTGCGGTTGCCTTAGTGAATGGGACGGTGGTTGGGATAGCAATGTATAACATGACTTACCACAATATTTGTTTTAATGCTGTCCCTGGCATTTATCTGGAAACTCTTTTTGTTTCACCGGAATTCCGCGGTCAGGGCATAGGTAAAGCGTTATTAACTTATGTGGCTGGAGAAGCAAAAGCCAAAAATTGTTCGCGGGTTGAATGGTGGGTAAAGCGTAATAATAGTGCAGCGAGTCATTTTTATAAAAGTATGGGTGCTATTGAACTGGCTGATTTGGCCATTTATAAATGCGAAAAAACCTGTATTGATAACCTCACAGAAAATCATGAATAAGTCCACTTCGTCTATCAAGGCTTTATGGGCCGGTGTTTTGGGTACCGCCTTGCAGTGGTATGATTTCGCTCTTTTCGGCTACTTTGCGCCGATTATAGCTACTACCTATTTCCCCAATGATAATCCCTATGCGGCGCTTCTCAGTGCCTTTGGTGTCTTTGCCGTAGGCTATCTTTTGGCACCCCTGGGGGCAGTTTTTTTTGGTTATGTGGGTGATCGTTATGGCAGAAAAAAGGCGCTAACCTTTAGTATTCTGGCGATGGCAATACCGACAGCAATGATTTCTATAATCCCCGGGTATCATCTAATTGGTTTGGCAGCCCCTCTTTTAATTACTTTATTTCGCGTGCTGCAAGGGTTTGTTGCCAGTGCTGAGTTTACTGGATCGGCTATTTTTTTGGTTGAACATGCCCAGGTTGGTAGAAAGGCATTTTATGGTTGCTTAACCAGTTCAGCTTACAGTATGGGGATGATTTTAGCAGGCTTGGCTGCGTCTTTTTTTACTGCTTCATTTATGCCTGAATGGGGTTGGCGTTTAGGTTTTGCAGTTGCATTAATAGCTGGAATCCTTGTTTTCTTTTTACGAATACATGTTCATGAAACCCCGGAGTATACCCATCTTGATGAGAGCGAAAAGCTAAGACGCCCCTTTTTAACCGCTGTCAAGGAAATGCCTTTCACTATGCTTGGCATTATAGGTATTGCCTGGTTAGTGAGCATTATGACTTTTGGTACTTATGTTTTTATTGCCAGTTACCTCCATATCTATTTTCATTTGTCGTTGAGTCAGGTGACGTTCATTATTACTATCTCATTGGTAGTAGACGCTTGTCTGGAGCCTTTAATTGCCTTTATAGCCGATAAAATCGGTCATTTAAAGGTTATTATTACGGGTATGGTTGGCATGATGTTACTCAGCTTTCCTGTGTTTCATCTCCTGATTTCTGGTGAGATCACCCATATTATTCAAGCGCTAGTGTTGATGTCGGTTTTAATTGCTATTAGCTATGCACCGCTCAATGCTTATATGGTTTCGTTATTCCCTCAGCAATATCGTTATAGTGGTTTTGGTACCGCTTTTAATGTCGGAATTTCAATTTTTGGGGGGACAACGCCACTGGTGATGATGTGGTTAGTTGAAAAAACAGGTTATTTTATTGCTCCGGCTGCTTATTATATTTTTGGTACTGTAATCGGTTTAGTTTCCTTAGTCATTTGTGAAAAGGGCCGAGGCAGGGCGCTGAATTTACCATTGCTAAGGATCTCTTTAAGCAGGGCAGGTGAAGTTGTTTGAGTAAACAGTCCTTGTCTTAGAGCAAAAAGAGGAGCACAGTTTCACTGTTTTTTATTGGCAATAGAAAATTAATTGCCCTTGTTTGTCAAATATTATACAATAAATCCACTTTTTATTCTTTTTTGTCTTTGACTTCAGCACTTAAGTGAGAAAATTATGGCCGTTCAACAACAATTGCTTCAGAAAGCATTAAATGCATTAAAAAAAGCAGGGCAGCTTTCTGGTTCAGAAGGGGTAAAAAATCAAGCGCTTCTTCTTGAAAACCAGAAAGATATCGAGAAACTTGAAGGAATTGCTAATCTTCTGCAGGTTTTAGCGCGTGCAGGTATGCTTACCAATTTCCAAGGCAAAGCAAACTACCTGTGTTTTATGCAAAATCTGGATCATGTTGGGTCGATTGCCGAGGGAATGGCTGCGCTTGAGCATGCCAGATTACTTCGTGGGCCTCAGGGACAGTTGTACTTCGATCTTCTCATTCAACATAAGAAATACGCCTCGAGTCTTGCTGCTGGCATTGTCGCGCTAACCAGGGCGATGCTCATTAAAAAATATGATACGGTTCTTGTTGCAAATCCAGAGCAGGCTAAAGATCTCGCTAGTGCTATTGTCACATTACACCGTGCAGGCCTCCTTGAAGGGGAGCAGGGCATAGCGAATCTCGCTCTTCTAACAAAGCATAAAGAAAAGGCTGAAGTAATTGCTCGAGCGTTATATTGGTTACAAGTAGAGGAGGACTGGTTAGTTGGTGAAGAGTCTCGACTTTTAACACAAGCTAATTTTAGTGCTCTTTTCCGCTATCCAGAATTTTTGGAAGAAATTACACAAGACATAGAAAATCTCGCTATTAGTGGATTGGTTGGAGGAGTAAAAGCAGGTTTTCCAGGCATTATCGATAATAAGCGTGTAAAACGTGAAGAGCGGGAACGAGCTATTTTTGCTGCTTTAATACCGCCAGTCGAAGCAGTTGTTGCACAGGGATTTTTTAAAGCGGTCCCGACTGCCACACCAACGCTCCCAGTAGTACCGCTTGTCAGTTTGGTTTGTGAGTACTTACGTTAGACTTATCTCTTTGAAGTGTCAGTACACAAACGCTTGGTATGGGTGTTGTGTACTGTCAATTGTCAATTTTAATGAGTACTTTGTTGTGGGTTTAGAAAATCGTGTGTCGCTAATTGATAAGTATTAAGAAAGTCGTCTTGAATTACAACGGCTTTTTTATTTATCGCAGTTAGATCAGTCGTTTGTTTTAGCACGCCTGTGCGGTAACTCCAACCCTGTGGTAACTGCAGTTTAGAGCCCAATTGCGCTAAGCTTGCAGCAGTTTGGGGCGTTTTCTCAATACTATAAGATTGCATCACAAAAACCCGACCTTTGGGATCAATCAGTTCATAGACTGGTTTACCCGCTTTATAAACCCAGGTTGTTTGCCGATCGACGACGTGATCATGATAAGGTTTAGCGCTGCTTAGAATATCTGATAACCCTAACTGCAATACACCGGCCTCACGCATGGCCAGACCAGAAATAACTTTTTTCTGAGGATTGACCAGCTGCGAATTTTTCATGCCGTCGATTACCCAATATCGAGGGCCGTTAAGTTTTACATAGGCTGCTTTTGTCTCTGCTTTAACAGAACTAACCGAAATTTTATTCCATAGTTTTGGTGGGCAATCATTTAGCCCTATTGTATTGTAAACTTCCATTTTAAACATCGTGGGAGATAAAAGAATTTCACAGTATCGATTACCGCGGAGACCATCGATATGGCCAGCATGCACGAAGGCAGGTAGGCTAAGAAGTACAGTTGCAAACAATTTTTTTCCTAAGAGTTCATTTAAGTTTTGCAACTTGGTTTTTAGGGAAAAAGCGCTAGTCCTTGCTGTTAACATGTCTTATCTCCATAAGTATTGAAGGCGATTTTCGTCGATCTCACTATAAATAGATAACAGCTATTTTTCAATTTTTTCAAACCATGAGCCATGCAATCCTTCGGGTACGCGCCGTGGTAATTGAATCACAGCAAGGGGAGCTTTCGAAATATCCAGAGCATCCATAATCAAAAAGTCACTCGTGTTGCGCTTGGCGTCATAGGCAAAAAATACCAAATAGCCATCATCTTCGCTTTGTGCTTGTGGTTTAGGTACAAATACTACCTCACCAATCGAATATTGCTCACCAAAATCCTGAACAGTCGTTGTTTTTGATGCCAAATCGTATTTTACCAAGCCATTAAAAGTGGCTGGTTTGAGTTGGTTGTTTAAGCGAGTTGGGGCATAAATAAAATGGTAAATTTTACTATTATAGTGGTTATTAATTGTAGGAAATTCAACGATATAATCTGCAAGCAGCGAATCTTGAAAAGTTTTTTCCCTTAAATCGATTTCCATTCGATGCATTTGTGGTGGTGAACTGACAACCTTATTTTGCACACCAAAATTCAAGCGACCATGGCGAACGTAATCGATGATGATTTTGTTCTCGATTTCATAAGCATTCGCAAAATGGAATACGAAAAAAGCCTCTGTAGTTAGCCAAAGCGGCGGTTTATCTTTATCCTGTCGTGAGGCGATACCAATCCGGGTACCTAATTCAGCGCGCCATTCCAAAACATTCCCGCCACTCTCCATCGCTGCCAGATCGAAAACAGCTGGGCAGTCGAAGAAAATCAAGAAATTTTTTGTTAAAACAAAATCATGCATCATGGTACTACACGATTTTTCTATAATACGAGTTTCTATGAGATTCCCTTGCTGATTAACTTTGTGGCAAGTCAGGAAAGGGGGTTGAATATCATAGTTAATTAAATATAAGTCCTTCGTATCTGGATCCAGGCGTGTATGAGGGCCTACGGCAAGGGGCTGCGGTGTACCGGCTAGCCACTCACCAATCGTATTTAATTCACGATCCATTTCATACGCAGCCCCACCTTCCCACATGGCTAAATAATGCTTGGCATGTTGGATAATATGGATGAAAGCCCCATTTTTAAAAGGTCCAGGATCATCATTGGGTCCTATCAGTTGTGGATCGGGTGGAATCGGCATTGCAATACCACTATAAATTGCACGGCCTAACTTTTGTTCAAGTAACAGTCCTTTCGTTTTAACGTAGCGATTACGATAATGAATCGCCCCATCTTCGAGGTACATGGCGTGGATCATGCCATCCCCATCCAATGGAAAAGTATAGGAAATAGGAGCAAAAGCGGGGTTGGGCCCATTACGCATGTAGCAGCCCTGTAAATCAGGGGGAATTTTTCCCTGGACGACCAGGTTATGAAAGTCACTTTCCTCATGAATAGGTGCAAAATTGTTTTGCAAAAAGGGATTCGCTTTATTGCGGAGTCGACATTGTCGTTCGCGATACCAAAGGGGTAATTTTTTGGATACCCAAATGCCGATAATCATAGGCGCATAAGAAAGGCTCTGATAAACGATTTCAGAGGCGGTTGTAGCTCCCCAGGGAATAAAATACATTACGGTAGAAAAGCTGAGGATAATCCCCCAAATAATAGTCAGTAGTTGATTAACCTGCCAAAACCCTTTTGTATGCCAAACCTGTTTAGGGGTTTGCTCATAGGCATATTGTAAGGTAAAGGGTTTCCCGATTAATAAAGAAATCCAGACGATAAGGGCTAAGGATAGATTGGAAAGCATCCAGGCATTTTGAATCACCCAATTCATTTTAAATACAATCGTTAACACATAGATGGTGGCAAAAAATAATAGAGTCCCCCAACTTAAAATAAACCCTTTCAGAAGTTGGCGCCATTCGGTGAGTATTAAGACTAAAGTGGTAATTGTTAGGGTTAAAAGAATTTCTTTCTGCGATTGACCATAAAAGGTGGAAAAAAGAATCCAGGGTAAAAAACCTAAAAGGAGCTGCCACATAGAGGTTTCCTAATGATCCTTGTTTTAGATTTGGTTTTAAGTATATATCAGCTTTGGAATTTTAATGCGAATAAAAAAGAAATACGGGATTGGAGAGGGCTTATAGTACTCACCCTCGCCAGAGATAATCCCAGTTTAAGAATTACTGCTTACGAGGGGGGGTTATAAGCTCTGATGTATCATGCCTATGGTGCGTGAGTGGGTGGACAACATCTGTAAAAAAGCTCATACCTTTCAAAACCATGTTACGTATTGATTGTTGGCGTACCGTTGCACTCGTTGTTGGTTCTGGTGTTGTTTTACTCTTTTTCGTTGCTGTTGAATCAATGTCGCTTTCACCAGATCTTTTCCCATGAGGAGGGTTTGTTTCTGATTGAGCAGTTAGGGATTCAGTTGCTGATTTATCACCTGCATGTATGACTATAGCCGCTTTGTTAGTATGAGTCTCTTCACGGTAAACGGACATTTCATCATCACCAGCTTCATGGCTACTTTCCAGTTTTACCATTTCTATCTCGTGGCCTATCTCTATAGTACCAGAGTCAGCCTCAGAAAACTGTTTCAAACTGGTTTGATCGCTGGTTTCTAATTCTTTTGCTTTTTCTTCGCCATTCATTAAATCTTCAAGGCCTTCTAAAAACAATAACTCCTCTGGCATTTCTTCAATGCCATCCATGTTTTCAAGATCGGCTTTAGCGCCAAAATTCAGAGCATACACCCGTAAAGAGAGTACTACGGAGCAGAAAATTCCAAGGGCTATAGAGGTCTTTAATACAATCGGTTTATCCTGGAAGTCATTGTGTAAACTAACCTCGAGGAAAGAGATAGTAAGAATATAACCAATCAGTTTTTGACCCTTGTTTAATCCGGAGAAGAATGCACGAACCACATCAAGCCATTCCGTATAAAATCCAGTACCAGGGGTCGCCGCCATGGTATGAGTCTCAATTAATTCTGCTAAAATTCGGTTGGCTTTGGAGTAAGCATCTTCCAGGGCAAAGTGTGGCTGATTAGGATTTTCATGTACTTTCGACTGTTTTTTATAATACTGTGATAACGAGTAAATAGTAGAGCCCACTAAAAGAGCGACCCCTATCACTGCATTACTCACCAATAAAGCGGGTGGCACGGCGCTAAAGAACATCAGGGAGGTCATGAGCATTTTGGTGACAACAGCATAAATTGCCAAACCATTTTTTACGCCACGAAGCGCATGATTGACCATGCCCGCTGTTTTAGCATCCACTTCGCTACTGAGACGGATAATTTCTGCAAGAAGTTCTCCATATTGGCGATTGAGTCCATCTTGTTGTACTCGCTGTGATTCTTTGTCTGCCTCTGGAACCATAGTATTCTTGAAAAGAGCTAATTGAGCATTCAAGATGTCCAGTTCGTGTTTCTTTAATTGTAATTTGACTCCCAACGTTTCGAGTTCTAAACCACGTTGGTATTCGTATTCTTCATAAATACGGGCAGTAATGGCAGCTGATGACAAGACAATACAAACGGATGCTACAGGAATAAACGCCGGAGACGTAAAACCCATTAAAGCCAGTGGAGCAATATAGTAGGCTAAGCCTTCTAGCATTCCATTATAAGCTGCTGATAAATAAGCATATCTTAGCTGAGCATTCATTTCGTAAGGTATTTTATCGTCAAAGTCTCGAAGAGCATCTTTTCGCTCTTTAAGTACGTTGACATCTACCTTTTCGGTTTCATTCAATTCAAGCGCAGCAATGTCTTTTAACAACGCTTTAAAATTACTCTTTAATTCTTTTCGTTGATCTTGCAAACGCCGGAACCAAATGCGGTTTAGCACGGATGCGCTACCTACCAATAATCCGGCAGGCATCATCATGGAATTTAAGCTGGTTTCGTGAAATAATGCTGCAACTTTCAGTGCGTTACGTACGCCTTTGTTCGCATTTTTTAATTCACTGATGACATTCCGGCAGTAGGGCCATAAGGTCATAATAGCCTGTCTATAAGCTCTGGGATCATCTTCTTCGGTTTTATTGGCGAGCAGTGATAGACCAATGAACGCGACTGATTCTACAGAGGCAATAGCTATTCCACTAGGAGTTAAAAGCCAGTCACGTAGTGGATTGGCAGAACCCTTGTTAGAGGCAAAGATATCAGAAAACCATTTAAGACCGGTATAGGCCAGGATTTCAGCATCCAACAATGCGTATAAAGTGTACACATAACCCATGTCATGGACTCTCTTGGCAAAACGAGAGTGATTTATAGCGATGCGATTGCTGAATGAATCACTTCTGACTAAGCCTGGTCTACCGGGGTCCTTTGACTTTACAAGTAACTCGCCAGTAGGGTGGCCATTTTCAAGTGTTTTAACTTTTTTATTCATATGAGGATCAGTCATTAGTTTGTTCTATTTCTTAAACAATTACACTTAATTCTAGCGTAATAGTCTTATAGAAATATTAAGTGAATTAAATTTATTTCGCATGATCAAAAAATATCCGAAATAATTGTTGTTCCCAGGATGAATTCTGTGAAGAGGTTAACGAGCAACAATTTTCGTTTAATATGTTATTTCTAAACGAGTAGTTCCTTTCTAACTGCATAATATTAGATATATTTTTTTCTTCTTCTCTTATAGTTGATATAATATAAAGAAGGTAGCGTTATTAAGCGATTTACCATAAAACAAACAAAATGGTGTATTATTATACAATATGTGATTTTATGCGCATAACCAATCATGAAATATATTGAAATCCCTCCTGGTCCCATTAATAACTATGAATTAGTTAATTATACCGATTTTGTTCAACAAATTTGCAAAAATCTTTTTAAAATAACGGGTATTAATCATTTCAGTTATGTTGAGATGAATGAACAGGGTCAATTTTTTTGGGTAGGCAGCAACGGGGATTATTTAGAAAAATGCATTAATAATCAATTGGTTAATAATGCTCCTCTGAGTATTTTGAAAACCTACCCTAAAAGTGGACTTTACCTGATTGATGTCTATCAAGAGGAATATAAACAACATAGTTTGCCGGTTTTTGAATTATTGAACCAATTTAATTATGGCCATTCATTTAGAATACTTGAAATTATTAATAACCAGCGATTCAAACTTTATTCATTTGATGCTCCACTTGAAAAACAAGATATTAATCATGTTTATCTCAATAATCTTGAAATATTTAAAAAATTTAATATTTATTTTGATGAAAAAATTGCCCCAGTTAAGAATGAATTAATAAAATGCCAAATAGATAGTGATAATCACGCAGAATGCATAGGGCTGATTAATAGTTTCTTGGAAAATAATTTATTGGAAACTACTTTTCAGGGAGATTTTGATAAAAATAATTATATACAGCTTACTCCGCGTGAAAAAGAGATTTTATTATGGTTTGTCAAAGGTAAAACTTCTGATGAAACCGCGAGTTTGTTGAATATTTCGAGACGTACTGTTGAACGCCATTTTGAAAATTTACGTGAAAAATTTAGTTGTTTTTCAAAAAACCAATTGGCTTTGAAACTAAGAAATCTTTTAGATGGCTCATAGGGCTAAGACAAAATGCGGATCATTGGCTATACTATAAGGGTATGACCTTTGGAGGCTGGCAAAGCTCCTGGTCAACAACAAGAACCACCTGTGCGTGGTTCTTGCTTTTTATTGATCGGATATATCGGATATAAATGAATTAAAATTATCCGTGCATCTCATGAAATTCCTTCCATTCAAAATCCACATAGTTTTCAAGGAGTCTCCTAATTTCGTTTTGCACTTCTGTTTTCGTACGATATTCTGTGTGAAATTTTTGAGGTGGAGTAAGTCCTTTTTTGTCCAGGCAACAGACTACATAGCCATCAGCTTTATATAAATTAGTAGAGCCTGATACAGGCTTTATATCATAAAAAACTTTAAATCCTTTATAAATATACTGGGCCATTTGCCACTCCTCTTCCATGGTAATTAAACGTCACAATTAACTGGTGAAATAGATTACGGTGTTCTATTTTTCGGTAACGGCATCTACGCGGTTTATCTTTCATTTTGCTCCTCGCGGAGAATTCAGAAAATGAGTGGCTATAAACCTGACTACAGTGGCTAGAAAACCTGTCTGCCTCATATATTTTGTCTTTACGAGCTGGTTAGCTACATGATTTAGAATAATTCGCATGAGTTTTATACGTAGATAATTAATTAATAATCTATAAAGCATCGAACCGTTCCTCTTATAAATTAAATGTTATTTAATTAGTATAGTTGATTATAGATTGTTTCGTGTTATTGCAAATTAGTAGCATTTTGTGGGGATGTGTCAGTAGAAAAATGAAGTAGGTATTTGTGGTAATCTTCTTTAAAGGCTTCACTATTTTGATAGTCGAGTAAGGCTGGATTAATAATACTTAAGAGCTTGAAATTATTTCGATTAACCGCTATACCTATCCCGGCACCAAAAGTTACAGGTTCACCCATAGCCATTAAAGATCCCGATGAGTTCATATGCCAGTAATGCGCAGTAGGGTTATCAACGAATGCAATGTCTATTGCTCCTGAGCGTAAAGCCTGAATCATCAGGTTATCATGCTCAAATAAGATAACTTTAGGCTTCTTGATTCCCATTATTTTAATAAGCGATAAAAAGGCGTTATCGGTAATACCAATTTTTTTATTATCTAACAAATTGATATCGAAAGGTTGAGACGCTAATTTTGCAGGACCAAGAAAGCGGGCCTGGCTGACTAAATAAGGTAAGGTGAAATTAACTTGTTGGAGTCTTTTTACCGTAATGATAATTGAACTTACTGCTAAATCAGCTTGCTTGCTTCGGACTCTTTCAATTAATAGATTGTTGGGCGTAGCGATAAATTGACAGGTGTAGCCGATCCTCCTGCAAACATCGTCCATCATAGCAATATCAAAGCCATAGAATTGATTATTGGCTATTTGCATGACGAAAGGGGGATCATAAATGGCAACAGCAATTCTCAGCACTTTTTCTTGAGCCCATAGCCATGGCGAAATAAAAATACAGAGTAGAATCATCATGAAACGATATATTTTCATGTCCTTTATCATCGTATTTGGGATGACTACTTAAAAGTATAGATAAAGCTGCCTATAAAACAACCAAGCTTTGCGAGTGATTAGGAAGATTATTTGGTGTTCATACAATCTAACAGTAATTTTTGTATCCTTTCTAAACTGAATTGTTGCATGGTTGCAATGTTTTTTTCGGGGATTGTTGACGTATCGCCATAATAATCAATCGCTTTTTCAACGCTTTCTTCACGCAGCAAGTGGAGCATGGGGTAAGGTGAGCGGTTGGTATAATTTGAAACATCATTGAAATCAACATCAGCAAAACAATAATCGGGATGAAAAGAGGCTATTTGATAGATACCCTCGTAACCACACTCCACCAGGAGTTGCTCAGCCAGATCAACAAAATCCAGATAATGAAAAAAATCTTTAAATAATCCGGGAAAAATCATCAAGGTAGTTTCTAGTTCTCGTTGTTGATCTAAAACCTCAATTTCTGACATCACCTCAGTGAGGGCGGCTTCTTCTTTTGCAGTAAAACTGACCTGAAATCTCACCGAGCCTTTATTTATCTCCCTTTTAGCAAAAGGACAGATATTGAATTTGATAATAAATGAATGAATCCAATTCTGAGTTTGACGGATAATTAATTCGCTCGATTCGGACATCAGGAATCTCAACTGATTTATTTTTCAGGTATTCTAATCCATTTTCTTTCTTATTCAATAATCGGTTCTATACTATGGCTATGGGTGTGTAGCAAGCGATTAATGGACGAATCATGAAGACATTACTAAATGGATTAGTAAGCATTTTTCTGTTTACTTTACTTGGAGCGGCTTTCAGTAGCGAAAATACAGCCAATAAATATCTCTTACCTTCGCCCTATCCTGTGTATGTTCTCGAAAGTGAGGGTGTGATCAATCATCCCTACCCAGGCGCAATACAAAGAATGCTACCTACAGACAATAGTTATAACCAAGTCCCCGGTTGTTATATTGCCTGTTATTCGCATAGTCCCGGTATTTATGAGGTAGGGCCAAATATTTCTGTAATGGGCCAAATTCGTGTTCGCGGAGTTTATCTTGGGCGAATCTGCCAACCACACGGTTATAAAAATCAGGATATTAGCGCCGCTGGCGAATTCAAAAGACTGTGTTCACAGAAGATAGATGCTTGTAGAGCAACTGAATGTTGGGCTGGGGGGGATACGGGTGGTTGGTTTGGTATTCAACCCTAAGGGACGGTTTACCTTTCTACTATCTTGGCGCTTGGGCTTTGATTTTCTGTGCTTCGCTGCTCACATACTGGCGTCTATGCTCCGCTGCAATGCTCGAAAATCAAAGCCCAAGCACACAAGCTAGCGAAAGGTAAACCGTTCCTAATTATTTCTATATCTTGTTACTTATCCTACTGACGTGTATGCATCGCTGTGATGCTCGAAAATCAAACCGCGCTTAAAGCTTAGTCTTCGGAGAGAAACTTAACTTCCTCCATCATGGCACTAATACGAGCCTGCAGGTAACGGTCATTTTTAGCAAGTATTTTTGCCTGTTTTAGCTGCCGCATAGCATCACGTCTGCGGCCTTGTAAAAGCTGGCATTGCGCTTGAGTAAAATAAGCATAACTTTTTTGCCTGGATGCAGCTTGTGCTTGCGCAAGCTCTTCGCAAAGGGGTAAATCTCTTTTGAATAGTCTTGAGCCTTTTAGTAATACAGAGGCTGCTTGCCCAGCTTTCCCTGCTGCTAGCAATCCCTGGGCATGAGCCATGATTGCCGCGTAATTTTCAGGGTAATTGGCTTGTAGATCACTCAGTCGTTTTAACGCAATTTCAAATTGCTTGCTCCCGGTTTCGGCCTGTGCCATGGCAATTTGATAAAAAAGATTATCGTGATCCTGAGCGAGTAGGGATGTTAAACGTGCCTGTGCCTGTTGGAACTGATTGGTATTGAGTAGCGCTAATGCATAACCATATTGACAGGCTGGGCCACTGGTTCGTTTTTGGCATTGAATTTGATAATAATCAAGCAATTGCTTGTTATTGTTGGTGACTGAAACGCGAATCAATTCTTTAAACAAACGATAATTCAGACTATCAGTATACTGTTTTTTCCCCAAATTCTGGCTACGGTTTTCTGCCTCCGCAATACGCTCCTCATCCAGGGGGTGGGTTCTTAAGATGGCAGGAATATTGGCTGTGTAGTAATAACGAGAGTTTTGTTGCATTTTTTTGAAAAAACCAGCCATCCCGCGAGGATCTAAACCTGATTTAATAAGCATACCAATGCCGATTCGATCCGCCTCTTTTTCATTGGCACGGGTAAAGTTAATATTATCTTGAGCAAAACCAGTCATGGAGGCCATCAATGCGCCGCTACCTAGTGTAGGGTTAACGACGCCCAAGGCAGCGGATGCTAACAACGAGGCAAGGAGCGGGATACGCATCTGTTTCTCATGCTCAATCCTCTGGTAGAGATGATGAAGACGAACGTGGGCAATTTCATGAGCCATAACAGCGGCTAATTCACTTTCATTATCCGTGGCAAGAATTAATTGCGTATTAATACCAATATAACCGCCTGGACCGGCAAATGCGTTGATCTCATTTGATTTAACAATAAAAAAATAAGGCGTAGGCATATGGGCTAAGCGTGCCAGTTTTTTACCTAAATGATTAATATACTGATTTGCTAAGGCATCGCGCTCGATACTGTCTGACTGGTTAATAATCTGAATAAATTCTTTTTCTAACTCTTCAAGCTCACGAGTCGAATAAGGGGAAAAAGCAAGCGCTGTAGTTGGTAATAGCTGAATAAAAACGAGGAAAAAACACAAGCAGCCGCGCATGAAACTTGAAGAAAATCCCTGTCGTTTAAAAAGTCGCAATAAGATCATAGACTTGCTCTTCGATTAAACAAGCTCATTACTTGAGCAATTATTAACGGCTCACCAAGTGGCGACCAAATGCCTTTCAGCGTTGATTGGTTACAATCTGGCATCCAAGGTCTATGACAATAGTAACATGGACTTATCATACCATAGACAACAGGAGCGATAAAAAATAATCGCCCTTTTTAAATGGATGCTTTTAGGCAAAACGGAATTGTGCCTGATTTTCTTTGATTTGCTTTTTGGATAGTTCATTCTTGTTGCTGAAAAGTCCTAATCCCTTGAGATATTCTGTTTTTATACCAGCACCAAAAACAAATTCATCATCGGTTGCAAAGGCAATAGGCTGTTCTACATCAGAATAAACCCCTGTCACTGGATGGGGCGATTTTTCTTTATGCCAGTTAAGTTTGCTATGACAGGTAGGGCAAACTTCAATAGGAATATTTAATGCTCGAATTCGATTTTTCTGCTCAAGAGTTAAAAAAATACAATGCCCTAGCCTCACTTTGCCAAAAAGCGGATTTGCTTGTTGTGGGGCATTGGTTTTTACCCAAGCCTCCAGAGCGGTTAAAATGGTATCTGTATCTTCGCGTTCAACAGCCGTATCGGCCTCTCCCATATGAATTGCCAACCCAACCTTGGAGTTCAGTGCCAACTCGATTAACTGCTCCAGATCCTTACCTCGTAAGGTTCGTGGTGCAATCGGATTACCAGAGATATCAATGCCTTTAAGCACGCCTTCAGGGCTTTGAACGACTCGCTTAATAAAATGTTGTGCTTCTGAAAAACTATGGATAGTTCTATCCAGGCTCAATAAACCAAACGCTTTTTTAGACGTGGATTGAGCTGCAGCCAACAAGCCTTGTTCAAATGCATTGATATAATCATCCTTGGATTTATCGGTCATTTCTTTTGGGGTTGTTCTTATCTCCATATATTTAGCCGCAGAACTGCGGATAACATCCACGGTACCCAAACTGATATCTTCGGGAGTTTGTATAATTGCTTGAATTAAAACAAATATTTCCCAGATAGAATGGATATCTTCTTTGGCATAACCTTCTTCAGGTTGCTTTTGGGTTTTGCTCAGATAGGCCTCCCGCAAGGCTACAAGACTCGTATATTTGTCTAAACAACCGTTTTTCTTGGCAACCTCATAGAGATAGGGAAGACTAAAACTGCCATTGAGATGGCAATGCAGATCACTGGTATTTTGTTCAAACATAATGATTTTTTGAGAAAATAAAAAAATTAGCGGAAAAATATTTTTTTATATATACAATATTCCCTCTAACTTTACTACCTTATTTTACATGACACTACATCAACCTCAGACTACTCAAAAATTGAATAATTTGTTATCATCTTCGCATTTTTCTGTAGTGATTTAACTATGCACAAATACTTTATGCTGGCCGCCCTCGAACAAGCCTGGTTCGGACGGGGTAATTGTGCGCCAAATCCCAGCGTTGGGGCTGTTGCAGTCCACAAAGGCGAAATCATTGCTCGTGCTTGGCATCAAGGGGCTGGGACTGCCCATGCCGAGCAACTTCTTGTAGCGAAAATTCCAGCAGGTTTACAGGATGTCAGTCTCTATGTCACTCTGGAGCCTTGCAATCATTGGGGAAAGACGCCGCCTTGTGCGATGGCTATTCTTGGTCATGGTATTTCACAGGTGATTTACGGTTTTTCTGACCCTAATCCTATTGTGCGGGCAAATAATACGCCTGAAATATTACGCAAAAATGGAATTGAAGCCTTACATTATCCTCTACAGGAAATTGATGCGTTCTATCAAAGCTATCATTATTGGACAAAGACTAAACGCCCCTGGGTTACGGCCAAGATAGCGCAGACTTTGGATGGCAAAATTGCCGGCGTCAATGGACAACGGTGTCAATTATCGAATGCAGACTGCGCTGAATTTACCCACCAGCATCGCTTATATACCGATGTGATTTTAACTACAGCGAAAACAATTGTTCAGGATGATCCCTTACTCAATGTTCGTTTAAAAGATAGAGAGAAAGGTAAACGCCTGGCAATTCTAGATAGCCGCTTGTCTTTAAATAAAAATGCCAGGATTTTTAGCAGCGCTGAACATTGTCATATTTTTCATGATGAAAATTATGCAGTAACTAACCCTTTCTCTAATTGCAGTTATTACGGTATTCCTGCTAGAGAAGGATTACTTGATTTGGAATTTGTACTCAAACAGTTGGGCGAGTTGGGATACCATGATGTTTGGGTTGAAGCAGGGGGCGCATTATTTTCTGCCCTGCATCGTGAGAAATTGGTGCAGCGAACTTACCTTTATCTCGTTCCTGAGATACTCGGAGAAAATACAACGCCTGCCTTTCAGGGAGAGGTGTTTTTTACTACCAAGCGAGCCGTATCGTGGCAGGTGAAGTCTGACAATGTGATAGCATGCCTTGATTGGCACGAGGAGGATCCATGTTTACAGGCTTGATAGAGCAGCAAGGTGAGGTGTTGGCTAATATTAGCGGCAAAGTTGCCAATCGTCTGTTAATTAAATCCCCCTTTGCTGATTTACAAACAGGAGAAAGTATTGCTGTGAATGGGGTATGTCTAACTGTGCTCCCCGAGCATGAGCAGTCTTTGGCTTTTGATGTTTCACCAGAGACGTTGCGTCTCACCACACTGGGGCAATTGCGTGCCGGTATGTCGGTGAATCTTGAACGAGCTATGCTGGCTTCCGCTCGTTTTGGGGGACATTACGTGAGCGGGCATGTCGATACGACAGCTCGCCTCAAGGCAATTAATCCAATCGGTGACTATCTAGAACTGGTTGTTGGTGATTTTGCAACATGTGCTAGCATGTACCTCTTGCCCAAAGGAAGTATTACTTTGGAGGGAGTAAGTTTAACCATCAATGCAGTGAACGAAGACAATATCAAGTTGATGTTAGTCCCCCATACTTTGGTAAAGACCACATTGGGCCAATTAGAAATTGGTCAACGTTTAAATGTGGAATTTGATTATTTGACTCGGATCGTGGCACATCAGCTCAAGATCGCAGGACAATTGAAAAATGAGGTTGAAGCATGACAAATCCCTTTGCAACCATTGAGCAGGCAATTTCGACATTAAAAGCTGGTCGTATGATTATGTTACTGGATGATGAATTGCGTGAGAATGAAGGGGATTTAGTGATCGCCGCGCAACATATTACCCCGGAAGCAATCAATTTTATGGCTCGCTTTGGTCGGGGCCTTATCTGTTTACCAATGGCGGGTGAATTGATTGATAAATTGCAGTTGCCTATGATGGCACAGAAGAATCGTTCTCCCTATGGTACAGCATTTACTGTTTCGATAGAGGCAGCCAGTGGTGTATCGACTGGGATTTCGGCTTACGATCGTGCCCATACAATTCAAGTGGCGATTGATTCTGCCAGTGGACCTGAGTCAGTTATTTCTCCTGGGCATGTATTTCCTTTGCGGGCAAGAACAGGTGGGGTTTTAGAACGGGCAGGCCAAACAGAGGGCAGTGTCGACTTAAGCATCCTTGCAGGGCTGAAACCTGCGGCGGTCATCTGTGAAATTATTAATGATGATGGAACAATGAGCCGGCGTGATGAATTAGCGTCTTTTTCTCGCAAACATGATATTCCGATGGTTACTATCAAGGATTTGATAGAGTATCGTATTCGCCATGAAATGTTGGTTGAAGAGGCCGCGACGACACGGATCCCTTTGCAGAATCATGGTGATTTTTCCATGACTGTTTTTCACAATAAGCTGGATTCAGCAGAGCATTTTGCCCTTATTAAAGCGCCCAAAGTAACCAATAAAATACCGTTGGTGCGTATTCATTCGGAATGCATTACTGGTGATGTATTCGGCTCTTGCCGTTGCGATTGTGGTGCACAATTACAGCAGGCTATCAGTCAGATCGCTGACGAAGGAGGCATTCTCCTTTATTTGCGTCAAGAGGGTCGAGGGATCGGTTTGGCTAACAAACTCAAGGCTTATGCTCTGCAAGAGCAAGGGTTTGATACGGTAGATGCCAATTTGCAATTGGGATTGCCAGCTGATAATCGCAATTATGCCGTTGCGTTTCAAATTCTAAAATATTTAGGTGTGGATACATTGCGTTTATTAACGAATAACCCGCATAAGGTCGAAGCCATTGAAAAATATGGTTTGAAAGTAAGTGAACGAGTTCCTTTATTGATTCGACCAACTCAGGAAAATCGTGATTACCTAAAAACCAAGCAAGAAAAACTTGGTCATTTATTGACAGTTGAATAGGGATGCTTATGAAACACATTACTGCTGAAACCTCTGGCTCGATAAAATCTTTTCCCATCGCACTGGTTGTGAGCTCCTTTAACCGCGAGGTGACAGAAGAATTGAAACGTGGTGCTTTGCAAAGATTAAATGAATGTGGCTTTGAAGCGAAAGACATTATTGTGGTGGAAGTACCTGGCGCAGTGGAGATTCCTATTGTTGTTAAACGCTTGGCAATGCAAAAACAAGTGGATGTGATCATTGCCCAAGGTGCTGTTATCCGCGGTGAAACCAGCCATTATGATTATGTTTGCGAGCAAGTCAGCAATGGCTGCCAGCGTGTGGCTTTGGATTACAATGTCCCTGTCATTTTTGGTGTTTTGACTACAGACAATGATGAGCAAGCCTGGGATCGTCTTGGCGGTAAACATGGCCATAAAGGGGTAGAGGCAGTCGATTGTGCGATTGCGATGTATAAGATCTTACATCAGCTAGATACTTTGACCAAGTAGGACTGTTTATATTTCTACTATCTTGGTGCTTATGGATTGATTTCTGTGCTTTGCTGCTAACTTGAATCCTGGGTTTCGGCTGCGCCTGCACCCAGGCTATGGTGGGCTATTGACACTTGGGTACAAGATACAAGCCTGGATGAAAGCCGAAGGCTGTAATCCGGGATTTTAAACTGCTAGCGAAATGTAATAAGGATAAAGTATTAAGATTTTCCTTATCAAAATAAGGGATTTTATTTTGATGAGGAAATCTGTGTTATTTCTGTTCTTCTTTTGTTAAAATTAAATCCCGTTTACATGCGATCTTATTTATTCCGCTTGTGCGGCGGTTTCGGCATTCCAAACGGGGTCATCTATGACAAATTATATTTTCATTACCGGCGGTGTAGTTTCTTCGCTGGGTAAAGGTATTGCTGCAGCCTCATTAGCAGCTATTCTCGAAGCACGTGGTTTAACAGTCACGCTTATTAAACTCGATCCTTACATTAATGTTGATCCTGGGACTATGAGCCCTTTTCAGCATGGTGAAGTGTTTGTGACTCACGATGGCGCCGAAACAGATCTTGACTTGGGTCATTATGAACGTTTTGTGCGTACTACCATGACCAAGCGTAATAATTTCACTTCCGGAAAAATTTACGAAACAGTGATCAAAAAAGAACGTCGGGGTGACTATTTAGGCGGAACAGTACAAGTCATTCCTCACATTACTAACGAAATTAAGCGTTCTATCAAACAAGGTGCTGACAACTTTGATGTGGCAATGATTGAAATTGGTGGGACTGTTGGAGATATTGAATCCTTACCTTTTCTTGAAGCCATTCGTCAAATGCGAATTGAGCTTGGTTCACAGCGCTCTTTGTTTATTCATCTGACTTTAGTTCCTTATATCGCTACCTCAGGTGAAACAAAAACGAAACCAACCCAACATTCAGTAAAAGAATTACGCTCCATTGGTATTCAACCCGATATTTTGATCTGTCGTTCTGAGAAACCTCTTTCTTTAAGTGACAGAGCAAAAATTGCGCTATTTACCAACGTGGAAAAAGAAGGGGTTATTTCCTTAGAAGATGCCAAGAGTATTTACCAAATTCCCATGATTCTGCATGACCAAGGTTTGGATGAGATTGTGGTGAAAAAATTAGGCCTGACTCTTAAGCCGGCTGATTTACATGAGTGGCAACGAGTCGTTGACGCACAAGCTATCCAGACAATGACGGTCAAAGTGGCTATGGTGGGTAAATATACTGAGTTAAATGATGCCTATAAGTCGATTAATGAGGCCTTGCTGCATGCAGGCATTCATACGCAAACAAAAGTGGAAATTGTTTATATCGATGCTGAATTAATAGAAAAGCATGGTACTGAATTGCTTACTTCTGCCGACGCTATTTTAATACCTGGCGGTTTTGGTGAACGAGGCATTGAAGGAAAAATCAGAACAGTACAATACGCGCGCGAAGAAAAAATTCCTTTCCTCGGTATTTGTTTAGGTATGCAAACAGCGGTTATTGAATATGCTCGTAATGTCGTAGGGCTTAAAGGAGCCAACTCGACTGAATTCGATAAAACGACACCTTATCCTGTTATTGGCTTGATTACTGAGTGGATGGCAGAAGATGGTAGTATCAAGCTACGTGATGAAAATACGGATCTGGGTGGTACCATGCGGTTAGGTGCTCAGATGTGCCAACTTGATGCGAATTCCCAGGCCTATAAAATTTACAACAAGCCACAAATTGTTGAACGACATCGGCATCGCTATGAAGTTAATAATCAATTTGTTGATGCGTTGGTTGAAAATGGGTTAACGATTTCGGGACGCTCTGCGGATAATACCTTGGTTGAAATGATTGAGCTGCATGATCACCCTTGGTTTGTAGCTTGTCAGTTTCATCCGGAATTTACCTCTACACCGCGAGATGGCCATCCACTTTTCCAGCAGTTTATTTTAGCAGCACGTAGTTATCACGGACAAAAGGAAAAAGCATGAAATTATGTGATTTTGAAGTAGGTATTGATTCTCCTTTATTTCTGATAGCAGGCCCGTGCGTCATTGAAAGTGAAGCATTGGCTTTGGAAACAGCTGGCTATTTGAAAGAAATATGCCGGCAGTTAAAATTGCCTTTTATTTATAAATCCTCTTTCGACAAAGCAAATCGTTCGTCAATGAACAGTTATCGTGGACCTGGATTTGAGAAAGGTTTATTGATTTTAGAAAAGGTCAAACAACAGATAGGTGTGCCTGTATTGACTGACGTTCATGAAGATACCCCCTTGTTAGAGGTTGCCAGTGTCGTCGATGTATTACAAACCCCCGCATTTTTATGCCGTCAGACCAATTTTATTCAAAAAGTGGCTGCAATGAATAAGCCTGTGAATATCAAGAAAGGGCAGTTTTTATCTCCCTGGGATATGAAACATGTTGTTGCCAAAGCCAAGGCCACGGGGAATGAACAGATTATGGTTTGTGAACGCGGCGTAAGTTTTGGTTACAACAATTTAGTTTCTGACATGCGCTCCTTACAGATTATGCGTGAAACAGCCTGTCCGGTGGTCTATGATGCTACCCATTCTGTTCAGCTACCTGGGGGCAATAATGGCGTATCAGGCGGGCAACGCGAATTTGTCCCTGTATTAGCCAGAGCAGCTGTCGCCGCAGGGATTGCCGGTATTTTTATGGAAACTCATCCGAACCCTGATCAAGCACTTAGCGACGGGCCAAATAGCTGGCCATTGGACAAAATAAAACCTTTGCTGGAAAGCTTAATAGCGATTGATAAAGTATTTAAAAACAGTGAAGTTTTTTAAGTGATGCCGCTCCGTGTTTGCGGGAAAGCATTGAAATATTTGTTATTGATGGGTTTCGTCGTCATGAGAGCGTAAATTTAGACACTAGCTTTCTTATTTTTGTAAAAATGTACCTACTCTTTGGCTATGTAGGTAAGTTACTACATTATGAGGTGTTAATATGACTATTAGTACCTTTTCAGGCTGTGAATTTAATCAAGATGCGAGCAAAAAACACCGCAAACGGACTGGTTTTTATTACTGATAGGAGGCATCTTGCCCATGCACTTTATGCAATAGAAGATTATTTAAAGCTTACTGAAACCAAAGAAACTATTATCGATTTACTGGCTATGCACGGTGCTGTGGATATTGATTTTGAAGTTCCAAAATTAAGTAAAAAATGCATCGGCCTGAGGAATTTGATAATATATTTATTACTGGATACAAATGTAGTTTACGAGCTGATAAAAGGAAATAAGGCAGCTATCCAACTATGCGCACTATACCAAAATTATAACCCACACACAGATTTTTGATACTTCCATTTTTATCTACATAACAATAACAAGCAAAAATTTGTCGGATTCTTAAGTAAACATTAAGTTTTTATCTTTATAATTATTCAAATTTTTGGATATATAAACTTTTTTGAGGCGATCAATGAGAGAATGGTTACGTCGTTTTTATCAAAAAGAGGGTGATGTTACATTGACCTTCAATAACCAGACTTTTAAACGCTCAGGCTGCGTGAGAGTTGGCGGTGGTTCTGAAAAAAATGTGTATAAACTGCCAGGCCAAGATCAATGTTTTTTTATCCCCCACAAATGGAGTAGCGAAGAAAATTGGAATGCCTTAATTCAATGCGAAAAAATGCTGCTCGATCAAATGAGCGAGTTAGGGCTAAAGACACAACGCTTTGAAATTGTTCGTTTAGAAATTAGTGAACCAGAAAAACCTTCTTATACTGTAAACGTCCTTTTAACAAAAGATTTTGAAAGTCTTTGCCAAGAAGAGTCTCTTGCAATTTACAATGTCAAAGGGGATACCAAGGTTATTGGTAAAGCCCCCAATTTTGTTGCTATGCAAGAGCAGTTTAAAGCCAAAGATTTTGTTCAAAAAATGTTTGAAAAAATTATTGTTGAATATGCATTGGGTATAACATTTGGTTTACCAATTAGCATATTAAATTCTGTTGATGATAGCGAGCATTATTGTTTTGAACTATCCAAAGATCCCTCCAGACCACCTCTTGTGCGATATATGTTTTGGGATGTTGTATCTGATTTTAGTGGTGTACAGTTACCTCTTGTTCCAACTTTAAGTGGTCTTAAGGCTGGCTCTAAAAAAGGAAAAGGCGTTCAGGGATTAAGTTTTTTAGCTAACCAGGTTGCCTGTGCCATGCTGGAAATGAACAGGACGCGGATAAAAGATAGTTGGGGTTTTGTGGGGAGTGTGCAAGACAGTATAACAGTTGCTTTAAATGATGATGATTTCTTAAATCAAGCGCTAATTCAGGCAAGACAAAAGAGTATTCATTTTTTAAAACAATTATTACTTGGTATTCAAAAGGTTGATAAGCCTTTAGAGAGTGAGCAATTTGTCGAATTGATGAAATCTGTTATTTCGACGTCTGATTTGGGCTTGGTAACCCAATGTTTTCAATTACCACAGGCAGAGGGACTACCTAATAAAGCTATTTTTGAACTCCTTGAATTTGCAAGAAAATATGAGAGTCAATCTGTTGTTAATTATTTGGAAGACCAAAAGAAATTAGAGGTGACTACTAGATTAGCTCCTATTGATCAGGCTTTAGCAGAACTAAGAATAAAATTGACTACTGTAAATCAGTATTATTATGCTAGAGCACATAAAGAAGCCCATCGCTTATTAGAGAAATTGGAATCAAGCCGAGACCTATACAGAGATAAGTTATCTAGAGAAGAATTTAGCATTAAAATGGAAATAGATTTTCAAGCAGAATGTGTGAGCGCGATCAGAATTGCCAGACCAATTTTGGAAAATGATCTTGGTTGGAATGATTATATCCAAAATTTACTTAAAACCTTTGCTAATAAAATCTATGCTACTGTAGGTAAGGAGCATTTATTCTTTCAACTTGTTGAATCTGAATCTTTAAAGGCAGTTAAATCAGTAGCAAGAGATATGATGCCAAATAATAATGATATTACCATGACTTTAGGTCTTCAACTTTAAGCAACTCGGTTTTAGATTAAGTTGAGGCCAACACGCGATGGCCTCTCAGGGAATCTTACAGCATTAGGATCTATGCTGTTACTCTCGTCCAGACTTGAATATAGGGATTTGAATACCCTTCAATGGTAGCCACCTTCGATGCCCATTGTTTTTCCCAGGCATCGGGAGGAAAACGCTTATCCCATATTTCAAATAATTGTCTTTGCGCAGCACTGAGTTTGATGTTGTATTTATCAGACATGAATAAATTAGCACGCGCTACGACTCCTTTAATGTGATCATCGGGCTCTACTTGACGTAATTTTCTATCAATTTTAAAAGAGCAGCCTAAAAAATCGGCATTGCCTGCCAGTTCAGCGTAGCGATAATTAGAACGCGCCTGATTGACAACTCCTTCAGCTGGCCACAAGTTATAGAGTTCGGCTTCGGCTTGCTTAAAATCAGGATCTATCTTTTCGCAACATCGTCGTCCTTTATAAGGCTTACCATCTTTGCTGCAGAGGGCTTCTCGCCAACATTTGAATTGCTTGCCAAAATTTTCAGCTGGCATCATGTGCTCCCATTCAACACGAGCAGCACGTTTATGGGTCTGTGCTGCCTTCATATGACAACTTGCCAGATCAATTTGATGTTGCTGATTGTAAGTGCAGCCACAATAGAGTGTTTCACGGTGAGAATCAAAAATCGCTGTAGCTTGACGCTTGGCTTGCTGAAAGTCATGCGGGGGTTTTGCAACAGCGGATAGACTTAATAAAAATAAGAAAATAGCTGTATTAATAATAAGTTGAGTATTTTTTTTAAAATAAAATGAAGAATTCAAGTTGTAAACTCCTGATTAAAAAGTTGATTCAGCAGATTTTGAGAGCGCTTTTGAGGGCTAATTACGCAAGTACTGACAGGTTTCTTTCAAAACATAGCGATCTTATCAGGAGTTGATTGTATCAAAAAATAACACAGATAAATTTTTTTAATCATTCAAAAAAATGAGGATGAATGCTGGTTGAGTTGTGATCCCCGGGTTCGTATTCGGGTCTATGATTTACATTTTCGGTGGAAATATTTACAGTGTAAATAATACCTAACCGTATTGATTTCAATATCATTTTAAAAGGAATTATGATGAGTACTGTCCTAATCTCTGGGTTTGCCCGTTCATTTATCTCCGGTGAACCTATCGCAGATGCAACGATTACTGTTGTTGAAAATGAAGCGATAACATTTAAGACGGATGCGAATGGACGATTCGGGCCCTTTGAATGGCCTGTTGGGGAGGCCATTACTTTGCGTTTTGAGAAGCCAGGGTCTTTCTGGTCTGGCTATAGGACGACACAAACAGCAACGTTGATACCCCCGCCAGAGGGGATAAATAATGAAAATTATTTAAAGAACATTTCATTTCAGGTCCCTTCAAACCTGGCTTATACCTTCCTTTCTTTCGCCATGGGTGTGACTGAAGATCCACAAGCTTGCCAGATTGCTGCAACCATTACACCTCCAAACACCACGCTGGATGATATTCCACAAGGTGTTGAAGGCGTTAAAGTCACTTTATCACCGGATGTCAATAGAAAGCCTTTTTATTTTGGTATATTCCCTGTTATCCATAAAACCAACCCCTTTATTAGAACACTTGAAGCGACTTCACTGGATGGCGGCGTTGCTTTTCCCAATGTCCCACCCGGTGATTACACCTTGGAAGTAACAAAAGACAATATTCCATTTTCTAAGGTTACCATTAAAGCGCGAAAAGGCGTTGTTGTGAACGCAAGCCCGCCCAATGGCCCAACGATGCTGCAAGAGCTCCAAGCACAGAGAGCGGAGCAAAAACCAAATCATTTCAGTTTCTTCAAACCTGCGCTAGTACTCGGGGTAGCGGCCGTAGGTGCTTGTATTGCTGGGGCTGTGGTTCTCAGAAAGTAATCTGAGAAAATGCGGTATCAATCCTAATTAGAGTCAACCAGCTAGATGTTAGAAATGGTAGTCTGGTTCGGCTCCTGTTCTGGAGGAGTATACTTAATACCGTATCCGTCGAGTGCTGTTAAATTCGGATTACCATCTTCTGTTAATAGTACATCAGTTATAAATTGGCTCAGATCGACGCGTTGTGACATATCTACTTTGGCGTGAGGGCCAATTCGGCTGAGCATTTCAAAGACTGTTTTTGCATCCAGTTGCTTATGTTTACCCAATTCAATGAACTTGCTGGCAGACACCATACACCTTCCTATAGTCCCCGATATATCTTCGAACAGTGCCTTGTCTTTGGGGCTTAATTCTTGATAGTGTTTACTGCGTTCTATATCAGAGATACAGGTTTTATAAAGCTCAGTGAGTGTCATCTGAGAACTATCAAAAGCCAATAAGCCTTGCTGAAGCTGTGTTAATGCTTTTTTCAATGCTGAGTTTTGAAACATGGGTTGGTTGGATAAGGATTGAATTTTAGTCTTAAGAAAATTATCTGCCAGGTGGTCTTTAATAGAATTGCCGAAAATAATGAGTATATGCCTCTCATCTTCTAGTAAGTTAGGGTCAAACCAACTGACGTCCTGAGTAGGAGGTTGAGTATAATACGCTTGAGGAAAGCTACAAAGATGTAAGGCATCTGTCCAGTCTCGATAAGCTTTCTTGAGGGAATTTACCAGTGCCAGGGGACCCGATACGTTGATAGTAGAACTTCTTCGTGCACTAAATCCTGAGCTAACAGCTTCTCGATTAGGATTACGGTGTGCTTCGAGTAACGGAGGCGAACCTTTATACAAACGCCTATAATTTTCTTTTATTGATTCCATGTAATTATGAAGGTCGACTGAACCTGGAGCAGCCGCTAACAAATCATTGTTATAAGTACCCAGATAACTATGAAATAAGAAATCATTTTTGGCCTTAAATAGTTTGGGTAAAGGTTTACCTGGCGGCATATCGCGCGCATCGTAATAGACTCCGCCATCAGTATCCAAAATGGTTGCTCTTAACATATCAGAGGCTGCCGCAAAATTCGGATACTGGCCTGCGATCTCATCATCGTAATACGGTCTGTAGATCATTCTTTCATAGACATCAGGGCGACGAATGTAATTGGCATGTTTAATTTTCCACGGCGGATTGGGATTAACATCACAGAGCTTAATGTTATTCTTTTTAGCCCAGCTTAGCAGCTCCATGAGTTCGGGTTTAGCCTCCGGAGCATACGTTGATGAATCTATCCATAAATTGCTTTCGTAATCTTTGTTTTTTGAGCTCCAGGCAAGAATATTAGATCGATCTTCTTTATCGAGAACTTTACCAAGCCAAACCGCGTGTAACTTATTCGGAATAATATATCTTTCTTCGTCGATCTCTCGCTTGCTTTCCATCGTAACCTCATTTGATTTTTAACCGGCTGATTATGTTAAAAATTGTATTTTATGATCAAAAAATGTTTGTTAGTTAACTATAGATTCATTTGGTGGTGCAATCAAAGAATCATTCATTCGTCAGCGATCTTGTGGCGTCATCACAGGATTCTAAAAAGACTTCAAAAATAGGTTAAGGGATGTTAATTTTTTAAATAGATTGTCTTACGAAGACCGATAGGGTGCTGGAGTAGGGTTATCCTGGCAATAAATTGCGTCTGTAACGATGCAATGGCTCTTGTAATCATTTTTAATCTCCAACACAAACATTGAAGCTAATTTAGTCCCATCACAGAGAACCAACTTCAATTTCCCTGTTGTTATTCTTCCAGCTATTGTTGGATTATTCCCCGAAATTTCGGACGGTTTTCCACACATTTCAATTGCAAATAAACGGGCTGTCATTGAAGTTTGATGAAACTTTATTTCAATATGGATATTCGTTGCTTTTTTCGGAACGGAATAACATTGACTGATTTCGTCTTCACAACAAGGACAATCATTGGCAAATAAAAAACCGGGTGCGATGAGAAAGAATAGAAGAGTAAGCTTTTTAATTCCCTTTTTCATGTTTTCTACCTAAAACCAAATCCCGGATATGAATAAGGTTAGCCCGAAATCAATACAATCACAGTCAGATTATATTTAATACCTGCGAGACATGTCCCCAGCTCTTCAGTCTATACTGCTACTTTCTCTTACTCATTTCCATAAGTTTTCCGCTCTGTACACCAGCCAGGTGCTCTAGTTCCTGCAGATAACCCTCATGACCATTTTCTGTTGCTATGATCTCGACTGTCTTACCGTGTTTATTAGGGATAGTAAAATCAATGTCAGGGAACTGCTCATAAATTCCATGCAGCAGGGTGATGTCTCCTGTCGCTGCAGACATATGCAAAAGAGCTTCGTAGAAGATATGATCCAAATGAGTGTAGATATTATTTTTAAGTCGTAATTCGGGGGTGGCTCTTTGCCAATGGGCTAATAAAGTAGGGATATCCACTGCCAGGAGTTCCGACCAATGGGAAGCGTGGTCAAATCGCATATTTTTTCTGCCAAAAAAGCGCTCTAAATCTTCTTGAACTGCTGCTGAAACATCAGGGAGATAATCATGGGCCAGTTGACCCAAGGCCCGCATACTCCTTTCGAATGGATATTTATTTTCTGATTGCAGGACAGGTAATTTCTCATGGGAAAGCGCTTTTTCAAGCGTATTATCTCCAGAGACGCCAACTACCGAATTGGCAATATGGAATAAATGATCATAATCATGATCGTTTAATTTAAAATCGGTCAAAATTCTAACTGTTCTTTTAGGAGCAAGCTCATCTGAATTTAAAACAATTGTCCGACTCTTGCCATTCAAATTTATCTCCATACTCGTAAAACCTAAATCTATTAAGTTAGAAAAACATAAATTCTTGAATTTAGGATTATAAGAGGCGTTAATTAAAAACGATTCAAAGCTTGGGAGTCTGGCTCCCTCCTCTTGCATTTCTATAAGGGCACTGGCTTCAACTTTTTGCCACGGATTACCCCGCGGTGTAAATAAATTTTCATAATTATTAATATAGAAAGTGATATCGCCTTGGCCAGCTAGCGTTGGTTGTTCAAGGCAGAAAAATATAAACTTCATAATACTTATTTTTGATTGTAAATAAGCTGGTATTAGCTGATTGCCACGCAGAAATTCTGTGATGGTTTCTTCAGAAGGGGCTTCCTGGGAATCCCCATGTCCCAACAATGCCCGTTTAAAATCTGTATTTTCTAAAGCCTGGATAGCGTCTGCTTTACTCATGGAAAGTGGTGCTTTGATTTTCACTCCGTAGCAGTAAGTTTGTTTCTCCAAACCCATCCATCGATCATTAATATTTTTTAAATTGGGAGTAGCGTAATCTCGCTCATCAATCGGGCTAATAGCGCTAAACTGGGCACTAGTCCGTAATCCACACTGTTCGCTGATATTCACAACAGGAATGCCTGGTTGGCAAAATTTTAATAGCAGATCTTTTTGTTCTTTGGTTGTCGCAGTAGCAATTTGGAAAATACTTAATGCCCGGCGAAGCTTGTTTTGAAGTTTTATATTATTGCCTACAAATTCCGCGAACAGGGTTGGCAATTCAGGAGGACTGATAGTGTCTGCAGTAAAGATAAAAGGCCGTAAACCAGGACACCGCTCCGCAATTTTATCAATTACTGTTTGCTTCCTCTCAGTCAGGCAGATCACCAGCGGTACGATTTTAATACCTAGCTTTGCAGCTAAAGGCATCAATGCTTCCATGATATCCAACAGATGGCTAAAATCCCCTATACCATCGTAATGAATGTAATTACTTAGAATAAGCGTCGGCTGCTTGGAACCGGGATGAAAGAAACCTGGTATTTTTTCTCTGGCCATAGATGAGTCCAATAAATGGGAAAACAGTATATATTATAATCAGCTCGATTTGTGTTCGCAATGTTCCATTGGAGTTCATATTGAATTATTTTTGCCTGGTACGCAGGAGCGATAGGTGCAGATAAGCTGAGCCTGCATTCGAGAAGCTCAAGCCATAAACCTTTAAATCAAAACCACATCAGAGCGATTTCCAGTGATTCTATGCGTTATGCTGAACAACCATTGAATGTAATCTGATCATTATTTATACTTAGTGGATATACTATTAAAAAGATAAGCCAGCATGGGAACGACTAAGGTCAGCTCTGGCAATAAGCCATTATTGAGCAAGAGAAAAGCTGTTAGAAATTTAAAAGAGCTGGCAAGCTCTAGCACTGGTTCAGTTAACCTTGAAGCCTCTACCTCTACCCCAGCATTTTTCCATAAAGAACAAACGCCTCACCAAGATCCGTTCCTCTACGAAAATCTGCCAGACAATATTGGAAAAAAGATCGATAACTATTTTCTTTACTCCTTGGAGAGTTACATTTATTTCAAATGTAGTCCTGACCATAATAATGGAAAGAACAGGCTGGCGGTGGCTGCGAAACGTTCCATATTTGCTGGAAAAAAGGTTGAAACGGGGTGGAAATTACATGTTTCTGTTGATCCAGGTCAAATTTCCGCCGCGTGGGCAATTATTTATCCTATCCTGATGGAAAATAAAATGTCCGCCAAAATTCTTGCTCCTGATGTTTTAAAGAGTAAACCCATCGAGAAGGTATCGGGGAAACAATTTACAATTTATCAATTTCAACATAAGCATATTAATACTGATGCATGGATCGATATCATGCAGAGAATTGAAAATGAACTACGAGAGCATGGAATAGCGAAAGGTGTTACACCGACAGCTAATAAACAAATACCAAACAGCGAGTATTTTTCTTATCGCAATGATGCTGGCCCTGGTGGTAGATATATTTCTGATACTAAAGCACAAAAGTTTGTAGAGCTACATCAGCACGAAGCTCCGCCATTACTTGCCTATAATTTGGCAAATGCGGAAGATCCATTCACGGAAGTGGTGTTGCAATCCCCTTTAGATCACAATCAAATTGACAATGAATTAAAGCCCACTTAGTTTGTTGGAAATCTATAAAATTGCATCACTCTTGATGAATCAATCAAGTCCTATCTTCGTTGATCGAGACTTATAAGGATGTCGAGTATGAATAGACTTAGGAATACTGATTTGGAGCAGCTCACAGGGATTGCTCAGGAAGCGAAGTGTACTCATGAAACTATCGCCACGATTGAAAATTTTGTAAAAGCGGCGAATAAACGAGCTGCGGGTATGCATGAGTTAAATGAAGACGAGATCAAGGAAATAACAGCGAACAAAACTGCAAAATGCCTTATGATTTTATTCTTTCTTACCAAGAATGTTGCACTGGAATTTTTAAGAAGAAAGAAAGAACCGTATAGAAATGATCAAATTTTAATTAACAATATTTGGTATGACATTAAAGAAATACTCGTTAAAAAATTACTGCTGTCTAGAGATATACAAAGTTATTTTCAACCTTTTGGTGGTATAAATTCTGAGGAGTTCACTCATTTCGTAAATGCTGCAAAAACAATTAAAATTATTGATCTTGTGGCTGAAGAGTTTGTGAGTAATAACGTTGGGAATACAAAGTTTCGTCTTGATTTAAGAGGCAAATATGAGGTTGTTGGCACTCCAGGAAAGCACTTAAATCCTGAAACCTATACATTGCATGATCGTAAAACCTGTTTTCATGAAGGGTTATATGATCCTTTTAAATTCGAAGAAAATCAGGCCTGGACGGCTTATAGATATTTAAACAATTCTGAAAAAAGAAAACTCATCAACTGCGTATTTACTCTTAAATATGCTTTACCAGAATTAACAGTGTTGAATAATGACGGTTCTTATCTAAAAATCCCGGCGGAAGAGATTGCGGGTTTTATAAAAAAAAATTTAGCTGATAACGAAATTGACAACAGCCTCTATCAAGCAGTCAAAAAGGATTATGTAAAATTATTCCTGCCACCCCTCGAGGTAACAACCTTGCAGAGCATCTACCAGGAAATTAAACCAGTGATTGAACAGGCTGAGCGGCAAGCATTAGAGGTGAATAAACCGCTATTAATACTATTGACTGAAATACACGGCTCGAAGGAATCTTTTTTACTGCATACAATCATCCTGCTAATTGCTTCCAATAGGGGGATTAAACATTTATCAGTTGAAACAATTAATATCTATCATGAAAAATACGGTTGGGATGCTCAAGTTAATGAAATAAAGCGGCTCATGGTTTTTGCTCAGGAGAATCTTGCTATGCATGTGCAAGATCTCGAGGGTAACTTACACTATAAAAACCAATTATCCCCTTATCCCTATCACGAAATCCCAGAGCAGGAATTCGGTATTGAAGTCCGTGAAGCAAGCTGGATTAGCGACGTGACAGCGCTTAAAGAGGCTAATATCATGATTGTGGGGGCAGGGCACCTGAATAATCTTTTAAACAGCGAATTAAAAAATAATTACTACCTGTTACCAATTGACTGTACGAGTGATAAAGATTTCAGTGATATGTTGTCGATATCGCAGCATAACTTTATTGCCATAGAGAACAGCACCCAGCATCTTTCTCTTGATGAAATTCTTGCAATGGTTGAAAAATTGCTTGATTCATAACAGGGTTGAAAGGCCACTATAAATCAATGGAGCCAGACTCCATTGATTTATAGCATAAAGGCAAGATCTTGAATTGTTTTATCTCTGGATAATACAGTGGTCTTCTGATTTTTATTATTCTTGAATGCTAACACTTTCAATAACCACTGGTGTTACAGGTTTATTTTGATAATCGGTTGGTACCTTGCTAATCTTATCAGCAACGTCTTGTCCCGAAATGACCTGACCAAACACGTTGTAATTGCCTTTTAAGTCAGGTGTTGGTGCTACGGTAATAAAAAATTGGCTGCCGTTTGTATTGGGTCCTGCGTTAGCCATCGCAAGTACACCAGGCTTGTCAAAACTAGCCTCTGTATTTTCATTATCAAATTGATAGCCGGGTCCGCCGGTGCCATTGCCAAGAGGATCACCACCTTGAATCATAAAACCACTAATGACGCGGTGAAAAGTTAACCCATTGTAAAAAGGGCGTTTAACCATCTCACCTGTCTTTGCATCTTTAAATTCCTTTGTTCCCGTTGCCAAGCCGACAAAATTTGCTACGGTATTGGGTGCTTCTTTGGTAAATAATTCACAGGTAATAGTCCCTACAGAGGTTTTAATAATCGCTGTTTCTGCGTGTGCAGACATCATTTCTGTTATTAACAATAAACTGACTAGCAAAGAAGCTATTTTTTTCATTTGAGAATCTCTCTGGTTGTGATAGGGACTATGTTAGCTCTGACAGAGCGTAGAGCACAAGGGTAGCTCAGCTAAAACGTTACTTTATTTTTATGGAACTACTGGAATAGGCGGTGCATTTTCACTGCTTATGGGACGCATGGCCAAGTTTTGAAAGGGGTTAAAAAAGCCGCATTTTAAATTTCCGATAGGAGGATGTTTTTCACTGGTTGCCACTCGTTCTTCCTTCTCGGGTATTCCATCAGGAATCCAGACGGCGAGTGGGGTAGAGGTGCCTGCTGACAACTCTTTACGAGGATGTGTTTTTACTAATGTCGTTGTTTCTACAAGTGTTTGTAATCCATTTGAATCGACAATACTCGCTAAGGTCTCGCCCGCTGATACCTGTGCTTCACCGGCTGATCCTTGCTCTTCCTTACTGACTATTTCATTAGGAATTAATCCGGCGGATGGAGTAGGGAGATCTGCTGTTAACGGATTTTCCTCAAAGGAAAGAAATAGAATCTCTTCCAACTTGCTTGCCTCTAATGGAAGCGTTGGTTGCTGGCTGGTAGAAAACAGATCTTTAAAATAAGGAAATGTTAGCCACCCAGCAATGATGAAACATCCAAAGGTAGCTATGGCAGATAGATACAAAGCACTGTAAATGATAGAAGTTGCTGCAATGGTTAATACGGCGGTATATTTAAATCCAATATAGAGAGCCGCATGGAAAGTTGGCGGGTCAACCTTAATTTCCTGCACAGGTGCAGGGGTCTTCTCTTTAAACCTGGGTTTTAATTTTTCCAAACCAAGTTTAAATTTATCTAAAGTTAAGTGATATGTTTGACGCAACTTAAGCAGGTTATGTTTATTTTCTTCAGAAAGCCGTTCATGGTTTGTTTGATAGTGTCGTAACTCGTTAAGCGCTTCCTCCGTTTCTACAGGAAGTTTTTCTGGCGTTGCTTCAAGCCATTGCTGTAATTGCACTAAGGTGGTTTCTGCGGGGAGTTTCTCCAACAAAGCAAAGAAATTAGGATGGGCACTTAATTTCAGCAAATTCATCAAATCAGGAAGGGCCAAGCTGCCAAGTTGGTTTATGAAGATAGGGTTTAATTGAGTTATCCTTTGCAGGCTTGACTTATAAGGACTATCTTCTAACGCGTTCAAAACGAGTTCTGAATGGGAGGCATGTTGTAAGATTACCATTAAGGTATTTACGTTGAGTAAGGCATCAACTTTAGAGTCACGATAATTTTCCAATACCGGCCATATACCAGGGATTGCTTGTACCCATGGAATGTATTCTGGCCTGCCAGTTAGCTCTAAATATTTTGATAAGGCCAATAGAAGTGCTTTATTTTTTGTTAGAGGCCCAACTTTATCGATGAGTTGGCCTACTTTAATATCGTCTTCATTGGCCAGGGAAACAAGCGCATTAACCGTTTCCGATAAGTCCTTGCTAATGTCATCAAGCCCAACAAGTATTTGTGCAACAAGCCATTCTGAATCGGCAAATCGTCGTTTAAGAGCATTTTTTATCCATCCAAAAACCGTGGGTACAATAAGACGATTAACAATAAAGGGTATTGGTCCCCCTATAATACCCATAAATAAAGAACCCGCCGTGAGTGTGCTGCTGATGCCTGAAAACCAGCTCGTTATCGTAGAAAGATCGATTGTTGGCAGACTGACTTCATCCCATTTTTTCTCGCGAATTTGGATTTTAGTTTTATTAAGATAGTCGGCAACAAAGGTTTTTATCCGCTCGTCAGGGACAAAGCGGCCAATAACGGGAATCGTTTGCGCAAACTCTAACATTTCATTCAGGCTGGTTTTAATAAGAACTATTTGAGCCTCAACTTGCTCCTCACTGAGAAGCCCTTTTTCATCTAAAACAGAGCCAATCGTTTCTTTGAGACTGAGTTCCTTTTTAAAATAGGGATCGAAAATCTCAACGAATTGATCCAAGGTATCGAAATTTTGTTGGGTTACCTGATGGCCGTCCTGTTTCCATTTGCGGTGGAAAAGATCAGCAAAAATTCGGAGTTGATCGACCGTTGCCCCTGGTAATTGAGGTACCAGGGTTGGCAATGTGTTGAGAGGGACGGAGGGCTCAACGAATTCTATATCACTAATTCTATTTTCCGGCAGCCAGCAATCCAGCACTTGCTGATAATCTCTGGCTCTGGCTTCTAAAAATTCATTAGCCACATCGCCGTCTATTACGGGATGGCGTTCTAACAGTTCTGCATAATGCTTTTCAGCATTGCGGTTCAAGCTACTTAATGCGTGCAGTAATTGTTGATAGTCAACGATAGAATGGTCTTCCCCAAATTGAGGTGCCAAAATTTTATCGGCGTTTTGTCGACATTGGAGCAGTTGGTCAACCATTAAATAACGTGCTTCTTCTAATAAACGCATTTTTGCGCGTTCTTGGTGTTGCTTAACGCTAATCTGTAGTTGATGATTCTTAAAAGCTGCCGCCAATGTCTCTGGGGAGTCCGAAGGTTGGCCTATGCTTTGCGCATCAATGATGGAAATGTACTGTCCCTTTTTTCCATTGCGTGCTGCTCTGCCTTGAATTTGTTCTAATTCACTCGGCGTCAAATCGGTACAGGCATTAACGACCAATATGCCATTTTCATTCTCGGGATCCACATCGGCGCCGCGAGCCAGACTTTGGTTCGCTGCAGTCAGAAAATAATCCAGCCCGGCTGTATAGATTACATTTTCTTCTGATTTCCCTGTTTCTTCATAACCATGATAGCTTTGTACTTTCCAGTCAGTATTCCTTGCTATGAAATCCCGGAACTGATCAGTCGCTTGGGGGGAGCGCGTAATTAATAAAATCGGTTGCGCCGGGTTTTTTTGTTTACGCTGTGTAAGCCATTCAAACGTTTTATTAAGATGATCTTCTGTTCCAAACGCAGTGATTAATCCCAGGTCCTCTGACTGATCGGGATAAAAAGTTGGATAACGGTAAGCCACTAACCCCTGCTGCTCATAAAATTCAGTGCGATCGACACGAGGACCGGAAGTTGCTGTTAAGCCGACTATAGGGCCGCCATGTAAACGATAATAATCAAAGAAAATTTTGGCTGCATTAACAATAATTGTTTCTATACTCGGTTCTATGATAAATGGATGGGCTGGTGGCGGAGCTTTATTATTAAGCAGGGTATGCAAAAGCTGTTGTATATAATCAGAATAGCTAACATGGGGATCAGGCCTGCTACTAACAATAGGCGCTGCATAAGAATGTACGTCACTTTTCTCTTTTATTTTTACTGTAAAGAAGTCTTCTTTTTCCTCTAGTTCATGAGTTATGGTAGCGGATTCAATGATGGCGTCTAATAACTCATCGGAAATTTTTTGGGTAAAATTGACAAAGGTACTACGAGGATTTTTGGCAATAAAATAATTTCTTAAATTAGCAATATCATCTGTTTCAGCGCAGGGATTATTAAGGTAGATATCTTTTTCTTTGACAAATTCAAGTAGCAATTTATAAAGTTGAGTCCAGGACTCCGTATCATTTAATAAAGGATCTAACGACGCAGCCAGGCGAAATAGCACTGTAGAGGTTAAAGCAGCATCGATCTCATCAGCAACCAACGCGGGATTATTAGGCAGGACTTTCTTTGCCAATGCCATCCGCATGCGGAATAAAGAAAGATTCGATGCGGTAGAATAATTAATCCCGTTAGCAGTGTATTTAGCATGCGCACTTTGTGCGGTGATAATAGTTTCCCCATGAGGGATCCCTAAATAGTGATAACAGGATGAAAATTTTTCCAGCGCATTTTTTGCCAATTCATTATTTTCAGTGACAACATCGACTGTTTTACCTAACCCCACCAATAAAACAGCATGCATGGCAGCAATAATACTTTTACCTTCTCCCGTTTTAACTTCATGAATAATATTATTGGGAGAATGTATGCGTTGCAGCAAGGTTAAGATTTGAGTATCGCGTGGAAATTTGTAGGTGGTGCGATAAATCGCTTCGGCACTCAAGGCAACCAACAGTAACTGATTACGATGAACGTTTATTCCCTTGCTGATTTGATCTTGTAATGCTTTGAATAAATGTTGGAATTCCGTGTCATTCAAGTCATTAATGGTAAGCTCTTTAAGAACCCCATTAATATTTAACTTAAGCGGTTTTTCTGCCATATACGACATAACGAGCTGGTAGTCACGCCACAGCAGTTCTTGTTGTTCGTCGCTTAACGGCAGCGGTTCATCGGTTTCATGAGACTTGAGTTTTATTTGCGCAATTTTTGCTCTTACAGCGGCGGGATCATACTGATATCTTTGCAGGTTCTCTTTATATTTCGCGCGGTGAAACACTGCTATGGCTTGTTCCAAAGAAGGCTTGGCCAATAGTTCCAACATTTCTTCAGCATTCACTAATTGTGATTTATGCAGCCGCGCTAAATATTTTAAGCCGCGCGGATGTTGTTCTGCCAGTTTTTGCAATTCAGTGAGCAAAGGTTGTTTTGTTTGCTGGGAAATAGCATGGCCAAGTATCAGTAAGGAGTGAATTTCATCTTCAGGCTTTTTTTCCAGGAATTTTATTAGTTCAGTAAGCTCATGGGCAGGATTTTGTTGATAAAGTCCATCGAGCACTTTCAGGGCTAACGAAGCAGGTTTAGCCTTTTTGAGAAACTGAGTGATATCGTTTAGCTGGTTAGCGCTTAGATATGGGTGGGCATTTAGAAAATCGAGGCCTTCCTCATTACTAACCAAGGGGATAAGTGCAGTGAATATTTGCTGCGCTTCTTCCAAGCCAAGCGGCAACAAGGTTTCCATAAGATTGAAAAAGGATGCTGGATTCACTTTGGCATCGATACTTAAACAAGTCTCCAGAAGAAGGCTTACTAAGTTCTGTGCCTGGGGTAATGCGCCATAAAGCAGCGGCTTTTTTCTAAGGGCGAGTAAAAAATTCGTCGTTAGCCTACTTTTAGCTAGTTGTCCTTGGTGCTTTGTCAGTTCGACAGCAGTCAGTTCAGCCAATGATAAGAACGCATCCACATTGGAATTTATTTCCAGAAATTGATCAAACGCAAGAAAAATTAAATGGTTAGGATTGTTATTTGCAATGGCGCTTAGCGCATGTAAAAGGCTTGTAATTTTATTGATGTCACGTAGCAAAATTTTCATATCCATTTTTGGATATAACGCTTTTAGGCAAGGCCCAATCAAGGGTCGGTATGTTTCAGAAATGTCTAACTCGCTGAGCCAGGCATCGATTAGGGAATGTACAATGCGGCTGGAGTCCTCCAGTGCGCCCAGGGATTTTTCCAGATTTTCTTTCTGAGTTAATAAAAAATACCCTAGTTTTTTTGCAGGAAATTTTCTTAAAAAGATTTCCGGGATTGGCGTATTAGCTATCCTAAATGCAGACACCTGATCGTCTCGCCAAATACTCCATAAACTCTGAACACCATTTATCTCATTCGATTGCGCTTCACTTAAATGTAAAGAAAATTCATGGATGCAGGCAGCAATGTGTATTGAAGATAATCGTTTATCAAAACCATTGTCTCGCAAAAAATTTATAAAGTTTGCAGAGAATTTTGCTGGTTCAATATTGCTGCGATAATGACCTCCTGTGGTTGTTGCAACATAGTAGGCACATAATAGCTCTGCAATATAAATAGCCTTATCGTCTACCGCATTTTGGGTCATTACTTGTTGCAATTTGCGATAAAAAACAAGGTTTTCTCGCAAAGGTTGGGTTCCGAGGTAGCGAAACACCGCTACTTTAAGGTACTGCTCACCGGGTTGGTGGCTCACAATAGCGTCTAATAATTCAGTCTTCGAAACGGCGTAGGTTTTTGTTATTGGATGAATTGCCGCAGAATGAATATTCATTTCACCGGAAATCACTTGAAAACCGTTCCAGGTATAGGCGTAAGGAGCGTCCATGGGTAATAGGGACACTCCTTTGATTTCGTCAATCTGTTCTTTTAAAACGTGCTTGGCCATTGCGTGGTCAAGTAAATTCTCCAAGCCGATGAAAAAGGTTTGAATAGTTGTGAAAGGAGCAATGGATAAACCGTTTTCACTGATTAACTGTTTTGCAAGAAGGGCTAATAGTTTTTGCGCTTCCTCTTCATTTCCCGTGTAGGCCATAAATTTTATATAAAGACGTTTCCACAAACCTTCTAACTTGTGCAGTGTGACCCGATCAAAGCTAATATTATTTTGTGCCGTATATATCAGTAGATGATGGCCGAGAGTTTGAAAAGCGGGCCAGGTTAGTGGTGATTTTCCTACAGGGGTTTCTGCTGCCAATTTTAGAAAAATGGCATAAGAGCCGTTTGCAATAAGTTGTTCGACCGAGGAAATGTCTGTTGCATATTGAAAATGTACTTTATAAAAATAGGGTAATAGGGAGCGCTCTTCCAAAAATGACAATAATTTAAAAAAGCATTCCAAGCCTTGCTTATGCTTGCGAATAATAATCTGTAGAAGGATTTTTAAGTTGTCTTCATTGTGTACTGCAAAGCTCGCAATAAACTGTTCTAAACGTTCGATTTCTTCCTTATGATTTGGGAAATAAAAACGTGTTAAAACGAGTAATTGCTCTTCCAGATCCTGGATCTCAACTTCACTCAAGGGAGGATGGGGGTGAAAAATCTTCAGCAAGCGTTCTGCACAACCGATGAGTTCGAGCTTTTGCTCATCCCTGAGAGAGGCTATGTCCTCTTCAGCTAGCAAGGCTGGATAGGATGGTAATAACGGGTCATCTGCGATACCCGACGGTGACTGGGAATTATACAATAATTTGGGGAAAACAAGCGGTGGGTTTACAGGAAGGTATTTGTCATTTGGCTTTAGTTTAATGGCGTAAATTGTGCGGCCAAAAAAATAACTTTCCTTAACTTGACAATCTGCTGCGAGGTACCCATCAAGAGTGGATTCAGCGTGATATAGCAATGCTGAAGCGACGTATTCTTCCATATTATCTACAGCATAGCGAGGCAATTTAATCCTGGGGATGGCGTCAGATTGGCTGTCAGGCTCTATCAATGCGGTACCAAAAAATTTGGCAGCTATGCGTAAACGAAAGTTCTCATCGTTGGCGAGTTGTTCATAAAAATGACGGCGACTATGGTGTTTGAGATAAAATTCGGTAAGGTAGCCCGCTTGTTTAAATGACTCCTCTTGCTCTATTAAATGTGGTAGAGTGCTTTTTGCAAAAGACGCCAGTCGTTTACAGAAACCATCTAAATTAACTTTTAAATCCCATGAAGAATTAAATGTTGAAGAGAACGCCATCGATTCATCTAATTCTTGATGAACGGCTTGTGAGTGGGTTTCTTGCACCTGTTCATTGACGGCTTGTGAGTGGGTTTCCTGCACTTGCTCATTGACGGCTTGCGTTTGGGCGACGGATTCTTGATGTGTCAGTGATAAGCGAACCTTGGATTTGAGTTGTTCCCGGCTAAGCGTCTTCGACTTACGTGTATTTGCACTTGCCTCGCGGGCAAGGATATAGGCCCCTGGTTGAACCTGCTTGTTCGACTCTTTTTCGTATTTTTGCTTATAATTATTAAGCGCTTTAAACCATTTTCCGGACTCTGTGCTTGACGCCTGAATGTTTCTATAAGTCGCCGATGCAATATGGCTGGACGATAAATAATAGCCCGCTTCTTGGGGTAAAGATTGAAAGAGTGCTGTTTTGTCTTGCGCAATGGGCCTTAGGGCAAGCAGATTAGCATCGATATTGTCTTTGGTAATTAAAACGACTTGTACCAAGGTCTGACATTTACTGTTTTTCACCGCTTCTAACGTTTTTTCAAAAACTTGTTGACGCTCAGCCTGCTCTTTATATTGGTCTCCCTTAAGTACAATGGTTATTTCACGAATATCGTAGGTCGTACAGCGTTGCAAGAAAGGTAGTAACTCATTGGCACCCGCAGGGTTAGCAAGCGCTATAACTGGAGGGGCATTATCATGACTACTCTGAAGGGAAAAATGAATGTAACCGCTTAGCGCTGAATTGAAATAACAATAATCTTTTAAAGGGGTAGTGTAATTAATATATCCTTGCTTCTTGTTAGGGGAATGAAAACCACTTGAATAATGGTCAACAATGGTTTGATTTAAGTGATCGTGTGTTTGCCCTTTGTTGGCTGGGAGTGGTTTAAACTTCTCAAAAATAGCTTTTGCTACTTGGTAAGGAAGTCGTTCTGTTCTTTTTTTATAGTCAGCTACGCTTGTCACACACTCATCGATACCAGGACGAAAGTGAGGCGGCGGTGTTCCCCCCTCAGTAACAAGAAATACTTCGCGAAAGTCGATGCCAAGAGTTAGGCCATTTAGAACGTTTTTATAGATTACGTCGAGGAGAATGCTAATAAGACGAGCCTGCTGTTCCCAGTTGCCAATACCATCCAGCGCTGCAAAAGTTTCTAAAGAAAGATGCGCTTTTTTACTGCGCCAAAAATAGTTGGTCTGTCTTTGCTCAGCAGAATTATTCGAGTTCTCGAGTATGTCGGCAATGTTTTTTTCATAAGGATTGTTATAAGCCCATCCCTGCTGTACAGCTTTAAGAAAATTAAGGCTGGCGTCTCGGATAACCCCTGATTCTAAGGAGCTCCATAGGTAACTCGACACCTCCTGCATAGAAAAAAAGGAGGTAGATGGTTCTTTTAAATAAAGGAAAGGCGCATCCCAAGTACTTATCATAAAAAGCGATTAATACCATCAACCCAAATTGGAGCGAACTATAGCATATCAGCAATTAACTGGTCGAATTAAACATTGCACAATGAGTAATTTTCGAGCATAAAAAAGTATGCAGGCTGTTTCCATGCTTCATTCATCCCTCTTGGAGCTGAGCCGCTTCTTTGCTCTTTCCTCCTTGTCGTAACACGTTAGCCAAAGCGTACAATGTCTAAACATTTTTAGGATGCTGTTTTAAATCTTGCTCATGCATTGCAACGGCTTCTTGAGATGTACGACTCTAAACAAGCATTTACCAATAGCCCTCTAACTGGAAATACCAATTAGGTGGCTCGCGCCCGCGAGCCTTCTAATTATTTTTGCATAATGATATCGGCATATATTTCAGGCGCTGTTCTTTCATCTAATCCAAGATCCTTTTTTAAACGAGGCGGCTGGACTTTGGCGGTAAAAAAGGAGGCGATGGAATTTGAGAAATACTTTTGTGGTAAATAGGGCTTACCCAAATGTGAATAAGTTGGTTTACCCTCCAGGACAGCCTGATTGAGCAGTGCACCAGGCACCGCTTGCGCGATGCGTCCTGCAGCTGACGCCGCTTCTGAGCCTGTCACATTAACTCTTAGAAAGGCTGCTTGGTATTCAGGATTCCCAATGGTCAACCCGGGGACTTGAATTCGACTCGCAATATTATCGGGTAAAATAATTTTAAATTGAGCTGCTATCTCAGGATGCTTTTTATAGATTGCAAGGATCTTTTGTAAATAAGCGTCCAAATCTTGTATACCCGGATGAAGGCCAAGACGCACTTGCATAGTTGGATGGCATTTTAACTCTTTTAATAAGCAATCAAAAAAGGCTGCATCGATTGCTACTGGCTGGGTAGTACTGCTGATAAAAGCCAATGATTGGTCTTTCGATACGTCTAAAATTTCTCTGATTTCTTGTGGAGTTTTGCTACTGGAAGTGTTTGATGTGGCATAGGCATTATCAATGCTTAAATGCCCAGTAACAAACAATCGATTGCTCGGAACTTGAAAATCGTCTTTGGCAATATCCAAAGGGAGGGCCCATTTAACATTGGAGCGGGTACTTAAAGTGGGAACCTGTTTCCATAAACAGTGGTTATCCGGTTTAAACATAAATTCGTAAGCCATGAGTACGGGCATATTGACCGATTCAGCCAATTGAAAGGGTATTTCATTGTCGACAGAGGGTACCCCTATATAGGCATAATCGACTTCCTGTTTTTGCAGGTGGCTCACAATCCTATCGAGCTGTTCTTGAGTTAATCGCCCTTCAACAAAATTATCCAATTGGAGAAGCTCAGGAAGCGCTATTGTTTTTACCGAGGGTGGAATTTTGGTGCTGCTAACTTGTTGTTGTGCTGCCTTGGTCAATGAAATAAGAGTAATTCCTTGCCCCTTCGGCGTTAGGACATCAATGGTTTTTAAAGCTAGATTGGTATCACCGACACTACTAACAAAAAATGCGATTTCCATAGCGTACTTCAATAAAGTCAGATGGTGATTGAGGAGGTATTCTGGCATTTTCATATAGGCTTGTAAATTCAATTTCAGGTGTTTGCGTAGCTAAGTCGTTTGTGGGCACAACGAGGCTACCCTGCTGTAATGATGCAAATTGCCTTGTAATAAGTTATCTGGGAATAACTCTATAAATTGACACTTTAAAACGTGTTTTTGCAACACACCGGGGTCAAGGGATTGACCCCGGTTCATGTAGGTTTTTCACTAAACAGCATGGGATTGACTGAAAACTGAAGGGAGAATGAGTTTTGGTGATGATAGCGTTGAGTAGGTTTAGCTGGTGTAGCCTTGATGGAGCGAAGCGCAATCAAGGTTGATTTATCTCAATCTATGAGTGTAGTGGGCGATTATCCAAAAATCGGCTGATGCTTAAACCAATTGAGTAGTTTAATGTTAGAAAGGATAACCCTGATTACGCT
>NZ_JBLZIO010000022.1:0-71400 GCF_048553315.1 Legionella sp. ST3F1 | reverse complement strand
TCCAAATCAGTTCAAACAGAAGGTGTTAGGTGCCCGTTTTTCTAATTAATGCTGGATCGATTTTGGGGAGAGGATCAGTTAGGTGCCCGTTTTTCTAATTAATGCTGGATCGATTTTGGGGAGAGGATCAGTTTAACTTGGAGAACTCTAATCAGAAATACACCTATTTTAGGGGAGGTTTACAGCGGAGCGCTAAGTGAAGAAACAAATAGTAGTCTAAAATTAATGAAAGATATTTTTTTGAGCTAACATCGGTGCAACAATATTATAGGAGCAATATCATGAGGAAAATGGATTTTTGCAAAATGAGCGCATGTCTCTGGGCATTGCGCTTTGAAGTTCTGGGCGTTATCTTATTAGTTATCGCAACTGGTTTGACCATATCTTCTGGCAATAGCTTTGGAATAGTCTCTTTATTTGCTGCAGGTATTATCTTTTGCCTATTTAATAAATTTTGTTTTTACTTTTTCTCATCCAAGCAACCATCTTGTCCTGTTTGTGATGAACCTCATTCTCATTACTCCAAAGAATTCATTCAAATACAGGAAAAGGAAGAAAGTATAGCAGAACAAGCTATGGATAATGAAGGCGGAAATCAAACTAACAGGAAATAGCCATAGATTAAAGAAAATCTCTATTCACAAGTTCTTATCACTTAAATAGTGAGGCTATTAAAAATCATTTGAGTGTAAAAATAATTTATAAAATAAAAGCACAAAAATCCCCACTAGAGCACAAAAAATACTTGCTGACAAAATCCCCAACCGAGCACCATTAATAAGCTCTCGAGTAAACGCTAAATTAGCGATAAAAATAGCCATTGTAAACCCGATGCCAGTTAATATACTGCCGCTGGCTAATAATATCCAATTAAGATCTTTAGGTCGTTTCGCGAGTCCAAAAAATTCAGCGATAAAACTAAAAACAAAAACCCCTATTGGTTTTCCCAAAATGAACCCTAGAAAAACCGCTAAAGTAACCCCATTAGTAAAATCTGTAAGAGATATCGGTATGCCTGCGTTAGCTAATGCAAATAAAGGTAAAATGAGATAACCAACCCATGGATGCAAAAAAAATTCCAATCGTTCAACCGGCGAAAGAGCTTCACGAGCAGCCACTTCAGCCCTAAGCAATGCCTTACGATCTTCAGTATCGCCACTCCAATGCTCTCCAGGAGGATAAGAAACTATATGTTCTAAAATTTTATGCAATTGTTTATCGTTTATCCATATTCTAGTAGGGGTCATTAAACCCAGGACAACACCGGTAACAGTGGGATGAATACCCGATGCATCTATCGCAACCCAAATGAGGGCACCAATAAAAAAATAAACGACTAGATTACGAATTCCAAGCCGCTTCATTATATGTACAAAAATAAAACCTATGGCCGCTATAAAAAGAGGCATCCAGGAAATCCCTTGACTATAGCCGATGGCAACAACCAGAATTGCACCAATATCATCAATAATAGCCAGTGACAACATAAAAATACGAAGACTTTGAGGAATATGTTTACCAAAAATTGCCAAGCAGCCGATCACAAAAGCAGTATCAGTTGCCATAACTGTACCCCATCCATTCTGCCCTGGCTCACCTGATTGGAGCATGAGATAAATTAGGGCCGGTACAAGCATGCCACCAAGCGCTGCGATAATAGGGAGTAAAGCCATTCTAGGATTTCGTAACTCACCAAATACAAATTCTCGTTTCAATTCTAAAGAGACAAAAAAGAAAAATAAGGTCATTAATCCATCGTTTATCCAAGCATGAATTGGACGGGAAAATTCAAAATCCCCCATGTGAATCCCCAAAGATATTTCCCAAATTGATAAAAAAGGCTTGGACCAAGGGGAGTTTGCAATTATTAATGCAATTATGGTAGACAACAACAATAAGCATGCTGTGCTAGTCTCGATACGAATAAATCGTACAAGTGGTTTGGATATCCGATGAATGGGTTCCTTAGGTAATTGTGGATTTAATGCCACTTGATTATGCCCCTCTGTTATTAGTTATCTTTATGTGAAAGTGCCTAATACAGACGGCCAACATTGAAAATTCAATTTTTCTCCTGTTATTCCGAATGTTATATACACTAGATATGAGCATTGGTGGAGATAATATGACAAAACTACTACTTGGTTACTTTTTCATGCCTTACCATTAGTATACCCTCCATTGCCAATTGATAACTCGGAGCTGGTCTAGTGGCTGTTTTCTTAAGATACCCTTGTGTAACACAAAATTGAACCAACTCTTTAACATCTTCAAAATTCTTATCTCTTTTTCCAAGAGCTTCAAAAATTTCATCAACTGTTAAAGTTACATCTGCTCCTGCATTTTCCGTCATCATTCTTTGAAAAACATCTAAAATATCTTTTTCGTCCATGCTAAATCCTTATTTATATATCTAAGTATAATTCAAAATTTCCTCATATGAGCTATAATTACCGCTTACCGGAAAGAAATTATATCCATTATTTCAAATCTATTAATAATCTATTGAATCTATAACTTGTTTTAAGAGGCCACCAAATATCCGATTATTTTTAGCACAACTTATCAAATTATATGCGTTCTTAGCTTAATAGAGACGGTCTGCCTGCATCCTTATGAACTAGCTGTTTGTACAGCGTTGTGCAAAATTTCATGTTTCGGGACCCATGAGAAGATTGAAATGTATTAATTGAGCAATTGCTTTAAGTGCACGGTGTAAAAATAGTTATGAGAGATATAAAAACATTTCAAACACACCGATGCCGAAATATATAATTCTTGTAAATCCTTTTTAGCCATTCTCGGTACAAAACTTATAGTTGTAGTTAATGAAAATTAAAAGGACAATAAAGGGCCAATTTGCCAGGCATCCAATTAATCAAATCTGAATTAAATCTACCTTACCTTCAAGATAGCCGCACTTCATATTGTATTGCAAGGACGACTAAAAAAATGATTAATATGGCTCCAATACAAAAGCATACGCGATAACCCCAGCGCCTGCTGTAGTTCCAGACTGGCAAAGTGCCTATAAGAAGTAAAACTAAAAAGATAACGAATAATATACCGTGCATTAGCCTCTTCCTGCAGGTCAATCAGTTAGTCCACAATATTAGCACAAACAGATGGACTCCTTTTAAACTTGGAGCAACTATTAAGTATACACATTAACCCACAATCTAAAATAAGTATATTAGTCCTTTAGGTCAACTTCCTATTCAATATCCATAACTTTTTTGCAATCCTCCATAGATTCACCTTATTTTCTTAAAATTATCTTCAGTGAGCTTTCTACAAGCTTGGTTCTTCTACCTTTTCCTTATGCTTTGGCAGCAAGGGCCGTTGATCCCCAAATCGTTGTCAAATTTTCAATATCTTTTGGTGGAACGAACCGTAAATGATAGATACAAACTACCTACTCATTTAACAAGGCACATTTATGCCATTTTCAAAGCATTGATTACCACCATTGTTATTTAGTTCCAGCGTTTTGAGTTGGGGTCCCCACAGCTGTACCTGAAGTTAAAAGTGAAATAATAGTATTTTCAAAATCAGCTGTAGCAGTTGGATCACTGGAGTTCTCAGGAAAGATTCCAACCGCCGACCGGCCTTTGTCCATATGACTATAAAAACAATTTGAGGGCTCGTTTTTGCTATTATAGTGTATTTTTATGTTCTATAACATTCAATTTGCATCCTGCCTGCACCCTATAATTGAATTTTTTGAGGTGAAAATGTTTGCAATCCTTTATTTATATGGTCGGAGTGACAGGAATTGAACCTGCGACCCCTGCCTCCCGAAGGCAGTGCTCTACCAGGCTGAGCTACACTCCGTTTAATGGTCACGTTTAATGGCGAATTGTGCAAGTTCTATCAGTGCCTCCTTATAAACACTATCGGGTAAAACCTGTAGTGCTGACAAAGCCCGATCGACCTCCAGTGCTGCATAATTCCGCGTATATTCAATAGCATCAGTTGCTTCAATGGCTTCCAGGATCGCGGTGAGATTTCGCAAGCTACCTTCCTTTAAACTTTCTTGAATCAATTGTTGCTGTACAACTGTACCATGTTTTAAGGCATGGAGGAGGGGGAGGGTGGCTTTACCATCGGCCAAATCATCACCAATATTTTTGCCAATTGTTTTCGCGTCAGAACAATAATCTAAAGCATCATCAATGAGTTGAAAGGCATTGCCTAAATGCAAGCCATAGGCATACAGGCTTTTTTCAATTTCTTCACCGGCATTACCTAACAAAGGACCAATTGCAGCAGAAGCAGCAAATAACAAGGCTGTTTTGTCTCGAATCACTGCAAAATAATCTTCGACGGAAATCGAAAAATTATGGCGATTAGCTAATTGTCTTACTTCACCACAGCTAATTTGATGGGAAGTATCCGCTAATAGACGTTGAATTTTAGGATGGTTAACATTCACCATTAGCTGGACAGATTGGGTGAACAGGTAGTCTCCTACCAAAATACTGGCTTTGCTGCCCCATATTTCATTGGCTGTTTCACGCCCGCGTCGGAGAGTGGATTCATCAATAACATCGTCATGCAACAGGGTTGCCGTGTGAAAAAATTCTATCATGGCAGCGAGCGCGATATGATCTTGGCCGCGATAGGCACAGGCATGGCTTGCTAGCAATACTAATAAAGGTCGTAAACGTTTGCCGCCACTTTCAACAATGTGATGTGCCAACTCATCAATCAAACCGACTTGCGATTGAATTTTATCAATGATTAGAGCATTTACTGCATCAAAATCTTCACTAACCAGTGCTCTTAAACGGGCAACCGTCATTGTTTATCCTCTAACATAGAATGTATGCATGCTAAGGCTGGCTTGGTCTAATGTCAAGTTTACTTCCTTCCCAAGAACAGGGGAAAGCCATCTTATAGGGCTTATTGAGGACCTGATAGCCCTATGGATACTGTACTTTAGGCATGATAGTTTTTAATGGAGGTAATAGAGTTTATTTGAATGCTCAGGAATAGATTCGTTTAACTCGTTTGGTGATGTGGTAAGTATTACCCCCTGTCTTTTTGGCGCTATACATGGCTTCATCGGCCTTGGCGAGCAATTCATCGGCATTGAATGCGTCGAAAGGATACACAGCCAAACCAATACTTATCTGACAAATGACGTCATGCGCCCCCAAGGTAAAAGGTTTATTAAATTGTTGCAAAATGCGTTTAGCAATGGTTTGAGGAATTTTATCCCCATTTTGATGCATGATAAGGGCGATAAATTCATCTCCCCCAAGTCTGGCGAGAAAGTCCTTTTCTCTGAAACAGCTTTGCAGGCGCTTGGCAGACTGTGACAGTAAGGAGTCACCGGCCTCGTGCCCGTAAACATCGTTGACATGTTTGAATTTATCTAAATCCATAAAAAAGAAAGTGATGCAATAGTTTTTATTAAGAGCTGCCTCAAGCATATTTTGAATGTACATTTGAAAGTAGGTACGATTTGGTAAATTAGTTAGCGCATCGTAGCGAGCCAGGTAATGGAATTTTTCTTTATCGGTCTGTAATAGGTAATTGTTTTCACTTAATAACTTTTCGTATTGCTCATTTTCACGTAAAACACCATATAAGGTGGTAGCAATGACAAATAAAGAGAAAGAGATATTAATAAAATTCATGAGTAGCACATTGGACGGTGCTAATTGATAAATCGGCGTGAGCTCCTGCATTGAAAAAAAGACTACCATAGCCAGACACAGCGCGGCATAGAGAACCAAGCCATACCAGCTTATAGTGACAGCGGCCAGGATGGGAATGACGTAATACCAGACAAAATAGGAGCTTGATAAACCACCCATCCAGTAATTCCCCAGGGTAGTAATAATCAGTGCTAAAAGAGTGAGGAAATGTCCACACAGGACTGTATTCTTGGTTTTTTTTAAAATAAACAAATTAAGTGCAGCAAATCCACAGGCAGCAATCACCAAATGCACCATCATCCACATATGCCAGACAAAATTGATATAGAGTAAAAATAAACCAAGTATAATAAGTTCAATACTGATGTTATTGATTAACCTGTATTGGCGTCCCCAATCGCTATTGGAAGTTGATAGTTCTCTTGCAAACGCTTTTAATTTACTGACCAGAGACATCTTGGTTCCTCATGGCTAATTTATCTCTTTTAACAAAGGAAATGGGTTTCACTTCCAAGTAATAACTTCCTTTCGTTAAAAAAGATCACACTAAACTGCCATAATTATCTATCAATCTATTGTGCCAACCTTCACTGGTTTGCGCATTTTCAATGATTGATCGTTGTTCTCACTAGTATAGGCTATTTTTGTTTCACTTTTGATCAATTAATGACTCATTGTTAACTTTTTAAGGCAGATAATTGTTACAAGCAAGGTGACATGGAGCGTCTCTATTTTGCTTGTCTTGGCTTGGATGAAGTAATCCTGTCCAAGGAACACGGTATGTACACAAATGCTATTTATTTTTATTAGAAAAATTTTAATTTTATGCACAGGGAATAAAACTCGACTAAATTTAACGTAGTCGTTATGTTTCCAGGTTGAACCTATGGTGCGATTAAAGAATATTCCAACAGTTGAAAACCCACGAGGAAATTATGGCTTTTTTGCTGTAAAACACGCGCCGCAAAAAGAAGTATTTTATCCCAAGGAATTATCAATTACTCATGTTGCACAAGGAGTTCGTAGTGGTGATTGTGATTTCCTATCAGTGATCAATGCGATTCTTGCTCTCCCTGATGGAGAATCCTATATTCGAAACCTGCTTATTGAAAAAAATGGGATAGTTTATGTTCATTTTTTTAAAAATGACAAACCGCAGTGGATTGCTGTTGAAAAATCATTACCAACATCCTGGGGCGTTCTAAGTTCTGGTGCTTTATGGGTTCGCTTTCTGGAAAAGGCTTTCGTTGCTTTTAAAGGCGGTAATTATAATGAAGTACTTAATCAGAGCGATAGTCGTACTGCTTTAAGAACTGTGCTTGGGGGGTTTGAAACAAGCATAACATTGCCTGTACAGACGCGTACTCCTTTGTTTACCTTGTATCAAAAAACAACACATGGTTGTTCAGGTAACGATATTCATACCTTAATGTTATTGTTGCGACCGCAGGACAAAATGGCAACTAAAGCCAATTTGGTCAAGCATGTATTTGCTGGCGATGAAGATTTTCTTACTATCTGGTGGGAAATGGTAACTCAAGAGCGCCCAGGTTTGGAAAAATTCCTGGCTTCAAAACCGGTGATTTTTGAGGAGGATATGATTGCTTTTATTGAGCAACGGCAGGAATTTTATAATAAACCAGCGACTGTCACTGCATCCAACGCTGTCATAGAATGGATTAAGAAAAGCAAAATTTTACCCAGTGAAACCCATTATTCCCAGGATGAGTTGGCCCTTTATGAGGATTTAATCCGAGCTTATGATGAACAACGACCTGTGGTTGCGGATGCGAAGCAAATGCCGCCCGCCGGCATTACTGCCGAACACACCTATGCGCTCATGGGGTTTCGCGAAAGTGAAATCAGTCATCGAAAATTTGTTATTTTACGCAATCCTCATCATGAAAATATGCCCTGGTTTTTGCGTTATTTTTTCTCTGGTGGAAGACAATCTTATGAAATTAGCGATAAAGAAGGCAGCGTTAAATTAATGGTTAAATCAACGAGCAGTTCAACGTTTGAAATGGAGCTACACGATTTTGCGCAAGCCTTTGCCTATATTGACTGTGGACGTTCACTCAAAGAGATCAAACTGGATAGATTGGAGGTGGATGAATTGCCGCCAGAGGAAGTCTTGGCCGAAGTGCTTGCACCGGGAAGTGGTTCATAAAATCGGATTTTTTTAATTCCAGTTCTCGTAGCTATGCAAGTCCATGATTAGATTGACGACATTAATAATTATAGGGATTTTTAAAATCCAAGGTAATGATTTTAGCGTGTACCCGGCTATGAGCTCCATTTGACCATAGGACATCAAAATGATTAAATTATGCGCTTTTTTGATATGGTGGAGCTTCAAATTATGCCTACTTCCCCTCAGCGTATTCTAGCTTGGCTATCTCCAACTTCTCCTGGTGCCGAAGGGATTAACGATCTTTTCGAAGATACTCAGCTCCCTCGTTACCGCCCAGATGAAAAAGCCAAATCCCAATTCACTTCGTTGGAGCCTACTCCTGATTTAGACTTTTCGACGGATTTAATTTTTTCCCTCGAGCAGCCTACACAGGCGTTGACGGAGTTAGAACCTCATTCCGCCACCGTTAATTTAGACTTTTCTGCGGATGATTCAAGTCTTTTTCTCGAGCAGCCTACACAGGCGTTGACGGAGTTAGAACCTCATTCCCCCACCGTTAATTTAGACTTTTCTGGGGATGATTCAAGTCTTTTTCTCGAGCAGCCTGCACAGGCGTTGACGGAGGCAGAACCTCATTCTCCCACAGTTAATTTAGACTTTTCTGCAGAGGATTCAATTTTTTTTCTCGAGCAGCCTAGACAGGCGTTGGCGGAGAAAGAGCCTCATTCTCCCACCGTTAATTTAGATTTTTCTACGGATGATTTAATTCTCGCTCCCGCACAGCCAGAGGGTATTCACTCAATACCATCCACTGGATTGTGCTTTGATAATGGAATAAAAATTACCGATCCCGCCATTCTCGCCACGTATACTCAAGAAGGGCAGGGAAGGACTATAAAATATTATGTCACTGTAGATGGAGCTCAAACGCGGGTATTTGTACCACATCAACTTACTCAGAGCCGTTTGTTTCACAATGGTAAACAAATTACTGACCCAGCTATCCTCGCTACCCGAACTCAAGAAGGCAAGGGAAGTAGCAGTAAATATTATGTCACTCTGGAGGGCATCAAAACGCGAGTGTTTACGGCGCACCAACTTTCTACCAATCGTTTGTTTCACAATGGTAAACAAATTACTGAGCAAGCTATTCTCAACACATACACCCATGAAGGCAATGGTCGTAGCAGTAAACATTATGTCATTCTAAATGGTACCAAAACCCAGGTTTTTACAGCAAATCAACTTACTCAACACCGTCTGTTTTATCAGGGTGAGCAAATTACCGATCCAGCTATTCTCCGCACTTATACCAAAGAAAAGGGAAAACATTATCTTATTATCGGTGGGGCCAAAACGCAGGTGTTTAGAGCTGGTCAAGTTTCCCAGGCGCGCTTGTTTCTCAATGGTCAACCAATTACTGATCAAGCTATTCTTAATACCCATACTCAGGAAGGCGACAGGATTAATAGAAAACACTATGTCACGATAGGTGGTGTAAAAACGCAGGTATTTAAATACCAGCATTTTTCTAGAAGCCGTTTGTTTCACAATGGCCAACCAATAACCGACCCAACTATTCTTGCGACATACACTGAAGTAGGTAAGTGGCCGACGAACAAACATTATGTCATGATAAATAATATAAAAACGCAGGTATTTACATATCGACAACACCTTGCTCAAATCCGCCTGTTGCAAAAGGATCAGCCTACAGACCCAGTAACTCTCCTTAGCAAGATGTCTACGGCTGCTCAAATTTCTGACGGTTATTTGTTTCTTAATGGTCAGCGAATTACTGACCCCGCTGTGCTTAGTACTCACCGTAAAGAAATAAAGGGAACTCAAACTAAACATTTTGTCACTATTGATAATGTTAAAACTGAGATTCAAACGGCCAGGAAACGTAACCGCATCTTGAGGGATGAAAACGAGCGGCCAAATAAGAGAGTTCATTCAGCAGATAACGAACACACTGAAGAAGCTAATCCTGTTGGCTCAGCAGAAATGCCTGATGGCTCTGTGACAGCGCCCGAAATTGCTGCGGCGCAACCCTATTCCTCAACGGGCTCTAGTGTCGGCAGTCCTTATGCATTCTTTGATTTAGCCGATTTAGATGAGTTAAATGCCGGGGAAAATGGTTATACAACTTCAACAACCACGACTACGACTACAAGCACGAGACAGAACGATGACTTCTCTCCCTTTAGCCCTTTTTAAAGCATTGATTGATGAAAATTACTTGATGCATTGATAAGAAGGGGGCTATCTCCCAATATCGAGAACCCTGAAACTCAATTTCAGGGTTTGATATAAGAGATAAGAGCGAGATCTACACGTTAAAGCGAAAATGCATTACATCGCCGTCACAGACGATATATTCTTTTCCTTCAAGACGTAGTTTACCGGCTTCTTTCGCGCCTTGTTCGCCGCGGTGGGCAATAAAGGCTTCATAGGCAATGACTTCGGCACGAATAAAGCCTTTTTCAAAATCAGTGTGAATCACTGCGGCTGCCTGTGGTGCTGTAGCCCCTTTGCGTATAGTCCAGGCTCGTACTTCCTTGACGCCGGCTGTAAAGTAAGTTTGTAAACCCAATAATTCATAGCCAGCCCGAATCACACGATTTAAACCAGGTTCATCAAGACCTAAATCAGCCATGAATTCTTTACGATCAGCTTCATCCAAATCGATAAGCTCTGCCTCGGTTGCTGCGCACAAGGCTACAACACTGGCATTTTCTTGCACAGCAAGGTTTTTTACTTTCTCCAGATGGGGATTATTTTCATAACCATCATCTGCAACATTGGCGATATAGAGCACGGGTTTGGCAGTCAACAGGAATAAGCGTCGAGTGAATAATTCTTCTTCCGGAGTGAGGGCCAGAGTCCGCACCGGAAAACCTTTATCCAACTGTGCCTTAATTTTTTCAAGCGTTTGTTTTTCAAACAGGGCTTCTTTGTTACCACTCTTACTATTCTTACTAGCTTTATTCAGCGCCTTTTCTACGCTATCCATGTCAGCCAACGCTAACTCTGTATTAATGACCTCAATGTCACTGAGAGGATCGACGCGCCCTTCAACGTGGACTACATCGGAATTATCAAAACAACGGACAACATGGGCTATGGCATCTGTTTCACGGATATTGGCGAGGAATTGGTTACCAAGACCTTCTCCACTTGCTGCCCCTCTTACCAGTCCGGCAATGTCAACAAACTGCATGGTAGTGGGTACGGCTTGTTGGGGTTTAACAATGTCACTTAGTGCATCGAGGCGTGGATCGGGTACGGTAACGATTCCAACATTAGGCTCAATAGTACAAAAGGGATAGTTTGCCGCTTCAATACCCGCTTTGGTTAATGCATTGAACAAAGTTGATTTACCCACATTAGGTAACCCAACTATTCCACATTTGAATCCCATAATATACCCTCAAAAAATTCGTAAATAGTCTATCCACCGTGCTTTATGCACAGTATCAACCCAGCGCTCAATCAGCGCACAAGCTGGATTCCGCACATAAAGCGCAGAGCAATATGTTCTATGTGTTTATCCTGTAGTATACCTTATTTGCTATTTATAAAGTTGAACCTTAATTAACCATTTAAGGTATTCATGGCTGCTGCCAATTGACCAGCCAATATAGGCGGTATGACATCAAGGCCTCTTTCCAGTGCATCAACTATTAATTGCCTATCCTGTTGGGACGGTTTTCCCAGTACATAATTTAAAACCATATCCTTATGTCCAGGATGACCAATTCCCACTCGTAACCGGTGGAACTCTGCACTGCCCAGATGTGCAATCAGATCACGCAGGCCGTTATGCCCCCCATGCCCACCGCCAGTTTTAAGTTTTATACGTCCGGCTGGAAGAGCCAAATCGTCATGAACTATCAGAATTTCATCGGGTTTGATACGATAGAACTGTGACGTTTCTTTGGTTGCTAAACCACTATGATTCATAAAAGTCAAAGGCAATAAGGCCTTACAGGAAAGATGGTCAATTTCCAGATTGGCAATGTCCCCATGCAATTTTTTATCCGTTTTGAAAGATGCCTTGTAGCGCTCAGCCAGAGCCTCGACAAACCATGCACCGGCGTTGTGCCGTGTTTGTTCATAGGCAGAACCAGGATTGCGTAAGCCAACAATTAGTTTGATTGCCATAACGAAGATCTAAAAAATAATTAGCATGTTGAACCAGGAGTACCTCAGTGCACTAGTTCGCCAGTTTGCCTCAGATGCCTTTCGAAACTCGTAACCTCACGGTGCAGAGTTTCAAAAGACATCTAAAAACAAGGCGGGAAAATCCCGCCTTTAAAAGTGGCTATCATCCCGAGTTTATTACTCGTTCTCTTCACCTTTTTCTTCTTCAGCTGGAGCAGGGGCAGCGGATACTTCCTCTTCCTGTTTTTCTTCCTCTTCAACAGCTGCAACTTTAGGTGCGTGAATACTAACAACAGGCAAGTTATGGCTGCCATCAGTGATATCGATTGCTAATTGAACGCCTTTAGGCAGTTTCAAATCAGACAAGTGAATAACGTCATCCATCCCGACGTTTGCCATGTCAACTTCAATAAATTCAGGCAGATCTTTCACCTGGCATTTTACTTCAACGTGAACCATGGTGTGGCTAATAATACCGCCAGCCTTGACTCCTTTCGATGTTTCTTCATTAGTAAAATGAATAGGGATCTGTTTAACCAGAACATCCTTAGGAGAAACGCGTTGTAGATCCATGTGCAAAATTACAGGTTTGTAAGGATGGCGTTGTAAGGCCTTGAGAATAACGTGTTCAACCTTGCCATCGACTTTTAAATCAAAAACACTGGAATAAATGCTTTCGCTTTCCAACGCTTTTACCACTTTGTTATGCAATAAATGAATAGATTGTGGTTTTTTATCGCCACCGTACAGAACGGCAGGGACTTTATTTTCAAGACGACGAAGGCGGCGGCTCGCACCTTTCCCTATGTCTTTTCTTGCTTCAGCTTCTAAAACGATTGTTGACATCAGTAGTCTCCATAATAATAAGTGAAACCCTTTGATTTCGCCCGCGACCAGGACAAACACCCAAAATAAAATCGGGTCAAGGGTGGCGCAGTATACAATAATTTAAAATCAACTTGAAGTCGTCGCTGTAATTTCATAGAATATGCCACTTTGTTGAATTTGTGAGAGCCGTGCAGGCGCGTTGGAGAATAGCTATGTATGCTGTAATCAAGACAGGCGGTAAGCAATACCGCGTAAAAGAGGGCGATATCATTAAGTTGGAATTGCTACCCGAGGATGTTGGCAATGAAATCAGCTTCTCTGAAGTTTTAATGCTTGCAGATGGTGATAAATTCACCTGTGGCGCGCCACTTGTTAAAAATGCGGTCGTTAAAGCGGAAGTTCTGGAGCACGCTCGCCACAAGAAAGTTAAAATTATCAAGTTTCGTCGTCGTAAGCACCACATGAAACAAATGGGTCATCGACAGTATTATACGCAGGTAAAAATTACTGCGATTAGCAAGTAAGAGGGGAAAGAAATGGCTCATAAAAAAGCAGGCGGTAGTACACGTAACGGCCGCGACTCGAATCCTAAGTACCTTGGTGTAAAGCGTTATGGCGGTCAAATCGTTAACGCTGGTGAAATCCTTGTGCGTCAGCGTGGTACCCGTTTCCACCCGGGCGAAGGTGTTGGTGTTGGTCGTGATCACACCTTGTATGCGTTGGTTACTGGTAAAGTTAGTTTCGTTGTCAAAGGCGCCAAGAATCGTAAATACGTTACGATCGCTGCTGTTGAAAATTAATTTTCATACTTTCCACATTCTGGGCCCCGGTATTCGGGGCTTTTTTTTAGCCTGTGAGTTGATGTAAATCATGAAATTCGTTGATGAAGCACTGATTAAAGTAGATGCCGGTAACGGTGGCCATGGTTGCTTAAGTTTTAGGCGCGAGAAATTTGTGCCCTTCGGTGGTCCAGATGGTGGAGATGGTGGCGATGGCGGAAGTGTAGTTCTGGAGGCGAATGCGAACTTAAATACGTTGGTGGATTTTCGTTACCAACGCCATTACAAAGCCGAAAATGGTCAACCGGGTATGGGAGGCAATTGCACTGGCAAGAAAGGTGATGATTGTGTTATTCAAGTTCCTGTGGGTACCATGGTTTTTGACGTCGATACCGGCGAACTTTTAGGCGATATTAAACAAGCGGGTGAGCGCTTGCTTGTTGCGCAGGGTGGCTTTCACGGCTTAGGAAATACTCGTTACAAGAGTAGTGTTAATCGGGCACCACGACAAACCAGTCCAGGTACCCCAGGCGAATCGCGGCATCTGCGTTTAGAATTACGCGTATTGGCGGATGTAGGCTTACTGGGTTTACCTAATGCAGGGAAGTCGACACTAATTCGCGCTGTTTCAAGTGCAAAGCCTAAAGTTGCCGATTATCCTTTTACGACGTTACATCCAGGATTGGGAGTAGTGAGAGTTTCTTCCCATAAAAGTTTTGTTATGGCTGATATTCCTGGTTTAATTGAAGGGGCAGCCAGTGGCGCAGGCCTTGGTCACCGCTTCCTAAAGCATTTATCCCGTACTTGTGTTTTATTGCACGTTGTGGACGTGGCGCCTGTAGATGAGAGCGATCCCGTGGAATCAGCAAAAGCAATCCTTAATGAATTGAAAGAGTATGATCCGGAGTTACTTGATAAACCACGATGGTTGGTACTCAATAAAATTGATATGTTACCCGATGAGCAAATAAGGCAAAAAACCGTGCAAGCCATTGTTGATGGCTTGCAGTGGCAAGGAAAAATATTTGCTATATCGGCTATGACCGGTGAAGGAACACAGCAACTATGTTATTCATTGATGCAGTTGATTGATGAGATGAAAGAGGCGGAAGCTTAACCATTCAGCGGCAAAATGGACAACCAGATTACTGCGGTAAGGAATCATGTGCTCTTCTTTTCCTTGTTTATTGCCATGTTGATAACGAATTAATAGATCAGTCTTGGCATTTGCCGCAGGTTTTTGCTCCCAATATTCCTTAAGCCCTTGCAAATGAAAATGAAATTTGGCATCCGGGCTGTCATAAAATTTCAACCAGGGGTAACTGCCAGGTTGTTGCAGAAGTGTCTGTAAAATGCCTCCCGTTACCTCATCAATAATAGCAATAGGCATTTGCAATTGCTGAATTCGTTCAGAGAAGCACTCAGACGCTTTTTGGGTTGGTGTCGCGATAATATGGGGAGCAACAATAGGCTCCATGATTTGTTTGACAGTGGCGACCAGATGTTCTTTACAGCGTACTTTACACTCTACATAAGGTGTTTCTAAGCGGTAACCAGTCTGGCAATCTATGCCTGCCAGGGCGTCATCGATTTGTTGGGCAATTTGACTTTCAGCAACGCCAAACAAGCGCCACTTGAATAAATGCTTATCACTATGTTCTGTCTGTTGTAATAAGGGAAGGATGTAATTGTTAAACATAGGTAGGCATTCGCGCGGAGGCCCAGGAAGAAGAATGAAGAGTTTGTTTTGCCAGCCATAATAACAACCCATGGCTGTACCATTAGGATTGGCCAGAATAGTTGCCTCGGCAGGAAAAAGAGCCTGCTGTCTATTCCCTGGGCTTAATTCAATATGTCCGCTTTTTAAGCGCGACCGGATATGTTCAATAGCGGCTGGAAATTCTATCAAAGGTGTCTCAACAAAATGTCCCAGGGCAAAGCGTGTTCGGTCATCTGAAGTAGGGCCCAGGCCGCCAGTAATAATAATAATGTCATGGTTTGTTGCTAAAAAACCAATACAAGCCTGGATTTCTTCTTCCTTATCACTGCAGGCTAGCTGTAAGCCTAAGGAGAGTCCTTCAGAGCTTAAAGCATGAGCAATGTTGTAGCTATTGGTGTTTAGGGTATCGCCATGAATAATTTCATCACCAGTGGCAAGTAGGGCTATGGTCATTGTTTAGCTTCCAGGTAAATATAGTTTAATGCAGCAACATGGGGGCGTCTGGCGTACCAGGATCCATCTTATACGCGATGCACGGTCACTTGAGGTAGTGGCGTTTCTATCCCTTCACGATCAAATTGATGCTTAATCGTTTCCTGCAAGGTATTTCTGGTGGCAGATACATCCACAGTATTAACCCAAACCATGAATTTAAGCTCGACTGCCGCGTTAGCGAAATTATCAATGGTAACGTATGGCGCCGGATCTTTTAAAACCAGGTCGCAGTTATCCGCAATAGTAAGTAGCATTGCTTTTACCTGAGTAATGTCGCAGTCGTAGGCAACACTAATAATTAAATCAATACGGCGTGTTGAGAAGTAACTTAAATTGGTAATTTCAGATTTAATCAAGGCTTCATTGGGTATCCGTACCAATTTATTGTCTGGTGTTTTCAGCTTGGTGGATAACAAATCAATTGAATCGACAATACCATTGATTCCTTTAACCTCAACGGTATCACCTACTTTAAAAGGGCGCTCAAAAAGTAAAAAAATACCACTGACTAAGTTGGATGCAGCAGTTTGTGAAGCAAAACTAATTGCAACAGTAAAAACACCGGCAGCCCCTAACAAGACACTTAAGTGAAAACCAAGGTGTTGGAGGCTAGCCACGAAAAAAATAGTAAAAACCACATAAAAAACCGAGCGATTAATGAGCATGGTATGGTGGCGAGAAAAGCGATTCGCAAGAGCGCGTTCGGCAATAATGCCCAGTCGCTTGGCGACTATATAGCCTACTAAAAACAAACTGATGGCATAACCAATATTTAGCAATTTTTCGGGGTCAAACAGGTTCATTTCTTTCTCCATCACTCGACAGTAGCCATGATAAGCGCTTGCAAGGGATAGAATACCATAACTCAGTCTAAGCAAGTAGATTGGTTAATAAAGCTGGAGAGGCCATTGCCAGATTGCATGACTGAAATGGATTACAGGATGCAGGCAAACTCTGAGGCCGAGGCAACATGTGATTTAACGAAGAGGGGGGCGGTCCTCTATTACTGACTACGCAGATGGAGTGAATCTGTGAAGAGCAGTAAGTCGTTTCCTAGTGGGCCTATAGGCGTCAGGGCATCTTTTGCCAGTTTGAAATGATGGGCAATCAGATCAAAAAGTTCTGTTTGAGTGTAAAGGCTGGTAAAAGTAAGTTTTTGGTTGGCGGCGTCTGAAGCTCGACCTTTACCAAGTAAATCGCCTTTAGCATAGTAATCAAGATAATCGTCTTGCATTTGAAAGACTAAACCCAGATGGGTTGCATAACTGCGTAAAGCATTGGCTGTACTCGCAGAAGGAGCTGAGGCCGCTAATACCATATTGAAACAGGCTAGAATCAATTTTCCAGTTTTCAGAGAATGAATTTGACGTAACTGTGATTCATTAATGGCAGGTTTGCACAATTCGGAGAGATCAAGGCTCTGGCCGCTTACCATGCCGGCTGGGCCGCTGGCATTTACCAATTCTCGCGTTATTTCGATTGATTGTGCAAGAGATAGATGTTTGGGCAAGTAAGTAAGAAGGATGTCAATGGCCAGTGCCTGCATGCCATCGCCAACTAAAATTGCTGTTGCTTCATCGAATGCTTTATGGCAGCTTGGTTTACCTCGTCTCATATCATCATCATCCATAGCAGGCAGATCATCATGGACCAGGGAATAACAATGAGTAAGTTCAACTGCTGCGGCAATAATATCCAGAATGGCTGGTGCGATAGCCATTATTTCACCGCATAAATAGACCAGGGTTGGTCGTAAACGTTTACCACCTGGAAAAAGGGCATAGAGCATCGCATTTTTGATTTGTTCGGCAGGAATTTCAGCGGACAAGACTAATTGGCGAAGAACCGATTCATGGTGAGTTAAATAAGTGTTGATGTTTTTATTGGCCATCGAATTGTTCGCTATCTTTGATGTTAGACAGAGTGAGCGTCTCGATTTTTTGCTCAGCCTGACTTAAAACGTCCTGGCATCGGCGTGCAAGTGTGATTCCTTTTTCGAATTGTTTTAGAGAATCTTCAAGTGATAATTCCCCTTTTTCTAATTGCATGACGATTTCTTCGAGTTCAATCATGGTTTTTTCAAAATGAATAGGTTTTGTCATCGCTGCCAGCCTAGTTTGGCAAATGATGGCAGTATACTGCCTGATCATGAAGTTTCAACAGCTTTTGTGTGAAAAAGGTCCGGGAGATGACAAAATAAATACCAAAAATAGCAGGCATGAATTGCTTAAGTAGGGTACTTGAACCAGGTTGATATGACCTTGTCCAAGTAAACCATGAATTTCCACAATCCTACTTGCGATTCGATACTACCATAAGAATCTGCTTTCATTTCCGGGTAGGCGATTCCCAAACCAAATAACCCTGGTCCTATGATTCCCACATGTGGATTATGATGAGTATCTTCATAATCACCAATGACAATATTTTTGCGTTTTTCAAACCCAACTGCGTAGATGACTTTGTCACACTCAGGAAGAAAACGTGCAATATTAGGTTCACTGGTGTTGTAACGCACAAGATTGGGAGGTAAAACACCATCTATATTTTGTCTGGCCCAAGTCGCAGTTTGTCCCTTGAGTCCGGTATTATCAAATAAGATCCAATCGCCCATATCGATTGCGTAACGACAAGGAGAGCGGTAAAAATTAATAATTTTTTTCACACCCAACTCAACCAGATAGCGCACGATGATGATTGCTGAGTGGGAAGAACCAAAGACGGCGTAAGTTTCGTTAGTGTTGACCGTCGCAGCCAATCGATCTTTATCAATGGCTACATCGAAAGGGATGACATCAACACCAGGGTAATTCAGGCTTGAAGGAACTGCCCCAGTAGCTAAAATTACATTTTTCGCTCTGAAGGTGTGAGTATCGGTATTTAAGGTCCAGGTGCGTTCGGATAAGGCCATACTATGCACTGTTGCTTGTTGGGCAACCACTTTTTTTGTTAAGTGTTCTGAAACCCATTCTAGTGGTTTAACAACCTCGAGCAGAGTGCAAGTACTTTCCGGTTCTATGCGATTAAGCTGAAAATCAATGGGTGTGTGGTTATAGTTAAATGAATCAACGGCCTTTAAAAAATCAACAAAGCGTCTTACCGTGGTGTTACTGGAAACATGGCGCCATAATTGGCCAAAATCACCTACCTTGAAATGGGGATCAAGCCATAAAATATGCTGTGGATGAATATTGTTATCCAGTAATTTTCCTACGGCAGCGATTCCGGCTGGCCCAGCTCCAACAACTGCCCAATGAAAAGGCTTTTTGGTAAATTGATTCAAAATAGTTTTCTTCGGTTTAAATAAAATAATTTTACTGGTGGAACCTTTTTTAAACAAGAACATGATCCTGACAAAAAATATTTTTTTGCCTGTAGCAAATTTAATTGCATGATTTTTGGTATTCATGCAGGATTGGCTATTAAAAAATAGCCGCCAAGGCAGTAAGTTAATAGATGAAAACGAAGACCCGATTTGTTTGCAATCAATGTGCAGCGGTTTTTTCTCAATGGGCTGGCCAGTGTACACAATGTTCTGCCTGGAATTCAGTGAGTGAAGAAGGCATTACTGCTGCTGGACGTAATACCCGGATGGGACATTATGCGAATCAGCGTTCGGCAGTGACGTCCGTTGAGGAGGTTGTGCTTGATGCAGAAGTGCGTATGGATTGCGGTTTGTCAGAATTAAATCGGGTCCTGGGTGGTGGTTTGGTGGACGGCTCAGTGGTATTGATTGGTGGCGATCCCGGTATAGGTAAATCTACCTTATTGCTACAAACGTTAGCCAATTTATCCCAAACGCAGAAAGTTCTTTATGTGACCGGCGAAGAATCTTTACAACAAGTCGCAATGCGAGCCAAGCGTCTGCAATTACCTCTGGCGAATTTACGCTTGTTAGCAGAAACACAAGTAGAAATCATCCTCAGTCATGTCCAGCAGGAAAAACCACGCATTGTTGTGATTGATTCTGTACAAACCATTTTTACCGAAACGTTAAGCTCAGCACCGGGGGGAGTAAGTCAGGTCAGGGAATCAGCAGCGCAATTAGTACGTTTTGCTAAAATGACGCAGACTGCTGTGTTTATTGTGGGACATGTCACGAAAGAAGGCGCTTTGGCTGGTCCTAGAGTATTAGAGCATATGGTTGACAGCGTGTTGTATTTTGAAGGCCAAAGTGACAGTCGTTTTCGAGTAATTCGGGCTATCAAAAACCGTTTTGGTGCGGTGAATGAGCTGGGTGTTTTTGCGATGACTGATCGTGGATTAAAAGAGGTCGCTAACCCTTCAGCTATTTTTTTGTCCCGTCAGCCGGAAGCAACGCCTGGAAGTGCCGTTATGGTAACCTGGGAAGGTTCACGGCCAATGTTGGTTGAGGTACAGGCTTTAGTGGATGAGGCTCATGGTCAGCAAGCCAAGCGAGTTACGGCAGGTCTTGAGCATAATCGCCTGGCTATTTTACTGGCAGTATTGCATCGTCACGGGGGGGTTGCGACGTTCGATCAAGACGTTTTTATCAATGTTGTTGGCGGTGTGAAAGTCACGGAAACGGGCAGCGATTTAGCCTTATTGGCTGCTGTAGTTTCCAGCCTTCGTAATCGAGTTTTTGATCGTGAAACCATTATTTTTGGAGAAGTAGGTTTAGCAGGAGAAATAAGACCCGTACAAAGTGGCCAGGAGCGTTTGCGTGAGGCAGCCAAGCATGGCTTTAAACGGGCTATTGTCCCCTTTGCTAATGCGCCCAAACAAAGCAATTCGTCGTCGATGGAGGTAATTGCTGTTAAGCATTTGCAGGAAGTATTAGGGCAACTCTAGATTTGCTGATCAACGTCCTTGTTATCCAGCAAGAGATAATTTACGCTGTGAAAAGTGCGCGGTAGTTTTCTTCACTAATTTCCGATTTTTCGATACCCTGAGTTAGCCCCAGAGAGTCACTGGTCTGCAAATATTTTTCTTTATCGTCCACTAACTTCGAGACCATCTCCATAACCGCTTCCTGACAAAACATATCTTGCACAGACAGAGAGTGTGGGCCAAAGATTGCTTGTTCTGTGGCACTATTACAATTACTTGCTGGGATATATCGGTCGTAGAACGGATGCAGGCTGCTGTGCAAAGTATAATTGGCTTTTTCTGCTAAAAGATATTCTACGTTTTCACGGTAAGTTTTCGCATTAATACTTAAACCTGGTACTAAAGGGATAATATGGAAAAAAAGCGGATAATGAGGTAAGGATTTTGCTCTTTCAAACCATTTCTTTAGATCTTCTTCTACTGAGGTAAATTGTGGAAGAAAAACGCGTAGATCTAGCGGTAGATCTTTGAAGCGGGAATCAGGAATGCGTTTTTGTTTGCTGACTACTTTATTAGTGTCAGGCCGTTTACTCATTGAACAGGTAATGGCCCCATTTTCATTCGTTATAAATGAGAAATTATGGCCCGGGTATACACTCTTTCCGAAAGTACTCGTTAAGCTGGTGGTCGTCGGTGTTGTACCAATAAATAAACTGTTTTTATGAGCTTCTATAATGCTTTTGCTAATGGTAGAAAAAGGATTAGAGTTACCTGAAAAAAGTATTTTTACTATTTTTCCCGTTTGCTTTGGCGTACTCGCCAAACTGAATTCGCCAATGCGAGTGGAAAAGTTTCTGTGTGGCAAAGTATACAAGGATGGTATGCCAATTCTTGTTGGGTTTCGAAAAAATTTAGGCATAAGTTTCTCCCGATTTTAATCTAGGCAGGTTAGTCCCTTTACCTTGCGGCTAGTTTATTTTGATGAATTAATAAATTTGCAAGAAAAGCTAAGTTCTATTGCCAGGAAATTGCCTGTTCCACTACCCCTACTTTTTAGCGGGCCAGCAAAACAGGCGAATCACTTGATAAATCAGCTGAGGAATAGTGAGTAAAATAATAGAGATAAGAGAAAATCTTACTGTATGAGTTGCATTGGTTACTGCTAACAATAGGATAGTTGTAGTTTTCATCTCTTTACTCTTCAATGAAGTAAATTATCTAAAAATTATTTTTCATGGCCTTCTAATATACATGTTGATAATATTGTTGGCAACAAGTCGGTGGTAAAAATTTTATTTTTTTGTGAATTAATTTCACATTGATTTTATAAGAGGGTTAATCATGGACGACGATTAATTGGTTGTGGGTTAGCGGGTTCGGGCTTTAGGTTCCCGCGAGCAAGTCGCGGGAGGTTGAGAAGGGTAAACGTTCTTAGGGCTGTTATCTTTTAGGATTACCAAATAACACAGCGATTCTGGTTAATCATCGGGCTTGGTTCTGAAATGGCAAAAGCAGCCTGGAATTGCGGCATATTGGCTAAAGTTCCATTGACGCGGTAAATCATAGGTGGATGTGGATCGGTAGTCACCATATTGCGGAGTTGTTGAGGACGTACATTAGAAGCCCAAACATGCGCTGTGCCTAAAAAGAATTGTTGATCGGGCGTAAATCCATTGATGGTTTTAGCATTTTTATAGGCTTTGGAAGCATGGAAGGCGTGATAGGCCAGAGTGAGCCCGCCGAGATCAGCAGTCGCTTCGCCCATTACCAGTTTACCTTTCACTGGCAAATCGCCATCTACCTTATATTGGGAAAATTGCTTCTTAATACAATTGGTTGCATTTTGGAATTTCTTTAAATCCTCCGCTGTCCACCAATTTTTCAAATTACCATGACCATCAAATTGAGCACCTTGATCATCAAAACCGTGGGTTATCTCATGACCAATGACAAAGCCAATTGCACCATAATTGACAGCAGCTGGCGCTTTGGGATCAAAGAAAGGTGGCTGCAAAATACCAGCTGGGATATTGATATTATTCATAGAGGGATCATAGTAAGCATTGATCGTTTGTGGTGTCATATTCCATTCACTTCTATCAATCGGCTTACCAATTTTGTTGAGATCGCGCTTGATCAAAAACTCATTAGCACGACTTACATTGAGCACATAGGGGCCACGGTCAATCTTCAAGGTGGAGTAATCCCACCATTTACTCGGGTAACCAACACGCTCTTCAATCAGGGCTAATTTTTGCAGGGCTGCCTTCCGTGTAGCAGGGGTCATCCAGCTTAGGGTGGTTAGATCGTTATGCAAAGCCTGGCGGATATTATGTAAAATTTCCAATACCTCCTTTTTGGAGTCAGGCGAGAAATATTTTTCTACATACAATTTACCAATAGCGAATCCTAATGCCTCATTTTCTGTATGAACTACTCGTCGCCAACGCGGCAGTAATTTTTCTGTCCCCGTTAAAGCAGAAACCATACGGAAATTTTGCTCAACGAAGGGTTGCGATAAGTAAGCGGCGAAAGCATCGATTAAATGCCAACGCAAATAGATTTTCCAATCTTCGAGAGAAACACTTGGTAATAGTTCATTCACTTTAGTAAAAAATTCAGGCATTGCTAAATTAATTCGTTTTATTTCTGGTTGACCGATGGCGTTAAAATACCGTGGCCATGAAAAATTAGGGGTAATTTTATCGAGTTGTTTTATATCCATCATATGATAGATAGCATGAGGATCACGTTGTGCCGTTTGGGACATCGATGCTTTGGCCAAGGTTGTTTCAATAGTCATGATGGTCTTGGCTGCGGTAGCGGCTTGTGCGGGAGTATCGCCTAATAATTCAAACATTTTAGCGATGTGCTGCACATAGGCACTGCGAATTTGCTGAAATTTTTTATCGTCTTTTAAATAGTAATCGCGAGTAGGTAAGCCCAAGCCGCCTTGCATGGCAGCACCAATCATTTCGTTACTATTTTTGAAGTCTTGCATACTGCCAAAACCAAACAGGGCATTGACTCCAATCAGTTGCAGATGAGTAATTACCGTTTGCAAATCAGCCAAATTTTTTATGGAATCAATACGCGCAAATTCGGGGTTTAACGGTGTGGCTCCCAGTTTATTAATACGGTCCTCATTCATACCACTGAAGTAAAAATCACCAACTTTTTGTTCGATACTGCCAGGTTTTGCTTGTTTGTCATTTGCTGCCTGGATCAGCATTTGATGAATCGTTTTTTGATTTTTCTCTTGTAGAATATAAAAAGTACCCCAACTGGCATATTCAGGAGGGATAGGATTTTGTTTTTGCCAGGTGCCGTTTGCATAGCTAAAGAAATCTTGATGAGGCGCAATACTCGTATCAAGCCAGTTTAAATGGAGTGCTTCGGCACCCTCATTTGTGGTAGCAACTGGTTCTGCAGCGAAACTGGGTAAGCAGAACATCAGGGTGAAAATTCCATGCATTAATCGCATAAAAGAACTCCTTTAGAGTAGTTTTGTCAAAATCTCTATAATACAGTAATTAGAAGTATATCTATTCATTTTAGTATCATAGTAGTAAGGGGCAACGCCCTACTTGTCAATTCTATCTTTGCTATACTGATAAGGCGAATATCAGATTGTAGGGATACTTAGTTTATTATAAAGAGCGTCAAGGGAAAAACATGGATAAATTCCGCCTCTTTGTTTTCTTATTAGCCTTACCTTTTCTTTTTATCTCTCTTGCGAATGCTGATGATAGTGAGCAACGAGTCTGTACCTGGGCTGAGCAAATACTTATGAAAACCTTGTCAGCCAGTTATGCGGACACTCCCGAGGATATTGCGTCAGTTCAGCAATATTACATGCCTTCAGCCTGGTGGCCGATGAAGGAGTTTTTTTCCGATAAACGGGATTTAATCAATAACCAAAGACTGATTTTGCATCCGCAATTGCAAACAGCTGCTACAGTGATATCGCAGGGTTATTGCGGTGGTGTGCTATGCTGGCGAGTCAATCTTGCTTTTTATATCCCTGAGTTACATCAGGATATTAAGTTTTCTTTATTGATTCTGCCTACCTCTAAAGCTAATGCGCCATTTATTGTTCAAAGTTTGGACATGATTCTGAATTATTATTAACTGGCTTTATTGGGAAGGTTGACTAAGGGGGCGTTAGCATCTTCGCGATCGAGGGTAAGGATTTCTTCTAAATAGCGCCGTAAGACAATAGCTTCCGTTGTATACCCTAGGAGCTGTTCTTCGTTATCAAGGACAACCAATTCATTCGTAAAATTTTCTTTATTGGATTCAATATGTTGCGCTAGAGAGTCAGTGGCGTGGACACAACTTGGCTTTTCAATCAGTTTATTGAGGGGTAGTTGGGGATTTGTTGCCGCAGAGGCAAGTAAATGTTGGGCACGAATAAAACCAATAAAACGATTATGCTCGACAACCGCCAGCATTTGATTGTTTGTCCCGAGGAGAGGCAACAATTCACTTATTGAATGGTTAGGGGTTACCCGTAGTGGATTAATAAGCGCTAGATCAGCGAATTTTAAACTTCGCAAGCGGCCGATATCACGTGGGCTGGATAAATCATTCCCACGCACATGGAAGCGCCAGGTTGAGAATGAGTAACCAAACCAGTAACGAGTCAGATAATTGGCAATGACAACGGTAATGGCAGTAGTCACTACTCCAACTTGTAGGCCAGCTGTTTCCAGCGTTAGCAGGACAATAGCGATAGGAGTACCAATAATCGAAGTGGCTACCCCTGCCATACCGGCAATAACGGTTAGATCAAGGGGGGCCTGAGAACCCAGGAAAGGAACAATAAGAAGACCATGGATTAGACAGCCTAGTGCTGCTCCCATAAATAGAGAGGTAGAAAATAGACCACCACGAAATCCTGAACCAACACAGGCGACTGAAGCAGCTATTTTTGCCAGTAAAAGAGCCAAGGTTGGGCCAATCAAATCGTAGCCATCAAGAATTTGTCCAATACTATGATGACCAGGACCCATGACTTGGGGGATAAGTAGAGAAATGGATGCTAAGATGAGGCCGCCAATGACAGGTTTTAAGGCTGCGGGGATCCCAACCAACTGAAGTAAATTTTCGAACGCAGTAGTTCCACGCATGACCGCGATACCCACAATAGCAGCAGAAACACCCACCACTAAAGCCAGCGGAAAATGCCAGAGTGCTGGTATACCTAAATGAGAGGCAAGGAAAATAGGCCGGTAGCCAATCAGCGTATAAATGGCATGGCTACTCATCGCACTGGCCAAGAGGGTTGGTAACAAGGCGCGCATGCCATAACCACCAATAACCAACTCTAGAGCGTAGAAAGCGCCTGCCAGGGGGGCGCCAAAAATAGCAGCAATGCCAGCCCCTGTCCCGCAGGAAACGAGTATTCTTAAATCACTGCGTGGGAGTTTCAAGCGTTGGCCAATAGCACTCAATGTACCTGCACCCAGTTGAGTCATAGCTGCCTCAAAACCCACTGAGCCGCCAATCGTAATGGAGACGGCTGATAATCCAACAAGAATTAAGCTGTCCATAAAGGACATTTTCCCTCCTTCAAGGGCATTAGCTTCTACTGGATCAACAATAGAAAGGCGATTAAAGCGACCTGCAAGAACGAGAAGTAAGCCAAGCAACAAACTACCGGGCAAAATGATGGCCATGAGTCGCCATGGCGCGATGCTTACTGCGTTAAGATTGACATCCGTACCAAACAAAATTGTTTGTATAAAGCCGACGCAAAAGCGGATGCCCGCTACGGTCGTACCAATTGCAGCACCACCCAAGGTAGCAAGTAAAATTATTTTGACATTGGGCACTTCTCGCCCAAGGGCAACTTTGTCAGTTGTAGTCAGTGTTGGTGTTGAAAAAGAAGTCATGGTCGATCAATGGGTGGCTGACAAAAAATATTGTTGAATAATCTGATAGAGAAAATCAATATAAACAAAGAGTAATTTCAAAATTTTCTATCCTTGGCAGGGAGCTCTGTTCGTTGAAATTGAAGTGTGCTTATGGAAAAGTACCTCGCCTGATACTTATTCTTCAACCTTAAGAAGCCGTTTGGGTCATTATGATTTTTTTCCCTGTTAAAAATCTTGTTGACAGCATATCTTTTAATCTGATAGGGTAAAAAAATGAACAGGGGTATTTATATGATGTCAAAAAACCAACAAAATGCACAAGTGATACAGAAGAGCTCGCTCTCTGTAATGAGTGCTTTTGTACCTGCTCATCGCATTTTAAATCTTCACTCTAACCTTCTACTTAGCCTTAGTCGCCTTTCTTAGCGGCCATGCTTTGTTTTGCAACGCTAAGTTAGGCTCTTCAGTACAGCAAAACACAAAACGTCCTTAAAGAACTCAAGGTTAAAGAGAAGAAGGTTATGACAATTCAACAAACCACTCGTTACTATAAAATTAATTATTTTATGCCTGCCTGCAAAGCTGGCTTATCTACCTCTATTTTATTCTCCGCAGTGTTTCTTCTTAGTCTACTCCTTTGCCTTGATTTGGGGCGACTTAGGAATGGCCTATCCAAGATTGGCCTAATACCGAGGGCGCCCATAGAGGCGCCTTTTTTTTATCTTAAGAGGTATAAATAATGGAACAGAAAAAGACTGAGAAAATTATAATTTTTGATACAAGCTTGCGAGATGGTGAACAAGCACCTGGTGCGACCATGACTTTAGCTGAAAAAATCACTATTGCTGAATCATTGGATAATATGGGAGTTGATGTCATCGAAGCGGGGTTTGCTATCGCTTCGCCAGGGGATTTCAATTGCATTGAAACCATTTGTAAACAGGTTAAAAATGCGTCTGTTTGCAGTTTGGCTCGTGCAAAAAAAACGGATATAGAGGCTGCACATGCAGCTCTGAGGACGGCCTTTAACCCTAGAATTCATACCTTTATTTCGACCAGTGCGATTCACATGCAGCATCAGTTAAAGATGACACAAGAAGAGGTGCTGCAAGCAATTTATGAGTCTGTCTATTATGCCAGAAGGCTGTGTGCCAACGTTGAGTGGTCTGCGATGGATGCTACCCGCAGTGAGATTGATTTTCTAGCGCGCGCTGTGGAGACGGCAATTAGTGCTGGAGCCACCACGATTAATATTCCTGATACAGTAGGATATACCATTCCAAGTGAATATGCGGCACTGATCCGAACAATAAGGGAAAAGGTTCCGACTAGCGATAAAGCGATTATTTCGGTTCATTGTCATAACGATCTTGGTTTGGCAGTTGCTAATTCATTGGCAGCAATTTCAGCAGGTGCCAGGCAAATAGAATGTACTGTAAATGGTATCGGTGAACGTGCTGGTAATGCGGCCTTGGAAGAGATTGTGATGGCTATCAAAACTCGTCGTGATCAATTCAATTACATGACTCAGGTTGATCCCAAGCATATTGCTGCAGTATCGAAATTGGTTTCTGCTGCAACGGGTTTTCCAATACAAAAAAATAAAGCAATTGTCGGAGCCAATGCTTTCGCTCATGAGTCTGGAATCCATCAGGATGGGATGTTGAAAGCCCGTGAAACCTATGAAATTATCAGCCCTGAATCAGTTGGTTTTGGCGAATCAGAACTGGTATTAGGCAAACACTCAGGTCGTGCAGCCTTACGGGATAAATTAAAGGCTTTGGGTATTGAATTAGACGAGACTCATTTTTCTCGTGTATTTAACTGCTTTAAGCGTTTGGGTGATGCCAAGAAACAGATCTGTGATGAAGATATTATTGCTTTAGTTAGTGACAAAGAATCCCAGATCATCGCTTTAAATGAAGCTAAACTGCAAGTTATTTGGTTGAACGGAGAGTTTGTGCCTTGGGATGAGGCTAAAACCCATGTTTTAACGCATGGTCTTCACTATGCAAGTTCTGTCTTCGAAGGGGAGCGGGCTTATGAAGGCAACGTGTTTAAATTAACTGAACATAATAAGCGTCTGCATGAGTCAGCTAATATTTTAGGATTCAAAATTCCTTATTCGGTCAGCGAATTGAATACGGTTACCCGTGAATTACTCAAAAGAAATCAATTAAAGAATGCTTACATAAGGCCAGTTGCCTGGTGTGGAACTGAAACTTTAAGTGTTGCTTCACAAACTTGTTCAGTGCAAGTGGCTATTGCTGCCTGGGAGTGGCGTTCTTATTTTGCAGCCGACGATTTATTTAACAAAGGGTTAAAGCTGATGTGGGCGGATTGGGTAAGGCCATCACCCTCGATGGCACCAGTCAAAGCAAAGGCTGCTGGATTATATATGATTGGTTCTTTGAGTAAAAACAAGGCTGAGCGCGCAGGTTTTCATGATGCATTGATGTTGGATTATCGTGGCTATGTTGCTGAATGCACTGGGGCTAATTTTTTCATGGTGAAAGATGGGGTTATTTACACGCCGATCGCTGATTGTTTTTTGAATGGTATTACTCGTCAAACCATCATAAAACTGGCTCGAAAACATCATATTCCCGTTATTGAACGCCATATTTATCCGCATGAAATTGCGCAGGCGGATGAAATCTTTATTACAGGTAGTGCTGTTGAAGTAGCGCCTGTGGGGCAAATCGGTAATCACCGCTTTGCCATAGGAAATATTAGTAAAACGATCGCGGCAGCATATAGCCAATTAGTGAGGGGGCATGAGTATGAAAACATTGTACGACAAGATTCTGGCGCAGCATAAGGTCTGTGATATGACAGATGGTACCTCGCTTGTTTATATCGATAAGCATTTAATTCATGAGGTAACAAGTCCACAAGCTTTTGAGGGGATAGAGCTGGCTGGCAGGAAAATTCGTCGTCCGGATAGTATTTTAGCGGTCAGTGATCATAATGTACCTACAAGTAATCGACGTTTAGGTATTGCCGATCCAGAGTCACGAATACAAGTAGCTACCTTGCAGGCGAATTGTTTCAAACACCGTATTCCTTACATTGAACTTTTGGATAAAAGGCAGGGAATTGTTCATATTGTTGGGCCAGAACAGGGATTTACTTTGCCAGGTACAACCCTTGTTTGTGGTGATAGCCATACGGCAACCCATGGTGCTTTTGGTGCCTTGGCGTTTGGTATTGGTACCAGTGAAGTAGAGCATGTTTTTGCTACCCAAACACTTCGACTGAAAAAGGCAAAGAATTTTTGTATTGCCATAGAGGGTAATTTGCCCGCTGGGGTTACTGCAAAAGATCTCATTTTAACGATCATTGCTAAAATTGGTACAGCAGGTGCGACAGGATATGTGATTGAGTACACAGGAAACGTCATTAAATCACTATCCATGGAAGCCAGAATGACACTATGTAATATGTCTATTGAGGCAGGTGCACGGGCGGGTTTAATAGCACCCGATGAAGTCACTTTTGCGTATTTGCAAGGAAAACCCTATGCACCGAAGGGAGAACTGTGGGATAAAGCGGTCAGCTATTGGAAATCCCTCTACTCCGATCCAGGTGCTCATTATGATAAGCAAATGAAGATACAGGCCGATGAACTTGCTCCCTATGTTACCTGGGGAACAAGTCCTGAAAATGCCTTGCCCATTGATGCTTTAGTACCTGATCCGGCGGCTGAAAACGATCCGGTTCGTCAACAGAGCATGTTACGGTCTTTGCACTATATGGGTTTGCAACCAGGTATGCGATTGCAAGATATTCCCATCGATAAAGTATTCATTGGTTCTTGTACGAATGCCCGCATTGAAGATTTACGTGAAGCGGCCAAAATCCTGGAAGGACGTCAAATAGCCTCCCGTATTTCGGCAATGGTGGTCCCCGGTTCTGGGTTGGTCAAGGCTCAAGCAGAAGCGGAAGGGTTGGATAAAATTTTTATTGCCAGTGGTTTTGACTGGCGAGAACCGGGTTGTTCAATGTGTCTGGCGATGAATGCAGATAAATTAAATCCGGGCGAGCGCTGTGCTTCGACGTCAAATCGCAATTTTGAAGGACGGCAGGGGCGCGGAGGGCGCAGTCATTTGATGAGTCCGGCAATGGCTGCAGCTGCAGCCATTACAGGCTATTTAACGGATGTCCGAACACTGAATAATGAGAGGTAAACATGCGGGCTTTTAAAAAAATTACTAGTATTGCGGTTCATTTGCCAATTGCTAATATTGATACCGATATGATCATCCCTAAGCAATATCTTAAAACGATAAAAAGAACCGGATTGGGTAAATGTCTCTTTGCAGAATTACGGTACGATGAAGCGAATCAATTAAAGGCAGATTTTGTTTTGAATAAACCTGCGTATCGAAATGCTGGTATTTTATTGACAGAAAAAAATTTTGGCTGCGGTTCAAGTCGTGAACATGCTGTGTGGTCGCTGCTGGATTTTGGGATTCAAGTGATTATCGCACCCAGTTTTGCTGATATTTTTTATGATAATTGTTTTAAAAATGGCTTATTGCCAATTCAATTATCGTCGGAAGCGATTCATTCTTTGGCAAATAAAAAGGATGAATTGATGACTGTTGATTTGGAAAGCCAATGGATACAAGTTGGTTCGCTACAAATCTTATTTTCTATCGACGCCTATCGACGCGATCAAATTTTACAAGGTCTCGATGACATTGCTCGAACCTTGGTCTACGAGCAACAAATTACCGCTTTCGAACAAAACCAGAGAAGAGGACAGCCCTGGTTATACGCTGGAGAGAGAAATGACTAAAACGATTTTGATTTTACCTGGTGATGGAATTGGACCTGAAGTAACAGCCGAGGCAAGCAAAATTTTCGCTTGGTTTAATCAACATACGGGACATCGCTTTGAGTTAATGCATGATTTAATTGGTGGGGCGGCCATTGAGCGAAGCGGCATCCCTCTGCAAGAAAATACAATTGCTTTGGCAAAGCAGGTCGATTCCGTCTTGTTAGGGGCTGTAGGTGGGCCACAATGGGATGCTGTAGAGGAAGCGAGCAGGCCTGAAAAAGGCTTACTGAAAATTCGCCAGGAATTAGGCTTGTTTGCCAATCTGCGTCCGGCAACTTGTTTCACCGCATTGGCAGATGCTTCGCCGCTAAAGCCTGGGTTAATAACCGATTTGGATTTAATGATCGTGCGCGAATTAACTGGCGATGTTTATTTCGGACAACCGCGCGGTATTACTAGAAAGGGAGAAGAGCAGGTTGCTTTCAACACGATGTGTTATTCCACGACAGAAATTGCCCGCATTGCCAGAGTCGCCTTTGATTTGGCAAGGCAGCGCGATAAAAAAGTTTGTTCGGTGGATAAAGCAAATGTTTTGGAAACTTCTGCTTTGTGGCGTACAACGGTTCAGTCGATTCGTGACCAGGAATACCCGGATGTTCTTTTGTCGCATATGTATGTTGATAATGCTGCCATGCAATTGATCCGTAATCCTAATCAATTTGATGTCCTATTAACTGCTAATTTGTTTGGCGATATTTTATCGGACGAAGCATCCATGTTAACGGGGTCTCTCGGGATGTTGCCATCAGCTTCATTGGGGAATAAACACTCTCTTTATGAACCTATTCACGGCAGTGCACCCGATATCGCAGGGCGAAGTATCGCTAATCCTCTAGGAACGATGCTGAGTGTTGCCATGATGTTTCACTATTCCTTCCAGCTAAAAAAAGAAGCTGAAATGATTCGCATGGCAATCACAGAAGTACTGGATGAAGGATACCGTACCGCTGATATGATGACGCCAGGGGGCATATTACTATCCACGGCAGAGATGGGTGATAAAGTGATCGCAAAACTGGGGAACGGGGCTCGGGGCTAAAACCATTGCCCCGCCCTGTTCAGGATGAGGCATTTAAACTAATGCTGGTCAAAATAATCAGAGGGTACACCATAAATAGAACAGGCTAGTGTTTTTTGTGATTTTTTCTCCCACTCGGGATTATCAAGTACAGCAAGCGCATTTTTGTACCCTGTTTCAATACGGAAGTTAACAGCCGAACGTATAAAATTATAATCTTTAAAGGAATGGGCATAAGGGGTACCATTGTAAATAATGTGCACGACACTGAATCGTTTCTCATGGCCAAGTGCCAGTATCTTTTGTACTTCGGGATCTTTTTTTGCTTCAGGGGTTAATTTGTCACTGAGAAACTGGATAGCTGCCTGTAAATTTTGGCGACTGGTATAAACATTAGTGAGACGGCGTGAATGGCTGGCATAGCGAATATCTTTTTGCCGCTCTTCAAGTTGATCCATGTTTTGTGGCAAGGGTCCCTTTAAAGAGAAACAGTCTACAACAAAGCACAGCGTATCTTGTTCGGGTAGGGCATCCAGTACAGTCACTAAGGGGGTATTAGCATAAATACCTCCATCCCAAAAGTAATCTTCGCCGATTTTAATGGCCGGAAAGCCAGGGGGTAAGGCACCACTCGCCATAACGTGCTCAGGAGTGATGGTGATCATTTGATTATTGAAAAACTCCATTTCACCGGAAGTAATATTCACTGCACCAAGACATAAGGTTACTTTTTTGTCGTTGATACGATTAAAATCAATCAGATTTTCCAAGGTATGGCGGAGTTCGCCTGTATCATAAAAGCTCAATTGGTCAGGCGTATCCTGGGTAAACGCTGAGGGTGGAATAAGCCGTGGTTTAAAAAAACCATCCAGACCAAAAAACAAAGAACGCAAAGCTCCAAAACGATTATGTAAATGGTGGGTTATCTCAAAGGTATCAAAATCGATGAACTGATCGCTCCACAGTTTCGGGGTGACCAGATCCCAAAATTCCATCAGTTTTTCGATTTGTTTTTCACGTGGATTACCGGCAATGATGGCACTATTAATGGCGCCAATGGATACACCAGCCAGAAAATTAGGGGTATACCCGCGTTCATGGATGGCTCGAAAGGCGCCTACCTGATAAGCCCCTAGGGCACCCCCTCCTTGAAATACACAGGCAATACGTTCATAAGTTTGTTTTGCGGTAGTTGTTTTTTCTGGTTTGTTGATTAGGCCAAGTGCGCGTTTGTGAGGTTTCCGAGATGTCTTAGTTCGGGCTTCTTTTGCCGCCATGAGTATGCTCCAAAAATCCCTGTATTAAAGAAGTATATACCCGCTAATAATAATTTTGTAATTGCAAGCTGAAAAACTGGTTAAAAGAGGACAATGTGATTAGTTATCATCGCTTGCATAAGCGATTGCAAGGGTAAGCCTCGAATAGTGCTGTCACTACCTTGCACATTCTTAAAGAGCCATTTTCCTCTTCCTTCGTAATGATAGGCACCACAACTTTGATAGGGTTGTTCTAATCTTAAATAGGATTCGATAGTTTGATTGTTGAGTTCCCGCATAGTCAGGGTTGCGGTTTCATAACCTTGCCAAACAATCTCACCTGCCTTAACAAGACAACAGGCAGAAATTTGTCGATGAGCCTTCCCACTCAGTAAACGAAGGTGCGTGATTGCCGTAGGATGATTTATTGGTTTATCAAGACATTGTTCACCGATTAAGCAGAGTTGATCGGCACCAATAACAAAATAGTCCGGATAACGCTGGCTAATTTCCATTGCTTTACTACGGGCAAGCAGAGCGGCCAACTCAAGCTTGGAGCCTGTAAAGGCTCTTTTGAGGCTCTCTTCATCACAGTTGGCGGGAATGACCTCAAATTGCAAGCCTAGTGCTCTTAGTAGTTGTATCCGACTTTGCGAGGCAGATGCTAATATAATCGGTTGCTGATTGATAAAATCAGACATAAATAGCAACCGAAGCCATCAATAAAAAGCCAATAATGACAAAGCTGAAATCACGCAGATTACAGCAGCGCTCAACCATGACGCAACGCTCCAGGCCATGCAGGGTACCGAGGTAGAGAAAGGTTCCAGCTGAGGCAGCAATGAGGATTGGATCAAACAGGGAGTTTGTTTCTACCCCATGGCCAAAATACCAGCCAAAGAAAATACCGAGAGGAGTCATAAGACTAAAGCTGATGAAAAATGCGAGACTTTGTGCTCTGCTTAATGAGCTTTTAGTCAATTGAACCGCGATTGCAAAACTCTCAGCCCATTTATGAGTGATGATTGCCAGAAACAGCATGATGATCATGGAATTGCTTTCATTCAACCCCAAGGCTGCACCAAGCATGATAGAGTGAACGGAAAGCATGCCCCAAGCCATGATAGCGAAGGCCGGATGGCTTGCATCATGATGGTGATACAATTCTTTGCCTAAATGCTCAAACCATAAAAAAATCAGGAACACTGCACCCGTGATAATGTAAGCAAAGGGATAATGATAACCCATCTCATGAAACAAACTGCTTGATTCAGGGAGCATATGTAAGAGGCCTGCGCCAAGGAAAACGCCTGTTGCCAGAGTTTCACCAATTGGAAAATCAACGTGATGTTCTTCATCTTTACCTTGTTTTCGCTTTTTAAAGGGGTACCAGCCTGCAAGTAAGATGACTATAAAAATAGCTAAAGCAAAGATTATTTTTAAAGTGGCCACAGCCATAATGTTTTATCCTCTATGAAAGCTGAACGACGTTAATAGGTTTTTGATCAAGGAAGTGAATAATATTTTCACAAACTATATTTAGCAAGCGTTTTCTTGCAGCCACACTGGCCCAGGCAATATGAGGCGTGATAATACAGTTTTTTATACCGAGTAAAGGATTATCCGTTGCAGGCGGTTCCTGACTCAGGACATCAAGGTAGGCTGCTGCAATACCTTTTTGTTTTAAGGATTCAGCTAAGGCCGCTTCGTCGATTAATCCTCCACGTCCTGTGTTAATCAGGATACTGTTTTTCTTCATTAGCGGAAGGGTATTGCGATTGATAATGTGTTGGGTCGCTTCTGTTAGAGGGCAGTGTAGGCTTAAGACATCGCTTTGTTCCAGGAGTGTGGTAAAGGAAACCGAGGTTACCAGATTGTCGCTAAAAGGTTTTGGTTTATGAGCAATGACCTTCATTCCCAGGACCTGCGCGATAGCAGCTACTTTTTGTGCCACTTTACCGTAACCCAGCAAACCTAAAGTCATGCCCGCCAATTCCGTAATTGGATTAAGCCAATAGGCAAAAAAAGGTTGTTTTTGCCAATCTCCCTGTTGGATGGAGTGATTGTGGGCTTCAACCTGATTGGTATGCGTTAATAGTAAGGCAATCACATGTTGGGCAACACTATTGGTGCTGTAATCAGGAATATTAGTGACGACAATACCTCGTTTTGTTGCGGCTGCGATATCAATATTGTCTACTCCAGTCGCTGTTTCACCAATATAACGAAGCTTAGGTAATTGTGAAAAGTGGGAATCATTTAATTTAATCTTATTAGTAATAATAATGTCCGCATCTCTAGCACGTTCGAGTACTTGTTCTGCTGTAGTTTGATCATAAAGATTCACTTCACCGAGTTCATATAAATTATCTAAACCTAAGCCATCATTAATCAGGGGGTTAGTATCAAGGAAGACAATATTAGGCTTTTTCATGAGTGATAACTCCCTGTTGACTTAATACACGTATTTGTTTGATTTCTTGATAAGCTTGCAGATCAGAACTAATACGTCCTTTGAGTGATTCTAATCGAGTACTATTATTCTTACAGATCAAGTCGATGGTCATTTTGCCATCGAGATAATGGATCGTCCAATCTTGCAATTCAGGATACTCTAGCTGCCAGGCCCGCAAGAGTTTTTTTTGTAGTACTTTACGGCTTGGCAGATTAAAGGAAGGACAAGTGATTTCATCATCTTCAGGATCAACATGAACGATAACATCTTTGACCCGCATAAATTGTTTAATCAGGGTTCGATGGACGTGTTGAGCAATATAATGACCTTCCGATACTGAAATATGTGGAGTGACCAAAATATGAACGTCAATCAAGATATCCCCACCCATGAAACGACTGCGTAACTGATGAATTTTTTCTACACCATCAACAGCTTGAATAATTTGCTCTATTTGAGTTAGCAGTTTGGGATCAACGGCAGTATCGACTAATTCCTTGACACTGTTCCAACCATAACTCCAGCCCATTTTAACGATCATGCATCCAACAATAATTGCCGCGATGGCGTCAAGATAGATAAAGCCAGCCAGAGAACCTATTAAACCCAGGGCAACCACGATGGAAGAGGCAGCATCAGAACGGTGATGCCAAGCATTAGCAAGGACCAGAGCTGATTGAATAGAGGTTCCTACATGCCGAGTATAATGAAATAAAATTTCATTGGCGACAATAGATAACAAGGCAATGGGAAGTGCAATCCAACCTGGTTTATCATGATTACCATGAATGATTTCATCCAAAGAATCCCAGGCAATACCGATCCCTGCCAAGATAAGCAGTAAGGCCAGAATAAGGGTAGCTGCCGTTTCAATCCGCTGATGGCCATAGGGGTGGGAATCGTCGGCATCTTGACTGCCATATTTGGAAGCAAAGATCACCATAAAATCGGTGATGAGATCAGCAAAAGAATGCACACCATCAGCGGCCAGGGCATGTGAGTGATAGAGAAAACCACCAATTAGTTTAATAACACCCAATACAGCGTTAGTAAGTGCGCCAATAAGCGTGACTTTTTTCGCCTGCCAGTAACGATCCTGTTGTATCATTCGCTATCCTTCACTAGTTGTAAAGTAATATGGATTTCATCATCCTTGTGTATGCAGTCGATAAGTTTGTGGCCATTAATACGACACCAGCTTGGCAGATCGTGTTGGGCGCCGGGATCGGTTGCAATGATTGTTAATGTATCACCATGGTTCAGTTTTTTCGCCATGTTTTGTGCTTTTATGACGGGCATAGGGCATAACAAGCGACGAGCGTCTAATTCGAAATGGGGCATAACAATCTCACAAATACCATTCTTGGGGAATTTCTTCCGCGCGCATCGGTTTAGCCTGTAATATCTGAGTTTGGCCATCCAGATGGTGTAAATCTACTTCAATCTGCGGCTCATCACGTCCGGAGCAAAAGCGGCCAGCAATGCGAGCACAAGTAAACAAGTCATCCGCTGTAGGTTGCCCCTCAATCAAAATCATCGGACCACGATGTGTGCGTACTTGCATATGAATGAATTCTTTGCGATAGCCGGTTAAGAAATTACTTTCGGCTTCGTCGCGGGCAATGATCATTTTATAATGAGGTTGGGGACGGATATGCCTGCCTGCTTTTAAAAGAATAATATCTTCCATATCGTAATTACGACTGTCACGGTGTTCCCACATATCTCGTAAGCGTCGGGTGTAATTTTCATCAGTTAATACACAACAACCGCCAGCAGGCTGGGCGAATTCTTCAATGGCCATTGCTGCAGCCAACCCTAACTGTGGTTTTCGATTACGGCCTTGAAAATCATACAGTTTTTCACGATTAATCCAACCCTCACGTTCTGGCAAGGTTGGCGGCAATAACTTCGCACATAAAGGGCGCAATAAACGATCGTCTGCCCCTGATTCGTCTGCAATAAGAGGCATGGTGGCTTTTCGTTGCGATTTTGGACGTTGGCCGACGACTTCACCAGTAATAATGAAGTCAAAATGATTCTCTACCATCCATTCGTGTGCTTGTTGCACCATGAAAATTTTGCAATCGAGGCAAGGATTAATATTTTTGCCATAACCGTGTTTGGGATTCAATAGAACATCTTTGTAAGGCTCAACGATATCAATGATGTGTAATTTAATGCCGAGTTGCTCTGCAACCCACAGAGCATCATTGCGAAGGGGTTTTGCACTATTTTTCCGATTACGGATGGCTGACGTATGTCCGGAATGGCAAAAACCCGTATAAAAATTGATTCCCTCAACATGAATGCCTTGTTCTTGAACAACTTTAACGGCTAACATGGAATCTAAACCACCAGAAATCAAGGCGACTGCTTTACGTTGTAACGACATGGGGTGACCTGATAATAAAATGACCAGTATTTTAACCTTTCCCTGCTAAGGGTCAAGCTCAAGTATTTCAGGACTTACGCAAAATCCGATCTATTCGTTAAAATTTCATTTTAATTCATATGGTTAGTTTTGATGAAGGCCGTCATTAAAAGCGAATTTTGCCTTAATCTCGACGTGTTTCATAAGCCTTGTTAGTAAGCGGGAGCAGGTTGGTAAGTTCTGAAGCAGGTAAATGATACGCTTTATTTTCAAGCTTTTTCCCATCCTGTACACAGGATTATCCACAGATTATGTGGATAAAAGGAAGCGCTAAATAACTAAAGAAAAAACAATATAAGCTGTTCCTGGCAAAGATCGATGGTAGAGAAGGGGGCATGGCGCGTGTTATGGTGGTAGAAGTAATGAATAAGTTATCCACAGGAATGGCTTGAGGTGACAGCGAAACCATTTCGACTATATTAGCTAAAGAAAAAATGAAAAAACAGTCTTGACTTGGAATATTTTAACTATTTTTACAAAATTTATTGTTGCGAGGAAAAATAGCTTTCCAGGCGTTTTAACCTTGCAAAAATTGTTCAAAATCACCTAACCAACGCTGAGCAATTGCGCGTGCCAGCTGAGGATTCTCAAGCACTAACTGTTTGGCCATGCTTGCCACGACCGGGAAAAAATGTTGATCGCGCTGTAGATTGGCCACTTTAAATTGATGGTAACCTGTTTGCCGAGTACCCAATACTTCACCCGCTCCACGTAATTGCAGATCTTTTTCTGCAATGATAAAACCATCGCAGGTTGCCCGCATAATGCGTAAACGTTCAGCACCCAATTGTGAAAGGGGTGACTGGTAAAGGAGCAGGCAATGAGATTGTGTACTACCACGACCGACTCGGCCGCGTAATTGATGCAATTGTGAAAGGCCCAGGCGTTCTGCATTTTCAATAATCATTAAACTGGCTTTAGGTACATCTACCCCCACTTCAATAACGGTAGTTGCCACTAATAAATCGATTTCTCCTTGTTTAAATGCTGCCATAGTGGCTTCTTTTTCGATGCTTTTCATTCGACCATGAACCAAACCTACACGGACATTGGGTAATTGGGCCTGGAGGTTTTCTGCAGTGGCAGTTGCTGCCATACACTGTAATTTTTCCGACTCTTCAATAAGCGTGCATACCCAATAGGCCTGCCGGCCATCAGCAATGGCTGATTGTAAGCGACTGATAACTGGTTCACGTTTTTCCTGGCTTAATACGGCGGTGCTAATCGGTGTACGCCCTGGGGGTAATTCATCAATAATCGATAAATCAAGATGAGCAAATTGAGTCATTGCCAAGGTTCTTGGAATAGGGGTAGCAGTCATTAGCAGTTGATGAGGATTAAGTGCGGCCTGCTGTCCCTTTTGTTGTAATAATAAACGTTGCTCGACTCCAAAGCGATGTTGCTCGTCAATAATCACTAGGCCAAGTTTGGCAAAGAGCACATTCTCTTGAAAGAGGGCATGGGTTCCTATAAGCATTTGGCAGTCATTAGTTGCCAGCAATGCCAACGTTTCCTTGCGTTCACTGGTTTTCATGTTACCGCTGAGCCTACGGCAGCCTATCCCTAGAGGACTAAACCAGGTTTGTAGATTGGCTGCGTGTTGTTCGCTTAACAATTCTGTTGGTGCCATAAACGCCACTTGATAGCCATTCGCAATGGCTTGTAAAGCAGCCAGTGCCGCTACCACCGTTTTACCAGAACCCACATCACCTTGAACCAGGCGTAACATGGGTTTTGATTGCGATAAATCTGTCGCGATTTCTTCACTGATGCGTTGTTGTGCCGCTGTTAATGCAAAGGGTAACTGCTCAATAAAGCGTGTCTGTAATTCCTGATTTTGGGAAATCAGTGGTGCTGATAACTGGCTTCTATGCTGCCTGGCAAATTGCATGGCCAGGCGCTGCCCCAATAACTCATCAAATACCAGACGCTGCAGAGCAGGGTGTGTGCCTTCTTCTAAGGTTTGTAAGGAAATGTCGGGGGGTGGATTATGCAATGTTGTAAGGGCCTGTGCGAGAGGGTAAAACTGCTGTTGTTGTAGCTGCTCTGCTGTCATCCATTCCAATTCGTCGATGGTTTCTTGGCAGGTTTGCAGGGCTATTTTGACCAGTTGTCGCAGGCGGCTTTGTGTTAACCCTTGTGTAGAAGGATAAATCGGAGTCAAGGTTTCATCCACTATACAATCTTCTTCATTCGCTAATAATTGGTATTCCGGGTGAATCATTTCAAACTTATTAGCAAATTCGCGAACTTCCCCAAAGGCGCGTATCAGAGTACATTCCTGCAATGCTTTGATTTGTTGTTTATTAAAGTGAAAAAAGCGCAGCTGCAAAATACCGCTTTTATCTTCCACATGGCAATAAAGCATCATGCGCTTGCCATATTTCACCTCTGTTTTGCAGACTCTGCCCACAATAACAGCCCAGTCATTGGCGCGCAGGTCACGAATGGCTGTAATGCGAGTTCTATCCTGGTAGCGATAAGGTAGATGAAAGAGCAGATCAGCCACTGTGGTTATACCACATTTGCTAAGTTTGGCACTCAATGTCGGGCCTACCCCTGCTAAAATTTCACAAGATTGATGTAACACAGTATGATTTGTAAGAAAAAAAACTCATAATAGCAGAAAATAAGTTACTGTTGACCGTTATGACTATAAATGCTGGAACAAGGGTTCGTACCGTTACATTTGCAGCCAGTTTGATTTTAGTATGGATCATCGGCTATTTGCTTATTGCTGGTCGCAGTTTATTAATTCCTATCGTCATTGCAGTCTTTATCTGGCATCTGTTAAACACAATCCATAACGCTGTGCAGCGGACACCTTTTGTTGGTCCCCGGTTACCTAATTGGCTTAGTATGGTACTGGCGTTATTGGTAGTAGCACTTCTGGTGAAGATTCTCATTGATATTATTGGTAATAATGTCAATGACGTGATTGCTGCTTCCTCTCGTTATCAGGAGAATTTGACCAATATTTTTAATAAGGTGGACGAGCGTTTTCATATTAAAACCCTGGCAAATGTGGATGGTTTTATCCGTGGCCTTAGTTTGCAAGGTATTTTAGTCAACATTTACGGTGTTTTTACCTCTATCACAGGCTCTGCCGTTTTAATTGCTCTCTATGTCATATTTTTATTTGTAGAACAACATTTTTTCACTCAAAAGCTGGACGCTCTTTTTCCTCAGGCTGGCCATCGCCAATTGGTCAATAACATCATTAGCCACATTGTAAAGGATACCCAAACCTATTTGGGTTTAAAAACCCTGTTGAGTTTACTTACGGCAACGACGAGTTGGATTATCATGAAATGCGTCGGTTTGGATTTTGCAGAATTCTGGGCCTTACTGATTTTTTTCTTAAATTTTATTCCCAATATTGGTGCTATCCTGGCGACAGCTTTTCCTGCGTTATTGGCGCTAATTCAATTTCAAAGTTGGCTGCCTTTTATAATCATTACTTCAGGCCTTGTCGCAATACAATTTATTGTTGGTAATCTTGTGGAACCACGCTTTTTAGGAAAATCATTAAATTTAAGTGCCCTGGTCATTTTATTTGCCTTGGCTTTATGGGGTGCTGTCTGGGGTGTTTTAGGCATGTTTCTTTCGGTGCCTATTACCGTCATGATGATGATTATTTTTGCTCATTTTGAGGCAACCCGGCCTTTGGCTATTATGTTGTCGCAGGATGGGCAAATACACAAGGCCTACGAAACCTTATAGCGGCTGGCTTTCTAATAATTTTATTTGGTTTATACTGATAGAAACGGCTTCATTCAAGGCGCTTACTGATGTCAGTTTTTAAGAAGCTAAAAAAATTTTATCAAGCATCTGCAGAGAATAGAACCCAGATTCATGTCTTTTTGGGCTTTCTTGTCATTCCTGTGATTGGTATGAGTCTTCTTTATGCCTATGTTTGTATTTTTTGGTTATGAATGAATAGACCCAGGTTCTGACGTAACTTGCTAATGGCTCATTCCTTTTGCGGATTGAAAACCTGCCCTATAAAGAGAATTACTCCTGATTGTGTATCATAGAGAATAAATAAAAAAGGATGGTTTGCATTGAATTGCATCGGTTGCTGTACAGCGGTACCGAACATCACTACAGCCGTTGCAGCCGCCGCTACAGTACCTTTTTCATCGACTTCTATAACCGCCTTTTGAATCATATCGGAAATTGCCAACGCAGACATTGTTATGTTGGAAAAGTCAGCTTTATCACTGAAAGCATCGATAACACCCATCTGTTGTAAAGGCTGTTTTAAGGATTTAAAGGTGGATGCCAGTTTGAATTTCGGCAGACTAACAAGAACCTTGCGGTTAGTGGCGCTTTGAAGAAGCTGGGCAAATGTTTCTTGAGTCAATGTTTGTTGTATTTCCTTTACTGAGTGAGTCGGTTTTGGCAATAAGACCGCCATTCTTATGGTGCTTTTTAAATAAGGTAATTGCAGCATTTGTAAACGATCATTTTCACTATAGAAAAAGTTATCCAGCTTTCCCATCATAGCTGTTTGTAGAGGGTTTCCGTCTGATAACAGGAAGGGTTTTTGTTCCGTGGCTTCCGGTTTGAAGGGGGACTCCCATACCCCATTAAAATAAATCGCATTGACCAGAATGAGTTGCGTCGCTCTGGTAATCATGCCTGGAGTAATCAGCTCTTTGATATATTGGTCTGTTTTCTCTTCGACCCAGTTATTAATACGTTGTCTGGCAGCCTCAGGTGCTTTATTAAAATTAACTCGGTAAAAATGATTTATTTGTCCCATAGCGGCCAGGAAGGGCGTCTTATAAATCAAACGTTCTTCTGCCCAAAATGAATTAGCAATTAAAAAAGTGGATGATTGGTTGAAGCCAAACCATTTACCAGCGTGTTTAAATTTGCAACTGAGCCATCCCTGGCAATCCCCATCGGGCATTAACGCGGTATCAATTTGAGCTAATTCAGCGGCATGATCGGTATTTCCTGCAGGAAAATGAAGCGCTTGATTTAGCTGTTGTTGAGTATTGCCACTAGCACCATTAGCTAAAATAACTAGAAGGGACGATAGGCTATAGGGTGATAAAATAAGATTTTGATCGGTTGTGCCTAGTTGTCGATAAAGATCAAAAGCGAACTCATTGAATGGTTGTGCTTCGGGGGCGAAATGGGTTGTTCTACTTGATACTGACAAAGCATAGCCCAGAAATAGAAACAGGAGAATAAAGAGACATCCTTTGGGTCTTATTGCTTTCAAAATAGCCTCCCTTTTCCCTATGCGGCAGTTACAAAAAATTCCTTACGAATAGTTCTTTTTTTTCCATAATAATGATTGTAAACCATTGGGTCATTTTTTATTCTAAATGTTTAATATTTTCTTAATTGTTGATCGTTAAAATAGGGCTCTTTGTGTTAAAAAAATAAGCCATGATTATTCTTTACATTCCTTTTTCCAGAGATGAAGCAGGGGATCTGCCGAGTGGGGCTGCCTTATGGAAAACAAATCATAGAGTAAGCTCACAAGAGCGGTTGAAAGTTATTTATCATCAAGATGACTACTCTCCAGACTTAATAAGCCCGGAGAGTAAAGTTTATATACTTGCTCATGGTTACGAAGAGAAACCAACGGTAGTTGCTAATTGTGCGGAAGCCAGCCAAGCTATTTTCCTGGATATGGAAACTGTAACAAAGCGCTTTGAATATGATCTGCTTGTTATAGCTCCTTTTATCACAACAGTGCACACTTATTTTTGCGGCTCACAGAAAAATAATTATGAACGTGCCTCAACCTTTCAAACTCAATGGTTGCGATCAGAGCAAGCTCCCATTCATTATTATGCGGGTAATCTTGCGACACCGGATAGAAATGGTTTTTTCTGGGCACAATCTAATAGCGAGTATGTTCCTTTAACCCGCTGTTGCCACACCCTGAATTCCACTTCAATTGATGAGGAAGAAGCTCCTAAACGCGCTAACATTAAGATGGAAAAAATGCCAGCAATGTTCGCTCATCGACATGAAAAGAAGCGAGAAAATTTTTTTACCCAAGCTAAGAAAAATAGACAGGATTTAATTGCTCTTTATAGAAATATTGATGAATCTATACCACCAGTGAGTTGTAGCCTGTAGATCTCCTTTTGTGTTTTTGTTTTAGTAAGAAGATAGACCGGTTTAAACCGGTCTTTTATAGAGCTAGCACCTATAGAGGACACTTATTTAGGGCCATTGAAAGCGCTACCAGTACCAAGGACAGAATCTTCATTATGGAAACGAGTCTCTTTTGACTCTCCATAACCATTAATTGCTGTAGCAACAGATCGAGTTATTAAGCTAACTGCGGATTTTAAGAAGCTTGCAACTGCGCCCACAAAGCTTGCTGCGGAAACCATTAAACCAATGGCAGCATTTTCTCCATGCTCTTTCCCATCGTCTTTAGCGAATCCTGCATGAATTGCTAAAGCTTGAGCACCTTCCCATATAGCGTAACCAAGAGCAGCAACAGAAGCTACCATTCCTAGAGCCGGAATGGCAGTAGCCCCCACTACTTCATCTGCAAAATCATAACGATCACGAAATCCCTCAAGGAAGTTCATTCGTTTAGTAGCTTCATCTTTGATGAAGTTAAAGGCTTCTTCGAAAGAACCTTTGTTTTTTGTTTTTTCCCATATTTTTTTAGCATCTATTTCTAATTGATCCAAATGATCAGAATAGTTCTGGAGAAAATTTTTCTTAGCATCGGGTGTTTTTTGGCTAGAGACTACCTTAACATCTTTTGCCCCTTGCCACAGCTTATCGAAAAAACCGGGATTTTTAGGCATGTTGATCTCCTTAGGGAAGCGAATGCATTTCTTTAATTTTAGTATAATATTTAATTATTAAGAAAAAATTACAAACATTGTGTGTTTGCGATGAACAATAAAATGAATCAATAGGGTATTTTTTGTTTTGCAAAAATTAGTTTCAGTGTTGCTTTGTGGGAGTTAAAACAGAAAAATTAAGTGTATGCTGGAAAACAGTTAATGTACGGCGTAATTATCTGGCTTTGGATTTTCTTTCTCTAATAAAAATAACACGGCCTTTTGCCCAGACTCTTCATACGGATTAAAATCCATTGTTACCGCAAAACCGAGATCATTATCCTCAGTAGACCAGGAGCGTTGATGCAAAATAGGTTCTATTCGTTTGGTTATAGCCTGCAAGGCTACTTCGTCGATAGAGAGGAGATATTGTTTGCTACTGGTTAGCATTTTTTGCAGGGTGATATGAAGAGCGTATTTTAATAGATAGAGCGCATGTTCATCGGTTTTGCTTCGCTCGCTCTGTCGAATAGGTTGGGCTCCATCATAGAGATGGCTAAACTGATATTCATAAGCAGAAAAGGCTTGCTCAATAAGCTCTTTTTTATCTGTTTTATCGCATTCACAACGAAAAAAGAGCAATCGTTGCTTATTTTTGCTTTTATCTGTCAATTTAAAACAGCCTTGAAAGACAAAAGGCTTCTCCCAAACTGCCACGAGTATTAAAGTCTCTATATTAATAGAAGTGAATGTCGACATGGTTGATTTACCTATTACTGCGAAGCACCCCGTGCATCAATATCCCAGACGTCAATAACGATGTCGTTGCTGGTGATATAAAATTTATCGAATAAATTGATGGTGGGATCACAATGCGGAACGATTAATTCCAGGACTTCTTTATTAGCTGGTAGTGGAGCATTGTTTTGGGCCGTTATTTTGCCATGCTCATCACCAAAGCCACCCCATTCGTAATTTAAATGAGGATGACTGATGATTTTAGGTTTATTTACGGGATCAAAATAAAGTGCTTTTGTACCTGCATCAACAGTAACATGTTCCTGACGGTTACTGCTAATGACAGTAGTCAGTAATGTCATGGCATGTTGAAAAGTAGTGAACTGATGAGGATTTTCTTTGGAGCCAATTCTGGCGTAATCAACATCCATAACGGCATACGATCCTGGTTGTATTTCAGTGATTTCTGCCGCTACGCTATCGATATCATAGGTGCCTGTGCCAGTACCCGTTAGGATAGGGCAGGGCAGTCCGGCTTTTTTAAGTGTTTGTACTACTTCGCTGGCCTGTTGCATTACTTGTAAAGAGCTTTCTTGCCGTTGCTGATAAGAAATAATATGTTGCAAATTCCCTGCATAGCACTGGACTCCAAGGAAGTTTAGCCATTGGGAATTCATGATAGCGGTTGCCAAGGGCAAAGCGAGCTCAGGTTTGACCCCAGTTCTCCCTATACCTGGATCCAAATCAAGTAACACATTTATTTTTTGATTAATGGAAGCAGCTGCTGTGGCAAGCTCCGCAATATTCTCCTCATTATCAACGACTAATATCGTATCAGGTGATTTTTTTAGGCAGTTCAATAAACGTCTGATTTTGTAGGTACTGACAAGGGGAGACGTAATTAGAAGACCCGTGATCCCTTGGTTAATGAGTACTTCTGCCTCAGAGATTTTTGCTGCGCTAATACCAATTGCGCCATATTGGCGTTGAAGTTTTGCCAGTTGCGAGCATTTATGAGTTTTACAGTGGGGTCTAAGATTAATACGATTTGCATCAGCATGTTGCTGCATGAGTTTAAGATTGTAATCCAGTTTGTCTTTATCAATAACTAGGCAGGGAGTATCCAGGGCAAATTTATTAACCCCCATAAACGCTTTTGGCATGTTCATTTTAGAGCTAAGGTTTGTTAGGGAGGTAGGATAGCACAAAAAATCCAGGCCTAACTGCTCATTCGAGTAGAAATGTAAACAACCCTTAAATAGGTTTAAACAAATGCTGAGAGGAGAAATCCTCTATCAAATAGTCCGTTTACTCTATCTCAGGATAAATTACTGACGCCTTATGACTGCCGTGCCAAATTTCTTGCTCACTTAATTCTGTTTCAATGAATTCAATAGGTGCACCACACTCTGCAATCATAGCGACCTTAAATCCCGGGAAAGGCTCATAAGGTGCAAGAATCACTTCTTTCCCTGCTATGGCTTCATTAAGGCTAGGTACTTGAAAGGCCACATGGACTTTGGATTTTATTAAAGGATGTAAAGGAGAATCGGGTTCAAAGCGATGGTATTGAATACGATACTCACTGTTTTGCCCGCCACTCGTGTACATTTTGAATGTGGAACTGTATTTTTCACCTTCACGGGGACTATCCGTCGGTATACCTAAGTGATGGTATTGATAGCCTGTGGTTTTTATAGTCATTTTTTTGCCTCGTTGACAACTTTATAATGAGTATAATTAAGTTAAAAAAGTTGTAAATTTACTTATAATTCATTCATTATGAACAATAAGTTCATAATCAAGGTTCAAAGCAATGTATAACCAGGGGCAGGTATCCTGTTTTTTAAAAGTGGCTGAGTTGGCTAGTTTCTCTCTCGCAGCCCAGACCTTACATTTGACTGTAACAGCTGTCAGTAAACAAATTAAAAATTTAGAGCAGGCAATTGGTGAACAATTGTTCTTACGGACCACTCGTCGTGTCGATCTTACCGAGTTTGGCCACCTATTTTATGAGCGTTGTAAGGCAATTGAAGAGCAAATCCAGGCTGTTAATCGATTTATCGAATCAAACCGCGAGGAGCCCCAAGGGGAATTAAGGGTCCTGGTTTCAACAATTACTGCCAAGGAATGGGTGTTACAGCATTTGCCAGCGTTTATCAATGCTTACCCATTGCTTGATCTTGAGTTGGTTTTTTCAGAACAGGATGATGAATTGGCACGGACTGACATCGATATTATGGTAGGGTTTCCGGTTATTCCGCCGGCAACAGAAATACTGAAATACCGTAAAATGTTTAATGTGAATAATATCCTCTGTGCTTCCAAAGAATTTGCTGCCCGTTATGGCTTGCCAAAGGATGCAGAGGAATTACCGCACTTTAAGATCATTTCACACAGCCTGCGTAAACCGGCTCACTTTTTACCACTTGCTGATGGAGGGCAATTACATTGTGCGAAACCCATTCTTTACATGGATAATTTTGAGGCATTAAATCAAGCCTGTCTGGCCGGGGCTGGTTTGTTTTTGACGGGGGATATCTTGGTGAAATCCTGGTTGGATAGTGGTGATTTAGTCCCGGTGTTAGCGCAATATGTTTTTCGTCATTATGAAATTTTCATGTTTTACCGTGCTTATGATTTTGAATTACCAAAGATTCGTGCTTTTGTCGATTTTTTTACCGCTAAACTCGCCTGATTATTTCTGTTTTAGGGTTAACAGGTTTAATTGCCATGGATTTCCTTTGATATTGCCAATAGACTTTGCAACTGGTACGAAAAAGCGCATAATAGCTGCTTTTTGACGAGTGAAAAAAGTGTTATGAAACAAACCGTCGAACAATTGCTCACCCAGGCGCTTACAACGCTCAAAGAATCAACTGTTATTCCGCAAGATGTTGAAGTAGACATCAAAGTTGAGCGCGCTAAAGAGAGCAGTCATGGTGATTTTGCGACGAATTTAGCTATGATGTTGGCCAAGCCATGTCGCCAGGCGCCCCGTCAATTAGCTGAATTAATCATCAATCATTTACCTTCCCATTCAGCTGTAGAGCGAGTTGAGATAGCGGGTCCCGGATTTATTAATTTTTTCATGCGTAATGAAGCACGCAGCCAAATCATTGCTCAGATACTTAGAGAAGGCGAGCTGTTCGGTCGTAGTGATTTTGGGCAAGGAAAGAAAGTTATTCTGGAGTTTGTCTCGGCAAATCCAACTGGTCCTCTGCATGTTGGTCATGGCCGTGGTGCTGCTTTTGGTGCAACATTGGCAAATCTATTAGTGGCTGCAGGTTTTGCGGTGAGTAGTGAATATTATGTGAATGATGCTGGCCGTCAAATGAATATTCTTGCTGCAAGTGTTTGGCTGCGTTATTTGAGTCTGGCTGGTGAGGGAATTGTTTTTCCTGCTAATGGTTATCGTGGTGATTATGTCGTCACGATTGCCCAGGACGCTTTAAACCAATACGGCCATGATTTTGTACATCCCTGGTCTGTGGTGCAAGAGGGCTTGCCTGCTGATGAGCCACAAGGGGGGGATAAAGAAGTCTATATCGATGCCATGATTGTTCGAGCGCGTACTCTGCTCGGTGAAAAGGGCTTTAAATTGTTCCACAAGCTGGCTTTGGATTCGGTACTCGATGATATTAAAGATGATTTGGCAGGTTTTGGTGTTAATTATGATTACTGGTTTTCAGAACAATCATTACTGGATGGCGGAGCAATTGATAAAGGGATCCAGGCATTAAAAGACGCTGGCCATACTTACGAAAAAGAAGGCGCTTTATGGTTCCGTGCAACTGATTTTGGCGACGAGAAAGATCGTGTGTTGGTCCGTGCAAATGGGCATACCACCTATTTTGCTTCGGATGTAGCTTATCACTGGGATAAGTACGCTCGAGGTTTTGAACGCGTTATCGATATTTTTGGTGCCGATCATCACGGCTATGTAACGCGAGTCAGGGCAGCAGTAACGGCTTTGGGTCATGACCAAAATGCCTTGGATGTTTTATTGGTACAATTTGCGATACTTTATCGTAGTAGTGAGCGAGTTCAAATGTCTACTCGCAGTGGTTCTTTCGTGACTTTGCGCGAACTACGTGAAGAAGTTGGCAATGATGCTGCTCGTTTCTTCTATGTGATGCGTAAACCAGAGCAACATATGGATTTTGATTTGGATTTGGCTAAGTCTGAATCAAATGATAATCCTGTTTATTACATTCAATATGCTCATGCACGTATTAGTTCAGTGTTGCGGCAATTACAAGAGCGTGGTTTGCAATGGGATGAGGAAAAGGGGCTTGCCCATATTGAATTGCTCGTGGAACCACAGGAAGCCGCTCTAATTTCTTTAATAAATCGTTACCCGGAAGTAATTGTAGCAGCCGCCAGTGCGTGTGAACCGCATCAGCTTGCCTATTATTTACGGGAGTTAGCGAATGGATTGCATAGCTATTACAATGCCGTACAATTATTGTGCGAGCAAGAGGTCTTAAGGAATGCGCGTTTATGCCTTCTAAAAGCAGTACGTCAAATCTTGAGGAATGGCTTGCATTTAATTGGTGTATCAACTCCTGAGAGCATGTGATGGCAAAGGATTACGGAAGAAGGCCGAGTAGGCAAAGGAGTAGTGCCCCTAAGCAAGTATTTTGGGTGCTAGCTTCTTTTGTAGGTGGTTATTTGGCAGCGACAGTGTTTGATTTTACCAGCTTAACTACATGGATTAATACGCAGGTATTAGGACAGCAAAATGAGCAAAAAAATACGGCACAAGTCGTTGCAAAACCCAATGAAATGCCAAAGCCAAAATTTGAGTTTTATACCTTACTAGCTAAAGATCGCAGCGCACCTGCACAGGTAACCCATCAGGTTAATCCTGCTACGATAGCGGCGCAAACAAAAGTTGTAGCTTCACCTTCATCACCTGCAGCCTCTGTTTCGATTACTCCTACGCCACCCGCTGCAAATCAGCAAACGCAGACCTCTGCTGTCGTTGCAGAAGGTAAACCTATAACAGCCGCTAATACCAGTAGCAAAGAGTCTTATTTGCTGCAGCTTGCTTCATTCAAAAATAAGCAGGAGGCTGAACGTTTGAAAGCGGCTCTGACTTTGAAGGGCTTTGACGTTCACGTTGCTATGTCTTCTCAGCAGCAGGGCAATTGGTTTAGGGTAGTTCTCGGACCTTTTCATTCACGAGGAGATGCTGAAAAAGCACGGATAGCCGTAGCACGGAGAGAGCGTATTACAGGGATGATTCGTAAAATGGATGCCTAGGAGAATCAATAAATTTCTTCAGTAGTTCGCTTTAGTGAAGCTGGGGAAGGAGAGCGCAGAACCGAAATGCGCACGGTAGTACAGGAGGGTTTGAGCACCGTAGTGACGAAACGATACTTCATGACAGTAGAATTTCGAGAGAAGTGAGTTCCAACAGAAACAGGAAGTCAAGGTAATACTTACTTGATGCCGTTACCTCTGCCGTCGTTGAAAGGAGGTTAGAAACTACACTCAACGATAATTTCTTGCAAGGGCATGCATCACGACAGGAATTTAGCTTATGCCAAAAAATATAATATTTCATGGTTCTTTTTTAGTTTCTGGGATTATGTGTCATGCTGGGTGTGGTTCTTTAGTTCAGAGTGCACTGAGTGATTTAAGTGGGGTTGGATTACCCTCGGACGCTGAAGTCCATTCTATCGATGCACAACCTAAAACGTTAGGTATTCATGAAATATCTATATCGATTCAGAGTGAACAGGAAGGATTTAACCAGAGTGGTGAAAAGAATAAAACTATTCTTGCTGGCCTCACAAGTAAGTTAACCGAATATAGTTTTCAGATTATTGACGAAAAAAATCTTGAATCCGAAGATGAATCAAAATGGCCTAACCGGATCAACATACTAGTTAATCTGGTTGCTATGTTTGGTATTCTTGTTTTATCACTTATCTATCCTCCTTCACTGCTCTTGACAGTTGCTTTAACAGCTGTGACTACTCTAACTACTGCTTTCACCGGAAGAAATTATCTCTCTGCCTTTTTAAATAACCTGCGCAATAAAAAAATTAATGATATGTCATCGACGATTAGTCTCGGTTGGTTATTATCCTTGACTCACACGCTCTATCATTCAATCACTATGCCACTGGCCAGTAGTTTTTCGATGGTATTCATGAGTTTTATTATGCCGGTGATGCTGATTGCAATGGTAAATGGTATGGATGAAATTAAACGTCTGGTACTGCAAAAATCAAAGACAATTCATTTAAAAGGCATGAAATCATTATTCCCACAAATGGCAGAAGAGTACCTTTGCCATCAAGTTCCCCAAGAGGCACAAGAAAAATTAATGTCATTAATGGAGACTCAACCTACTGACGTTAGTGTTGAAGAATTTTTAATTCCCGTACAGACTTGGTTGAGTAGTGATAAAGTTAAGCAATCCAAGCAATCGTTACAGAAGGGGATGCTTATTCAAGTGAATGCCGGGGATTGTTTTCCAGTCGATTGTATCCTTGTACAGGGAAATACTCTGGTTGATGCATCGTTGTTAACCGGTGAACCACAACAGCCCAAACAGCTTCTGGATACTATTCCGGCTGGTGCGATTAATCTTGGACAGGCAGTTACAGTGTATGTGACTAACGATTCTTATAATAGTACTGTCAATAAATTATTGTTTCGCTCAAATCGAGCCCCAGAAAAGAGTACTTCGCCAGATGACACTACCAAATTCACATCTCTTTATACGAGTCTGATAATGGTCAGTATTGTTGCCTCTATTATAACACCGCTTTCTTTGGGAGTATTCACTGTCCCTCTGGTTTTAAAAAATGTCATCGGTATTTTATTTGCAGTTTGCCCTTGCACCATTGCTATCGCCCACCAGTTACCGCAGTTGTTAAGTATTTATCAGCGCAATAATAAAAATATCTTATTGCGCAATGAGAATATGAATTCGACTCAAGAGATGATTCATACCGTGGTATTTGATAAAACAGGTACGCTGACAACCGGGAGGAGTAAGGTAGAGTCCTATGAGGGGCTTGATGAGGCCCTTTGGCAAAAAATTCATTTATTGGAACAATGCCATGGTGCGGGTCATCCCCTGGCCAACGCAATTAATAGTTTTTACGACTCCCACATTGCCCAGAAGATTGTCTTTAAAGATATAAGTAACCCGATTCTTGATCCAAAAAATCGTGGTTTATCAGCGACGGTTCAGGGGAAATCAATTCACATAGGTAATCTCAGTTATATGCAGGAAATCCAGGAGTCCCAGATAGTGGTGGCAGAAGAGCATACTTCTTTAATTCAAAGCAAATTATTGCAGGGCTATACACCAATTTATGTGGCTGAAGAAAAGGTTTATAAAGGAGTTATTTTCATACAACATGAACCAAGAAGTGATATTTTAGCAGCACTTAAGCGCTTAAAGAATGAAGGTAAAACTTTAATTATGCTTACCGGTGACAATTCAGTGTCGGCGATGGCATTTAATCAACAAATATCGGCAAAGGCCTATCCACATAGCGAAGAAACCATTTTTGAGCCACAAAATATTCATGCAGAGCAACAACCACATATGAAGGAAGCGTTTTTGCGGAAATTGATGAAATCTTTTGAGCCTGTTGCTGCACCTAAAAAAGAAAGTAGTAAACAAGGTTTTCTAAGTACAGTAAGAGGTTTTTTTGGGGGCGGGATGACGCCTTCAGAACCTAAAAAATCTCAAGGAGGGGTTTGGTTTGTTGGAGATGGCTTAAATGATGCTCCATGCGCCCGAATCGTGACAGAAAAAAAAGGTGTCAGTTGTGCAATGAACTCTACTGACAAGGCTGCTTTTTTTACAGATATTAGCTTGAATGGTTCATTGGCTTATCTATTTGAACATCATAAACTGGATCGTTTTTTTCAAAAAAATATTCGTCAAAACCAAGCGTTACTGGTTTATAGTGCCATTGCCTTTTTAGCGTTTATTATTAGTTTTTCAATTGCAGGCCTTGCTGTGTCTCCTTTGATTCCGATGTTGATCATGATGTCGACTACCGGATTTACTTTACTCAACTGTTACCGGGTAAAACTTTCAGTTGATGAGGCACTTGATAAACATCGCTCATGGTTTAGAGGCTTTTTTGTTTCAGATGCGTCTGTTGGTTTAGCGGCTGGCGCAAGTACATTATTAATTGTTGGCCTGCTCATCTCAACCGTGATGTCGAAGGGATTGGGGTTACCTGCATTGACTGCCGGAGGTTGGGCCGCAATAGGCAGTGCCTCCGCTCTGTCAGGAGGGATACTATTAACGTTATTCACTTTGACAGCGGTCGGCTATCTAATTTTTGATCAATTTAGCCCAATGGCTGGTGACGACGCAATAATCCAGAATGAGCCTTCAGTTATCAAAAGACAGCGGGGGACTCCACAACTCGCAACAACTCCTGCCCATCAAGAAGTTCATAAAGGACTTTTTTCGTTATCTGAGCCAATTACCGGTGACAGGATGGTAGGAACCAGGTCTCCGACTGTAGAGCCAACCAGCTTGACAGTCGGCTTTATCTAACGCGTTACAGTGACCCGAATATCGCGAGCATTTTTTATTGCTTGCGGTTTACTAATGCTAATGGTTAGCTGTGGGAGGTTATACTCATTTTTAATTAATCGAGCAATTTGGTCAGCGACTGTTTCGATCAGATGAAAGGAGTTTGTTTCCACATAGTTGGTGACTTGTTGGCATAGTTTGGCGTAATCGATAGTATTCGCTAAATTATCTTCACAATGAGTAAAGTCGGCTGGAATAGTAATATCGATTAATAAAGGTTGGCAAATTCGCTGTTCCCAATCATAGACGCCAATACGGGCGGCTACCGTGAGACCCTGGATATGAAGACTGTCCATAAGCAAACTTAAGCAGAAAGAAGTTTTGCTAGCATAGCAAGGGAGCGTTTTAGGGGCAATCATTTATGGATATGAATATTTTTATAAAAACAAAGCGTTAATCTGTTTGCTTGAATTAGCAAGACTGAATGAATAGACTAAATGCCATTGAAACAATGGCAATATAGCGATGCCAGTAGTTAATTAACAAAAATTGATGACCTCTATTTATAGCCCTGAAATGCAGCAACAACTCAAAGATAGCCTGGAATTATTGAAAATGATTTTAGGAGCTGATCTTTGGGGCGTTTATCTGTATGGTTCCTCCCTGGTGGGCGGACTGCAAAAATATAGCGACATTGACTTATTCGTTGTCACCAAGCGCGCAACAACCTCAGAGGAAAAAGCCAGATTAATTGCTGAGTTTCTTCAAATCTCTGGTATTTACATGAAAGGTTCAAAGTTACCTATTGAAATGACCCTTGTAGAGAAGACAGCGATTAACCCTTGGCGGTATCCCCCTCACTTTGATTTTCAATATGGGGATTGGTTACGCCAATCCTTTGAGAAGGGCATCATTGAACCTTGGCTGACTCATGAAATGCCTGATCTTGCGCTAATTGTTACGCAAGTGTTATTAAAGAGCCAAACTTTATTGGGGTTAGAGCCTGAGCGGCTATTGGCACCAGTGCCATACCATGATTTTATAAAAGCGATGCTTCATGATTTAAATAGACTTGCCATGGATCTTGAGCATGATACGCGAAATGTCCTACTTACTTATGCGCGAATCTGGAGTACTTTGGAAACCAATGCGATAAGATCTAAACCTGCGGCGGCGGACTGGGTAATGAATCATTTACCTGAAGTATATCAACCGGTGATGCAGCGGGCCAAATCAATTTGTATTGGTATAGAAACTGAATATTGGGACGATGTAAAAATCCTTATAAAGTCTTGCGCAGATTTTATGGCAAATAAAATCAATGAACAGGCTTCATTGATTAATTTTGATGATTCCAAGTTAATAAAACTCGTTGGGGAACCATTGTCAGGAGAGCCCTTGTAGATGACGTGCAGTTACGATCCTAAAACCATTCCCTCGGAAGGTTGTTGGGTATTTAAGGCACTGGTTCCCGGCTGTGGCATAAATCTGCAAGTCTTGATATGACTGGATGAGAGAGGAGGATTCTCACGCCAAGCACCTAAAGAAGTTTGTTCCTCTGTTAGCTCAGTGGATGGGGCAACTGGATTGACTGTTGTAGTGATTAAGTGATCCATCATTGAGCGCGCTGCTTCTTCTTCCAGAGGCGATGTTACCACTGCTGTGCTTTTAGCAGTTGGCTGTTCGAGTTTTGGAGAATAGATAAAACTTAACAATCTTAATTTGGCAACCAGCCAAATGGCAGAGAAATAACCTAATTCCTTATACCCATGATTAGCAGGATCTTGACGTGTTGCTGCATATTGCCCAGCACTTAATAGGTCTACTCGGCTTATATTCGCTCGATAATAAACCTTGCCATCTACTCCGTGTATCAATAGGGGCTGAGGCTGCGATTCCTTGTAATTCACCTCAGGCAGGAACGCAAGGCCACCGTATTGGGATGGTTGCGGTTTTTTGCCGCCTAACAAGCGTCTCGTAATATCACCGAGTGAATTATCCATGCCATTAATGAGTTGGTTGCTATCTTCATCGTTTGAGCGTTCAAAATAGGTCCCATCACCGTATGCTTGATCTTCACTAGGGTTAACACCAAAAACGGTATCCGCTCCATAGTGTTTATAGCCTTTTGGTTGAAACGGATTTAAGACGTTTAATCCAAAGGTATTATCTTCATTGTGCATATTGTTGATGAGAATAGATCCCCAATTACCAAATTGTGCAGGCATAATTTGGCGCAACAAACCTATGCGGCTTAGATGTCCGCCAGCAAAGTGATCAGAATAAAAATGCATGGTAAATAGATCTTGCCCAACAGCCAGTGCATGGTAACGATAATACAATTCGTTGTAGAGCGTCTTATTGTCCAGTGAGGCTTTATAACCATAAGCAGTCGGATTTTGACCTATTGCTTCTGCAACACGTTCTGCTTCGCTAAGTATCCCGGGCTCAATTTCACTGAGATCGCCCTCAGTAGCCAAGAGTTTAAACGCGTAAGCCAGCTCAGTAGAATGGAGTGCTTCTGTGTGGCCAACCATGTAGGCTCGAGTTGACCAGGGAGCAAAATGAGCTTCGTTCAATGTTAGTTTTTTATTGTAACCATTAACGCGAAATGCATAGACCAGTTGTTGAAAAATGCTATTCAACGAGGGAAAAAAAGGAATATAGGTTCTTTCTTCAATAGCATAAATCTGTTGGATATCCGCTTTCCGGAGAGTTGGGGAAGCTAAATCACCATAGGCCTGAAGATAAACATCGTTCTCTTTGGGGCTGACAGGCAAGTTGAATAAGGCTTCATTATCTTTTTTTACATGACCTGTTAAAGGGGGAAGTTGTAAATCCAGACCCCAACCTGCTTTGGTGTAATAATCTCCAGCCAACGCAACAATATCACCGGCTTCTAATGCAAATTCTAACGGAACAGGTATGCCATTAACGAGCCGCATCATGTGGACATGCAAATTATTGTTATCGCTCTCAGATAGGCCTTCACTTCCCTTTAAATAACGGTTGCCCAGGGTCATTATGCGAATTTTATTACCGGCATTACGGTGTTCATTGGTTTCCATGCGTGTTCCACAACAAATGTCTTGCCTAATTTTAACGTCTAAAAGTTAAGGTAACCTTAAGCTGGAAAGCTAAAACAGTGCTAAAATTGATAATTCTACTAATAAAAAAATGGTTGTTTATGACAAGCAGTAATGAATCCTTGTTTATTCGAGCGTTGCAGCGGAAATCAGTTACTCGAACCCCTGTATGGTTTATGCGTCAGGCTGGCCGTTACTTGCCGGAATATCGCAAAGTTCGTGAACAAGCGGGTGATTTTCTCAATCTATGTAAAAATCCTGAGTTAGCCTGTGAAGTTACCTTGCAGCCTCTTAGGCGTTTTTCCTTGGACGCAGCCATTTTATTTTCTGATATTCTCACTATTCCTGACGCTATGGATTTAGGTCTTTATTTTGCTGAGGGGGAAGGGCCTTGCTTTAAAAGGCCAGTACAGACTATACAGGCCATAGATGCCTTACCTATTCCCAATCCTGCTGATGAGTTAGCCTATGTGATGAACGCCGTGCGCTTGATCCGCCAGGAGATGCCGAAAGAGTTGCCTTTGATTGGTTTTGCTGGCAGTCCATGGACTCTGGCTTGCTACATGGTGGAAGGAGGGAGTAGCCGTGAATTTAAGAAAGTTTTGCATTTACTCTATTCAGAGCCACACGCAGCTCACTTGCTTTTAGCCAAACTTGCGCAGGCAGTTAGCCTCTATTTAGACGAACAGGTCAAAGCAGGCGTGAATGCCTTGATGATTTTTGATACCTGGGGAGGAATTCTGACTCCTGCGAACTACCGTGATTTTTCACTTCATTACATGGCGGAAATTGTTACGCAATTAAAATCCAGGTATCCCGACATTCCCATTATCCTTTTTACCAAGGGGGGAGGTCAGTGGTTGCAGCAGATGGCAGGTACTGGTTGTGATGCGCTTGGTCTGGACTGGACAGTTGATCTCGGCAGGGCTCGGGCCCAGGTCGGTGACCAGGTTGCTTTACAAGGTAACCTTGATCCGGCTGTGTTACTAACAAATCCGGATTGTATACGTCAACAAGTGAAACAGGTTTTGGCCTCGTTTGGTCGGGGAAATGGCCATGTATTTAATCTGGGTCATGGGATTACTCCGGATGTGCCCCCTGAACATGTTGCCGCAATGATAGAGGCTGTTCATGAATACAGTCCTGCTTATCACAAGGAAGCGCTCTCATGATAATAGAAAGCTCTTTCAAGCCCGCTTGGTGGTTGCCAAATTCTCATGTGCAGACGATATATCCAACCCTGACTCGCCGTATTCAGGCGCCAGTTGATTTGCGCGAGCGCATTGAACTACCTGATGGCGACTTCATTGATTTGGCTTGGGCAATTAATGGCAACAATAGTAAAACACCCTTAGTTATTTTATTGCATGGTTTAGGTGGAAATGTTCAATCTTCTTATGTAGGTGGATTAATGCAAGCATTTAATCGCTATGGCTGGCGGGCTGTATTAATGCATTTCAGAGGAGCAAGTGAGGAACCGAATCGTTTGTTACGGGCTTACCATTCTGGCGATACGGAAGATATCAATTATTTACTGAACCTATTAAAGCAAAGGGAACCCTCCAGTAAAAAAGCGGTCGTTGGGATATCACTGGGAGGTAATGTTTTACTCAAATGGCTTGGAGAACAGGGGCAACAATCTTTAATTGATGCTGCGGTGGCTGTATCGGTGCCTTTCCAATTACGTTTGGTTGCTGATCGGATTAGCCAGGGTTTTTCTCGAGTTTATCAAGGTTACTTATTGCGTCGTTTAAGACAGGTTTTCGAACAAAAGAAAAATAACTATACAGAGGATTTACCCGAGGTTTTGCAGAATATGCATAAATGGCAATGTTTTTGGACTTTTGATGAGTTTGTAACGGCGCCTATACACGGGTTTCCTAATGTTCATGCGTACTATAGAGAGTCGAGTTCTCGCCGTTATCTGCGCCATATAGCTACCCAAACCTTGATTATTCATGCACTGGATGATCCTTTTATGACACCAGAGGTTTTGCCGCAAGCAGACGAGTTATCTTCAGATATTACCCTGGAACTGAGTTCCTCCGGGGGGCATGTTGGTTTTATTAGTGGAAAATTGCCAGGAAAGCCGCTCTATTGGCTAGAACAGCGGATTCCTGATTACTTGCAAAAAATATTTGCTACTTTGCATTAAATTGTTTACTGAGCTGGATCGCCATTTCTAACGATTGCTCGTAATTCAAGCGAGGATCCACTAGGCTGCGATAGGCATGTTTTAGATCTTCTGCACTTAAACCACGTGCACCGCCAATACATTCAGTAACGTTATCACCGGTCAATTCAAAGTGAACTCCACCCAGATAACTACCCATTTCACGATGAATTTTAACTGCTTGCTGTAATTCTGACAGGATGTTGTCAAAATGCCTGGTTTTAATGCCATCAGACGTTGTTTCTGTATTGCCATGCATGGGATCACAAGACCAAGTTACCGGGCTTTTGGTTGCCTTAACGGTTTCAATTAAAGGAGGCAATAATTTATCAATACCTTTTGCACCTAGACGGGTAATAAGTAACAAGCGTCCTTCCTCACGATTTGGATTAATTATTTCCATCACTTCGGTCAGCCATTCTTTCGTGGCTGAAGGGCCTACTTTAATGCCAATTGGATTTTGTACACCCCGCAAAAACTCCAAATGCGCACTATCCAATTTTGCAGTCCGCATGCCAATCCAGGGTAAATGAGTTGATAAATTATACCATAGGCCATCATGCAGATGCCGGGTTAAGGCTTGTTCATAATGAAGATGCAACGCTTCATGAGAAGTAAAAAAATCAACTTTATTAAATAGGCTATTGTTACTGGAGCCCTCAATTGCTTCAATAAAGGCTAAGGAATCAGACAACGAGCGCACAATAGCGTGGTATTCCTCGGCTTGTGGTGAGTGCTCAACGAAACGTAAATCCCAGCGCTGCGGATGGTGCAGATCTGCAAAGCCGCCATCTAATAAAGCACGAATAAAATTAAGCGTCATGGCGGCGCAGCTATAGCCTTGCAGCATCAATTTAGGGTTGGGTACACGCGAGGGGGCATCAAATTGTTGTGAATTAACCAAATCGCCACGATAACTTGGCAAAGTAACACCATCGATGGTTTCGTGATCAGATGAGCGCGGTTTCGCGTATTGGCCAGCGATACGGCCTATCCTTATGATTGGTTTGCGCATCCCGTGTAACAGGATCAGGCTCATTTGTAACAAAATCTTCAGCTTATTACTGATGATATCCGAACGGCATTCATTAAAAGATTCGGCACAATCGCCCCCTTGCAGGATAAACGCTTCGCCTCGACCAGCTTTTGCAATGGCTTGCTTTAAGTTTTTTATTTCACCACTGGTCACCAGTGGTGGCAGGTTGCTTAATTGTTCAACTACTTTGGCTAATTGATTCTGATCAGGGTAATTGGCAGCTTGCTCATAAGAATGTTGTTGCCATGACATCGGCGACCACTGGTGCATAAAAAAAATCCTTTGGTTATCTATAATACTGAGTATGCGATGAATGAACACTTCTAGCAAGATTTAGTTCTTGCTAAGGACAAGATTTTGCTTCCGCAGGAAACAGCTGGCTGGTTCGTAAAGAATTAAGCAATTTAATGGCAAACGGACTTGAAATTTTGCTGATAGCCCCCAACTATTGCCATCAAACTTATTCGGGAGTTTTTGCATGAGCGAAGATAAAAGAAAAAATTGGCATAAAATCAAAGAAAATAGTGAATTAGAAGACGAGATCCTTGACCATGAAGACTCTGAGGATGAAGAAGACGCAAAGTCGGAGCCTGGCGAAAATGCTTTAGAGCACCCAAGTTATTCTGCGCTTGAAGAGCAACTCACCCTTGCAGAACAAAAAGCCCATGAAAACTGGGAAAAAGCAGTGCGAGCCATGGCGGAAGTAGATAATATTCGCCGGCGTGCTGAGCGTGATGTGGCTCATGCACATCGCTATAGCCTGGAAAAAATAATTAATGCGTTATTACCGGTGGCTGATAGTCTCGAGCAGGCTCTACAGCTTTGTGAAAAGGAAGGTCAGGAAGGCATGAAGGAGGGCTTGGAGTTGACTATGAAGTTGTTCATCGATGCTTTGGAAAAACATGGTGTGACGCAGATAAATCCGGAAGGAGCTCCGTTTGATCCACAAGAGCATGAAGCGATGTCGATCCAAGAGGTTCCCGGTGTTGCAGCGAATACTGTTTTAACGGTATTCCAAAAAGGCTTCAAATTAAATGATCGACTAATTCGCCCAGCAAGGGTCATTGTTGCTAAAGCGAAATAAACCTATTAATGGTTAATTAGGTTACTTTATTACGGGTATAGCTTGAAATTGGCAAATTTTATCCCCATATGACAACTATTGCAGTACTAACTTTTGAGTGGAGCAAGAACAAATGGCAAAAATTATCGGAATTGACTTAGGTACAACAAATTCCTGCGTAGCAATAATGGAAGGTGATAAACCTCGTGTAATTGAAAATAGCGAAGGTTCTCGCACTACTCCTTCAATTGTTGCTTTTACCGATGATAATGAAGTATTGGTTGGGCAGTCTGCAAAGCGTCAGGCAGTGACTAACCCTAAAAAAACCCTGTTTGCAGTAAAACGATTAATCGGTCGTCGTTTTGATGATCCTATCGTACAAAAAGACATTAAAATGGTGCCTTATGAGATTGTTAAAGCAGACAATGGTGATGCCTGGGTAAGAGTAAATAATCAAGATAAAGCGCCACCACAAATCTCTGCAGAAGTTTTACGTAAAATGAAAAAAACTGCTGAAGATTATTTAGGTGAAGAAGTGAAAGAAGCAGTTATCACGGTACCTGCCTATTTCAATGATTCACAACGCCAGGCTACCAAAGATGCTGGTCGTATTGCTGGGCTTGAAGTCAAACGTATCATCAATGAGCCAACCGCAGCGGCGCTCGCTTACGGTATGGATAAAAAACGAGGTGATTCAGTCATTGCTGTTTATGATCTTGGTGGTGGTACTTTTGATATTTCTATTATTGAAATTGCTGAGGTAGATGGCGAGCATCAATTCGAAGTATTAGCTACTAATGGTGATACGTTCCTTGGTGGGGAAGATTTTGATTTGGCATTAATAGAATACCTGGCTGCCGAATTTAAAAAAGACAGTGGGATTGATTTACACAATGATCCCTTGGCTCTGCAGCGCTTAAAAGAAGCCGCTGAGAAAGCCAAGATTGAGCTGTCTTCTACACAACAAACTGATGTGAATTTGCCTTATATTACAGCTGATGCCTCCGGGCCAAAACATTTGAATATCAAATTGACTCGCGCCAAATTGGAGTCTTTGGTTGAGAAATTGGTCGAACGTTCTATTGAGCCTTGCCGTGTAGCCTTGAAAGATGCAGGCTTGACTGTATCGCAAATCAATGAAGTGATTCTGGTTGGTGGTCAAACACGCATGCCGCTTGTGCAAAAAACGGTACAAGATTTCTTTGGCAAAGAGCCACGCAAAGATGTGAATCCTGATGAAGCTGTAGCAGTTGGTGCTGCTATTCAAGCGGCTGTTCTATCAGGGGACGTAAAAGATATTCTCTTGCTTGATGTTACCCCACTTTCTTTGGGTATCGAAACGCTGGGTGGTGTGATGACCAAGCTAATCGAGAAAAATACCACTATTCCAACTAAAGCGAATCAAGTGTTTTCAACGGCGGATGATAATCAAACGGCAGTGACAGTTCATGTGTTACAAGGAGAGCGCGAACAGGCCTCTGCCAACAAATCGCTGGGTCGTTTTGATTTAACGGATATTCCTTCAGCACCGCGTGGGGTACCGCAGATTGAGGTAACTTTCGATATCGACGCGAATGGTATCCTTAATGTTTCTGCTAAAGATAAGGCAACTGGTAAGGCGCAATCCATCGTGATTAAGGCATCCAGTGGGTTGAGTGATGCAGAAGTTGAAGCGATGGTGAAAGACGCGCAATCGCACGCAGAAGAAGATAGAAAATTCAAAGAAATGGCTGATATACGTAACCAAGCCGATAGTCTTATTCATAACAGTGAGAAATCGTTAAAGGATTTAGCGACCGAATTGTCTGATGATGAGAAAAAAGGCATAGAAACGGCTATTGCTGAATTGAAAGAAGCTGTAAAAGGTAATGACAAGGCCCACATAGAAGATAAATTAAAAATTCTAAGTGATGCTTCTTCCAAGATGGCCGAGCGTATTTATGCGAAAAAATCAGCGGAAGGCCAGCAACAGGAAGCACCTGGTGACGCTAAAGCTCAAGAATCAACAAAAGCAGCAGATGAAGGTGTTGTCGATGCTGAGTTTGAAGAAGTTCAGGATGATAAGAAATAAAGCGTAACAAAGCACAGGACTTACGAAAAACACCGGGCTCGGAGTTTTGCGTAAGACCTATAAGAAGGTGATCGGGGTGCTTTGTGGCACTCCGTTCTTTTATGGCTACACGATAACGGTAGTCTTTAATTTTTGATGGTATTAGAGTTATGGAACAGCAGGATTATTATGAACTTCTTGGCGTTAGTCGTAATGCTGAGGAAAGCGAAATCAAAAAAGCTTATCGCAAACTGGCGATGAAATATCATCCCGACCGTAACTCTAATGATAAAGCAGCAGAAGAAAAGTTTAAAGAAATACAGAAAGCCTATGCTGTGTTATCCGATCAACAAAAACGTGCTGCTTATGATCGTTTTGGGCATGCAGGTGTTGATCCTTCTATGGGTGGGGGGCATGGCGGTTTTGGTGGCTTTGGCGATGTTTTTGAAGATATTTTTGAGAATATATTTTCGGGTGGGCGTTCTGCAGGTAGACAGTCCCGGGCACAACGTGGTGCAGATTTACAATTTAATGTGCAGCTCACCTTAGAGGAGGCTGCTCTTGGCAAACAAATTGAGATCACTGTTCCTAGACATGTAGTCTGCGAGGTTTGTACAGGTTCGGGTGCTAAAAAAGGAACCACGCCAAAAACTTGTGAAACCTGTAATGGCGTAGGCCAGGTTCGTATCCAGCAAGGGTTTTTTTCTATACAACAAACCTGTCCGACTTGTCATGGGGAAGGAAAAATCGTTACTGATCCTTGTACTAATTGTCATGGGCAAGGTCGAGTCCGAGAGAGCAAAAAATTAACTGTCAAAATTCCTGCTGGTGTTGATAATGGCGATCGTGTACGTCTAGGCGGTGAAGGAGAGGCTGGTATCCATGGTGGTCCACCGGGTGATTTATACGTACAGATAAATGTTAAAACACACGCTATTTTTGAACGGCATGAAAGTGATCTGTATTGCGAAGTACCTATTAGTTTTATTACTGCAGCACTAGGCGGATCAATTGAGGTACCTACCCTGGAGGGTCGGGTTACTTTGAAGATTCCCAGCGAAACACAAACTGGAAAAACATTCCGTTTGCGTGGCAAGGGTATGAAGTCAGTGCGAGGTCATGCGACAGGCGATTTATTATGTAGCGTTGTTGTAGAAACCCCGGTGAATTTATCAAAAGAACAAAAAGAGTTGCTTACTAAATTGCAAGATTCTTTGGATAGCAGCAAGAAAACGCATTCACCGCGCTCTACTTCCTGGTTTGATGGTGTAAAAAAGTTTTTTGAAGACATGAAATTTTAACGGCTGTGCTGTACAATTGATTATTTTTATCACAGCCTGTAGGCGTTGCGTGAAGCAAACTGAGGCTTTAGGTTGAAAGACCTAGGCAGGTTGCTTCGGTAGTAACGCCCTGATTAAAGAGTCTTAATATGTTCAATAAACCTGCAATATTAGTGCTTGCCGACGGGACGATTTTTGAAGGCGTCTCTGTTGGTGCCGATGGTGACTCCGTAGGTGAATTAGTGTTTAACACAGCAATGACTGGTTATCAGGAAATGCTGACAGATCCCTCCTATGCCAAACAAATTATTACTCTAACCACCGCCCATGTTGGAAATACAGGTTGTAATCTTGAAGATATGGAGTCATCAAAGATCTGGGCTGCTGGTTTAGTGATGCGCGATTGTTCTTTGGTGGCCTCAAATTACCGCTCTGAACAATCGTTACCAGATTGGTTAAAAAAACATGGTGTTGTGGCAATTGCTGGTATAGATACACGTGACTTAACACTGCGGTTGCGTCAACACGGTGCTGTGGCCGCCTGTATTAGTACGTCGACCAATGAAACTGAACTTGCTTTAGCGAAGGCTAAAGCCTTTGCTGGTTTGGAAGGCATGGATCTGGCCTGTGAGGTATCGCGGAAAACAGTGGAACGTTGGCATGAAGGGCGCGGGGGATGGGGAGAGGCTTCTAAACCCTCTCGATTTCATGTTGTAGCCTATGATTTTGGTGTGAAACATACTATTTTGCGTATTCTCCATGATAAAGGCTGCCATGTAACGATTGTACCGGCTAAAACTTCGGCTGAAGAGGCACTGGCACTGAATCCTGATGGCATCTTTTTATCTAATGGGCCAGGTGATCCATTGGCTTGTGATTATGCAATTGCAGCAACTAAAAAATTTCTCGATGCGAATGTACCGGTTTTTGGAATTTGTTTAGGTTTTCAAATACTGGGTTTGGCCTGTGGTGCAAAATCACTTAAAATGAAATTTGGCCATCATGGTGCTAACCATCCGGTAATCGAGACTGATGGACTTAAACGAGTTCTAATTACTAGTCAAAATCATGGTTTTGCAATTGATGAAGATTCTTTGCCGGATTGCCTGGAAGTCACACACCGTTCTTTATTTGATCAGAGCTTACAAGGAATCAGGCATAAGCATAAGCCAGCCTTTGGTTTTCAAGGTCATCCGGAAGCTAGTCCCGGGCCGCATGATATTGAAGCCATTTTTGAGCAGTTTATGGCAATGATGAGTTAAATTTAATGAGTATACAAGGGGATAAAGTGAGTGATTTTCATGTTTTTACCTCAGAATCAGTTTCTGAGGGGCATCCAGATAAGATCGCCGATCAAATTTCTGATGCTATTTTGGATGCTATTTTAGCTAAAGATCCTAAAGCCCGTGTGGCTTGTGAAACCTTTGTTAAAACCGGTATGGTTTTAGTGGGTGGTGAAATTACGACTACTGCATGGGTTGATGTTGATGAAATTACTCGTGCGGTGATTAAAGACATTGGCTACAACAGTTCAGAGATGGGATTTGATTGGGCTTCATGTGCAGTCTTATCAGCAATTGGCAAGCAATCTCCTGACATAGCCCAAGGAGTAGATAACCAACAGACTAAAATTCTTGGCGCAGGCGATCAAGGCATGATGTTTGGCTATGCCAGCAAGGAAACAGACGTATATATGCCGGCACCTATTGCCTACTCGCATCGCTTGATGAGAAAACAGGCCAGTCTTCGTAAAGAAAATAAGCTGCCCTGGTTACGCCCAGATGCGAAATGCCAATTAACTATGCGCTATGAGCAGGGACAACCTGTTGCTGTGGATACCATCGTATTTTCTACTCAGCATTCTCCCGATATTAGTCATCAGGAGTTAACTGAAGCGGTTAGAGAAGAAATTATTAAACCGATATTGCCTGCTGAGTGGTTATTGCCTAAAACGCGTTACTTTATTAATCCAACAGGACGTTTCGTCATTGGTGGCCCCCTTGGAGATTGTGGTTTAACGGGGCGTAAGATCATAGTTGATACCTATGGTGGTATGGCACGCCATGGCGGTGGTTGCTTCTCTGGTAAAGATCCTTCCAAAGTGGATCGATCAGCTGCCTATGCTGCGCGTCATGTGGCAAAAAATATTGTAGCGGCTGGTTTAGCAGACAAATGTGAAGTCCAGGTATCCTACGCTATCGGTGTTGCAGAGCCAACCTCTATCAGTGTGGATACTTTTGGTACTGGCCATCTGACTAATTCAGAAATTATTGAATTGATTAATACTCATTTTGATTTAACCCCACAGGGTATTATCGATCATCATAATTTATTACGTCCTATCTATAGGCAAACTGCTGCTTACGGACACTATGGACGCGAAGATTTACCTTGGGAGCGTTTAGATAAAGTGGCTGCTTTAAGTAAAGCCTTATGACCTTAACGCCCTAATAGTTGATTAGGGCTTGTTGACTTCTGTTGTCTTGGCCGAAAAGTATTGGTTTCCTGCGCTTCACCGCTCGCAAATCAGTACTTTCGACTTAGGCTGGCAGGATGTCAACAGCCCCTGGTTGAAGGATCGATTGAGAGGACAAACTCATGACACAGATGGATACTGTTGTAACAAAAAATCACACAACCCAAGATTATAAAGTTGCTGATTTGTCTTTAGCGGCCTGGGGGCGAAAAGAAATCGCCATTGCAGAAACAGAAATGCCGGGTTTGATGGCTTTGCGGAAGGAGTTCGCTACCGAAAAACCACTGCGAGGTGCACGTATTGCAGGTTGTTTGCATATGACAATTCAAACGGCTGTTTTGATCGAAACCTTGCTTGCTCTGGGAGCTGAAGTTCGTTGGTCATCATGCAATATCTTTTCAACGCAGAATCATGCTGCAGCCGCCATGGCGGCTGCAGGTATACCCGTATTTGCCTGGAAAGGTGAAACGGAAGATGAATATTGGTGGTGCGTGGAGCAAACGTTGCGTGGCCCCAATGACTGGTCACCCAATTTGCTACTCGATGATGGCGGTGATTTAACCCAGATTATCCATGAAAAATACCCATCCATGTTGGCGGCAATTAAGGGCGTATCTGAAGAAACGACAACTGGCGTAGCAAGACTTTACGACATGGCTAAAAAAGGCCAATTGGGAATGCCTGCTATTAATGTCAATGACTCAGTAACCAAATCTAAATTTGATAATCTTTACGGCTGTCGTGAATCACTTCTAGATGGCATTAAGCGCGCAACAGATGTGATGATAGCGGGAAAGGTAGCACTGGTTCTTGGTTATGGGGATGTAGGTAAAGGCTGTGCGCAAGCGCTGCGAGGTCAGGGTGCCTCGGTATGGATTAGTGAGATTGATCCAATTTGTGCGTTGCAAGCAGCCATGGAAGGGTATCGAGTCGTTAGACTGGATGAGGTCGCTGAGCAGGTTGATATTGTTATTACAGCGACAGGTAATTACCACGTGGTCAAACATGAGCATATGGTACGGATGCGGAATCAAGCTATTCTATGCAATATAGGCCATTTTGATTCAGAAATTGATATCCAGAGTTTACGTGGATATCAATGGGAAAATATTAAGCCTCAAGTTGATCATGTGATTTTCCCCGATGGTAAGCGGTTGATTATTCTTGCCGAAGGGCGTTTGGTCAATTTGGGTTGTGCCACCGGACACCCCAGTTTTGTTATGTCTACCTCTTTTACAAATCAGGTTTTGGCGCAAATAGAATTATTTCAACATACTCAACACTATGACAAGCAGGTCTATGTTCTCCCCAAACATCTGGATGAAAAAGTCGCGCGTTTACATTTAGACCGTATTGGTGCAAAACTGACACAGTTAACTAAGGAGCAGGCAAATTATCTCGGTGTTCCCATTGATGGTCCTTACAAACCTGAATACTATCGCTATTAGATAAGACGAGTAGCAACCCAAGAGACACCAAAATAAATAGACATGTAAGTCAGTGGTCTTGTTGTCACAACGCTTATTCTCTTACATACTTATTTGTTGAATTAGAGCAAAAGGAGTAGGATAGATGCGTTGTCAAGGATTGATAGGAGTAGTACTTTTTTCTTTTATTCATCTGGTTGCTGCTGAAGAAGCTGCTATAAGGGTTATTGTAAAATATAAACAACCTTTAGCAGTATCTTCTTTGCGAGCTTTACTAAGTCAAACTGCCCATTTGCCTATCTACTCATTAACACCTATTGCAGGTGGCGCTTATACATTAGCCTTTAATGATAAAAACTTACCGAAAACTGCTCTCAAAAAAATGGATAGCACTGCAAGGATTCTTGAACAACTCCGTAAAAATCCAAATATAATTTATGCCGTTAAAGACAGAGTAGGTTATTTCAAACCGGTTCCTAATCCTCAGTCAATGCGCTTAACGCCAATGCTTTCTCATGAATTGCAATGGGATGAGTTTTCACCCCCGGCGGGTATGATGTTGGAATCTGCACCAGGACGCCGAGATGGTGCCTGGGCTTATAGTACTGGCCTGGCAAGAAATCCAGTGATTGTTGCTGTCTTGGATACCGGTATTACCCTTAATGACAGTTTGGTTAATAACTTGGTTAAAGATACTGCAGGGAATATTTGGGGATGGAATTTTGCTGCAAATAATAACAATGTTCTTGATGAAACGGGTACTTACCATGGCACTCATGTAGCAGGGATTATTGCTGGTTATGGCGATGTCATGATGGGAGTTGGTGAGAATCTGAAAATTTTACCGGTTAAAATTCCTGACGCAACAGGGATGTTTTACGAAAGTCAGGTGATTAATGCCATATACTGGTCTGTGGGAGGACGTGTACCTGGGGCGCCGATTAACCCCTATCCCGCTAAAGTACTCAATATGAGTTTTGGTGTTGATGAACGTCCTGGCAAGGAAATTGACCATTGTGATGCGGCCTTACAGGATGCTTTGTTATTTGTACGCCAACAAGGCGCGGTTATTACCGCTGCTGCAGGTAATGACAATCGCTGGGAGCATTATAATGCACCCGCTGCGTGTAATGGGACTATGAAGATTGCGGCTACAGGACCAGAAGGTTTGCGTGCTTACTATTCCAATTATGGGCCGAGCGTCAGTTTTTCTGCTCCTGGAGGGGATCTGCGTTATGGTAGGGAAGGTGGAATTCTTTCCACGGTTAACCCCGGTGGTGGTTATCAAGGCTCGGGTTTTGATTTCTACCAGGGAAGCAGTATGGCTTCACCCCATGCAGCAGGTGTAGCGGGTTTGATTTTTGCAATTAGAGAAGGAGAAATATTACCAGAACAGGTAGAGCAAATTCTTTATGCAACGACCCATGATTTTGGGAAAAGTAACGATAGCAATAAATCTTGCGTTGGTGAAAAGCCTTGTGGGCATGGAATTTTAGATGCTGAGAAAGCTGTTAAAGCCACATTAGCCAATTTTGACAGGATTATTACTGTTCCAACAGCCAATGGATTAACTCTTTCATCTTGTGGCAGAAATACTTATCAACCTGCTGTTACCGTTCTAAATACTGGTACAAAGAAAGAGCCAACAGAATGGTTGCAAATGACGTCAGCTTGTCAGCAGAAAAAAGAATACGCCCGTATACAACTACAAACGAATGGGGACGAAATAATTGTGAACTATGGTGCGGTAAGTTACCGTTTAAATAATTCAGGATTTACCCATTGCCAGCTCATTGGTAAACAAGGTGTAGGCTGTTATCGCTAATACAAACGATAGTTATGATGGTGCAACGTTGTCTGATCCCTTTGTTTACTATTCCTGTCCTTAACTAGTTCGACAGTCTATACACATGGTTATCCACAGATTTTGTGGATAAACCACGAGATCGAAACAAAAAGGAAAAACAATTTAGTCTTTTAAATACAAGGTTTTTTTTGGAAGTAAGGCGTTTTATTAACAAATAAAAATAGGGGAAGGCTAAAAATTATCCACAGGATAGGAGGCCGGTAATAAATTTTACCAAGCCCGTGATCATAACAAATAAATAATAAAAAAACAGTCTTGACTTGCTCTATTATTTAGGATTCAGAGAGGTCTCAGGAATTTGAATAACAAAAGCTAATGGCACTGCTTTAGAGAGAGTTAATAGAGGGTATTCTTGTTATGGCAATCGCACTCAAATTTAGAGAAATAACCGATTGATTTTAAATAACTAAACGTATACTTTCTGCATAAAAAG